>NZ_LZDG02000073.1:0-161947 GCF_001672555.2 Pseudomonas sp. AU11447 | reverse complement strand
CAACACCAGCATCAAGTCGGATGTCTTCAGCCTCACCACCGACTACACCCCGCCGGACTACAGCAAGCTGGCTATTACTGGCGTGCTGGACAGTGTGGGTGATGCCACCGGCAACATTCTCAATGGTGGTATCACTGACGATTTCCGTCCGGTGATCAGTGGTACCGGCACGGCCGGGGATACTATCGCTGTGTATGCCAAGGACAGTACCGATAACCATCGGATCGGCACGGCCATCGTGGATGTAAGTGGCCATTGGTCGATGCAGCCTGTGATTGCGCTGGTGTCGGGGCTGAATGACCTAACCGCAGTGGAGTCCGATCCCGCAGGCAATGTCACCGCCCCGAGTGCGAAGTACAGCATCATACTGGATGGGACGACGCCGACTAATTTCGCCACCATTACAGGTATCTCCGACGATACCGGTTTCTCTGACCATGACTTCGTCACTCAAGACCGTACGCTGCTGATCAACGGCACAATCGACAGTGCGCTGCAGTCTGGGCAGAAGGTGCAGTTCTCCACAAACGGAGGGGTAACCTGGAAGGACGCCACCCTCAGCGATGATCGTTTGCGCTGGAGTTATGACAACAGGTCTGTGTCCCTGGCGGATGGTACCTATACCTTCGAGGCGCGCGTCGTCAGCGAGGCGGGTATTGCCGGTCAGGTGACGACTCAGCAGGTTGTCATCGACAACTCGCAGCCGACCAACAAGGTGACCTTCGCCCTGGATCCCGCCAGCGACAACGGCGTGTCCAACACCGATAACATCACCTCGATCATGACGCCAACGATCAACGGTACGGTGCAGGCGGGGAGTCACAAGTTCGAGGATCTTACCGTCACGCTGTTCTGGGACAAGAACGGCAACAACCAGATCGATCCCGGTGAGGATATTTACGGGCAAGGCATCAAGGTCAACAGCGATGGTACCTGGAGCGCCGACCTGTGGTCGTTGCACGAAGGCGACTACCTGCTGAAGGCTGTGGTGACGACGGCGTCCGGTGTCACCGCTTCGCCGAGCTATGTTGGCTCGCTGGATGGCAAGAACGACATCCTGACCATCACCAAGGATTCACCGCAGCACTATTACGGTGCCAAGCAGGCAGGCTTTGAGTTCGGCTGGGACGTAGTCAACATCGGTGACTTCAACGGCGACGGCTACGATGACCTTCTGGTGTCCGCACGTAACTCCGATACCTTGGGTCGAGTCAACAACGGTGGTGCATGGGTTCTGTTCGGCGGCGAGAACGGCTTGCCGGTGCTGGACCAGAACACCATCACCAACCTGAGACCTGACCAGGGCATCTTCTTTGCCGGCGCCTACAACGGCGACATCATGGGTACCGGCATTAACGCGCTGGGGGACTTCAATGGCGACGGTTACAAGGACGTCATCATCTCCTCGCACTGGCCGGACAAGATCTATGTGATCTTTGGCGGGCCGAACAACAGCTGGGGTACAGGCACGGTGGACCTGGCTACCATCGATGCTGGCGACAATACCCATGGTTTCGTGATCCGTAACTCGGGCGTCAACCCCAATAACCCCTCTGCGCCAGGCAACGACAGCTGGAACGGTGTTGGTGTCGGTGGTGGTGGCGACTTCAATGGTGATGGCTACTCGGACCTGCTGTTCGGCAACCGCGAGGCGGGTCCGAATAACAGTGGTGCTGGTTACGTTCTGTACGGCGGCGCCGGTGTCAACAAGAACATCGCCATGGATTGGAGCAACCCGGCCACTGGTACCGGCTCCAACCAGACCTGGGCGCACTTCCCGGCTGGCGTGAACGGCACGATGATCATCAACTCGTTCACTGGCACGGTCACTAACTCGTCGCAGGTGAATGGGGTCGACCTTGGCGACTCGATCAACAATGTCGGCGATGTCAACGGCGATGGTATCGACGATTTCGTGATCGCCGACCCGCGTGCCAACAACATCATGTCGCAGGGCTACGGTGCTTCCGCGGGTACCGCCTACCTGGTCTATGGGAAAGAGGGTGGTTTGGGGGCTTCGCTCGACCTGAACAACCTGACCCTGGATCAGGGCATCCGCATCAATGCGCAGCACTACGAGTGGCTTGGCTCGACGCGCCAGGACTACTCGACCAACACCATTACTGCGTTGGGCGATATCAACGGCGATGGCATTGGTGACTTTGCGATCAGTGCGCCTTACTCGGAGCCGGGCGACCCGGGCCGCGTGTGGGTCATCTATGGCAAGGCGGGGGGTTACACCAGCGATATCAACCTCGATGCATTGAATACCGTCGGTGTACCGTCGCAGTTCAACACCAACCCGACGTTCGACTCCAGTGTCGGCTCGCTCATCCTCAACGAGAAGGCGACCTACAACGCAGCCACCGGCAAGTGGACGCAGAGCACCGTAGACGAATGGTTCGGCGTGAGTATCCGTGCAGGTGGCGATATCAACGGCGACGGCATTGATGACTTCATCATCGGTGCGCGTTATGCCGACCGCCCTGGCATGGGTAACGGCGATAACGCCGGTGCGGTGTACGTGGTCTATGGCACCGAGCATGGTCTGCCAGCCATCTGGTCGATCAAGGATGTTGTCAACGATCCGAGCAAGGGCTTCGTGCTGTATGGCGAAGGTGCCGGCTATGAAATGGGTAACGGCGTGGCCATGGGCGACTGGAACGGCGATGGCATGGCGGATATCGCCACGGGTGCCTACAACGCCGACTTCACGGCCAACGACTCGGGAGCGATGTACGTCTACTACTCCTCCTCCGACTCGTTCACCAAGAAGTACACCAATGGTGATGATTACCTGGTGGCGGATGGCAAGGACGACCATGGCAACCCGGTCAATGACTACCTACTGGGTGGGGCTGGCAATGACACCATCGTCAACATCGGCACCATGGACTATGCCAACGGCGGTGAGGGCAACGACTTCATCCATATCGTCAGCACCGATTTCCTGGGTGTTAACGGCGGCTCGGGCACTGACACCCTGGTGTTCGATGGCCAAGGCCTGGACATCAATCTGTCGGTCATGAAAACCAAAGTGATCAGCTTCGAAAAGTTCGACCTGGGGCAAGGTGGCAATAGCCTGACGGTCAAGCTGGACGACGTGCTGCGGATGGGTGAAACCGACCTGATGTTCAAGGACGGCAAGAAGCAACTGGTAGTCAATGGCGACTCCAGCGGCAACGTCGACCTAGTCAAGACCGGGGTCGACTGGACCGAGTCGAGCGCCACCGGCAGCGATGGTCATGCCTACAAGGTGTACAGCTCGGGTACTGGTGAGCTGTGGGTCGAGGACCACGTTCAAGTACACCAGATCGCCTAAGCCCTGGCTGGAGTGCGGAATCTTCCGTGCTCCAGCCTCACCTCCCGTTCAATTGCAAACCTCGCCGTGCAAGCGGCGAGGGTTTGGAGAGTATTTCAAATGGCATTTTCTCTTTTCAGCCCCTTGCACAAAGGCGCCAGCTTCAGTGCCCTGGTGGTAGCCTTGGGTTTCGCCTCGGCTGCCCTGGCGCAAAACGATTCAATCTACGGCAACACCTACAGCCCGGTTCCCAATGCGGTACCGGAACAGGCTCAAGTCGTGCTTTATCGCGCCCTTGGCGAAGGCCGTGAGGCGGATCACGTGTATGTCGATGGCGAACTGCAAAGCGCGTTGATGCCGGGAGGCTACACCGTGTTCTGCCTTGCTCCCGGCCGTCACTCACTGGAAGCCTACGAGGGTGATGCACCGCTGTACGCCGGAAAACGCAATCCTGGAACCTATGCCGAGTTCACCGGTGGCAAGAGCTACTTCCTCAAGGCCCCGGCGGGTGGTGCCAGCAAGGTCCCCACGGCGCTCGCTCGCTCGACTGCCGAGCAGGAGCTGCAAGGCCTGCGCCTTCAGACCCATGTACTCAATCGCGCCAGCGCCGCCGTGCCGTGCCAGTCAGCGACCAAGTTGAGCCTGCGCAGCGATGTGTTGTTCAACTTCGGCAAGAGTTCCTATAAAGACCTGACCGCTCAGGGCCATGCGGAACTGAACAAGATCGCCCAGCAGATCGGTAGCCAGACTCAGGCCATCGAGAGCATCGAGGTCGTGGGCCATGCCGATCCGATTGGTAATGCCCAGGCCAACCAGCGCTTGTCGTTGGCGCGCGCGGAGACCGTCCGCCGTGCATTGGTCGAACTGGGTATCCAGAGCGACCTGGTGCAGGCCAGCGGGCGTGGCAGCAGCGAGCCCGTTGTGCAATGTGATAGCGGTTCGCGTAAGCAGCGCATTGCCTGCAACGCACCCAATCGTCGCGTTGAGCTGGTGATTCTCGGTGTGCGTGGCGACACCTAAGCGGTAATCCTGTATCCGCCGGGACCGGGCTTTGCCTGGTCCCGGCGGTTCTGTTCTGCCCCCTCTCTCTTCCCCCGCGGCGCTTGCCGACCCCGTCCCGTCTCCGCTCGTTCCTACGGCCTTTTCCAGCCGGATGGCGATATCGATGCCCTGGTCTGTCGGTAGACAGAAAGATACGTCAGATCAATCAGGCTTTTCCTATGCCGCGCGAAACGGGCCGTTTCTACCATGCGCATGCCTTTTCTTCCTCATCGTAGGTGCATTGATGAATCCCTCTGCGTTATCCCCTTCCGCCACCGTGGATCTGGGCGCTTCTTCCGAGAACGACAGTCTGCTGGCGGGGGTGCAATGGTTCTGCGCCCATTACGACAAGCCCGCGACTCTCGAGTCCCTGTACGCCGGTCTGCCACGCGGCCAGCGCCTGAAGCCGAGCCTGGTGGTGCGCATGCTGGAGCAGGCTGGCATCGGTGCCGGTTGGGTCAAGCGCCGTCCGGCTGAGCTGTCGTCCTACCTGTTTCCGCTGATGCTGCTGTTCAAGAACGGTGAGGCGCGCATCCTGGTGGCCCGTCGTGGCGAGCAGTTCGAGCTGGTGGTGCCTGAGGCGGGCGGCGGCAGCATGACGCTAAGTGCGGAGGAACTGCAGGAAAACTACCTGGGCTATGCGCTGCTGGTGCGGCCAAAGGCTGCCCCGGATGCGCGTACCGAGATCCCCCAGGGGGAGGGTCAGGCGCACTGGCTGTTCTCCACCTTGTGGAGCTATCGCCGCTATTACTACAGCGCGGCACTGGCGACCTTTCTGATCAACATCCTGGCGCTGTGCAGCACATTTTTCATCATGAACGTGTACGACCGCGTCGTACCCAACCAGGCCTTCGTCACACTCTGGTCGCTGGCAATCGGCGTGATGGTGGCGATCGGTTTCGAGTTCACTTCGCGGCAGACCCGCGCCTACTTGCTCGATTCCGCCGGCAAGAAGGCCGACCTGATCCTAGGCGCCAAGCTGTTCCGCCAGTTGATGGAGGTGCGCCTGGAGCACAAGCCTGCATCGGCCGGCTCCTTCGCCAACCAGTTTCGCGAGTTCGAGTCGGTGCGCGACTTCATCACCTCCGCCTCGCTCGCAACGTTGGCGGACTTGCCGTTCTGCCTACTGTTCATCTTTGTGTTGTTCCTGATCAGCGGCCCGCTGGCTTTGGTGCCCTTGGGGGCAATGATCGTATTGCTTGGCGTCTGCACCTACATCCAACTGCCTCTGTCGCGCCTGATGAAGGAAAACCTGCGCGAGGCGTCCCAGAAGCACGGGTTGCTGATCGAGGCAATTGAAGGCGTAGAGACGCTGAAAGCAACCCATGCCGAGGGCAGCATGCAGCGCCGCTGGGAAGACTTCAGCGCGCAACTGGCAGCCTCGTCGATCAAGACCAAGGCACTGTCGAACCTGGCCAGTAACTCGATCTCTCTGATCAGCCAGGTTACTACCGTGGTTCTGGTCCTGTGGGGCGTGTACCGGATTGCTGACGGCGACCTGACCCAGGGGGCATTGATCGGTACGGTCATGCTGACCAGCCGTGCTATCGGGCCTCTGGCAAGCGCAGTGGGCCTGGCAGTGCGTTACCAGCAGGCGAAGACGGCCTTGAAGTCGTTGAACCAGCTGATGGAAATCCCGACGGTTCGTGAGAACAGCCGGCGGTACCTGCAGGCACCGCAAGACGCGACCCTGTCACTGCGTCGTGTGAAGTTCCATTACCCGGCGCCGCCGATGCAGCCCGCGCCGACCGTGTTGAACAACATCACCCTGAATATCAAACACGGTGAGCGTGTAGCCATCGTCGGCAGTATCGGCAGTGGCAAGTCCACCCTGCTACGAGTACTCGCTCGGCTGTACCAGCCGGTGGAAGGCCAGGTGTTGATGAACGGCATTGATGCCGAACAGATCGATCCGGCGGATTGGAGTGCGGCAGTGGGCTTCGTAGGGCAGGACGCGCGGCTGTTCTATGGCTCGTTGCGGGAAAACCTGCTGATTGGCAACCCGTCGGCGACCAGTGAAGAACTGATTCACGTCGTGCAGTTGACTGGTCTGGCGTCCGTGGCCAGCAGCCACCCGCTGGGGTTCGATCGTCCGGTAGGGGAAATGGGGCAGGCGTTGTCCGGTGGGCAGCGACAACTGGTTGCCCTGGCGCGCTCGCTGCTGCTGCACCCGCAGGTGCTGCTGCTGGACGAGCCCACCAGTGGCATGGATATGCAGACCGAACGGATGTTCCTGCAGCGCCTGGAACAGGCTACGCAAGGCCGCACGTTGGTGGTGGTGACCCACCGTTTCTCGCTGCTGGAGCAGATCGATCGGCTGATCGTCCTGGATGCCGGCCAGATCGTTGCCGATGGTCCCAAGGACGAAGTGCTGCGCGCCCTGCAATCCAACCAATCCCCGACCGAGCCAAGCAAGGCTGCGGTCTATTCCTGACGAGCCCAACATGACTGATTCTCCAATCAAGGTCCCGGTAGCGCCGACCGGTGCGTCACCGAGTGTGCCGGCCGCCAAGAGTGCAGCAAAACCGGTTGCATCCTATGCCAAGGAAGTGGCGCGCCTGCGTGAAAACGACATGGCTTACGTAGAAGACCTGCAGGCGGCACTGATCTCCCAGAAAACCACTGCCAGCACGATTCTCCTGTTGCTGATCGGGGTGATCTTCTGCGGAGCGCTGATCTGGGCTTACTTCGCTCGCGTGGAGGAGATCACCCGCGGAGAGGGCAAGGTGATTCCTTCCAGTCGCGAGCAGGTCATCCAGAGCCTGGAAGGCGGCATCCTCGAGCAGATGAACGTCCGCGAGGGCGATGTGGTGCAAGCCGGCCAGGTGCTCCTGAAAATCGATCCGACCCGCGCCGGCGCGAGCTTCCGCGAAACGGAGTCCAAGGTGCTGGCACTAAAGGGCCAACTGGTCCGCCTGCGTGCTGAGGCCTATGGGCAGAAGCTGAGTTTTCCGGCGGACGTGAAAGCGGTTCCTTCGATCGTCGACTCCGAGACCGAGGCCTTCAACGCGCGTCGGCAGATGCTCGACGAAGGACTCACCGGGCTGCAGAAGAGCCTGTCGCTGGCTGAAGGCGAGCTGACGGTTTCGGAGCAGTTGGCCAAGAAAGGATTGATCTCGGATGTGGAGATCCTGCGCATGCGTCGTGCGGCCAACGAACTGCGCATCCAGATGAGCGAGCGACGCAACAAATACCGCTCGGATGCGAACGCCGACCTGACTCGCACGGAAAGCGAGCTCGCCCAGTCTGTCGAGAACCTTGCCGGGCGCGAGGACGTGATGAAGCGCACCACGATCACTTCGCCGATGAAGGGCATCGTGAAAAACGTGCGGGTGAACACCATTGGCGGCGTGATCCGCCAGGGCGACGACATCATGGAGATCGTCCCGCTGGAGGATCAGTTACTGGTGGAGGCGAAGATCCTGCCCGCCGACGTTGCCTTCCTGCGCCCCGGCCTCCCTGCGACCGTGAAGATCTCGGCCTATGACTACGCCATCTATGGCGGCCTCAAGGGCAAGGTCGAGCTCATTAGCCCTGACACCATCAAGGATGACGAAAAGGCTCGCCAGGGGCGCCCGGATACCTATTACCGAGTGCTGATCCGAACCGACCAGGCCGAGCTGGTCAAGGGCGAGAAACATTTTCCGATCATCCCGGGCATGACCGCGATCGCGGACATTCGCACCGGCGAAAAAACCATCCTGGACTACCTACTCAAGCCCGCGCTCAAAGCACGCGAGGCGTTCCGCGAGAGATGATGAAATGAAACCGCGTAAACCCCTGAAACTCGGGCGCAAGCGTGCCTGGCTCAATGGCTCGGCACTTGCCGTCGCTCTGGCTTCGCTCTCGACCGTTTCAGCTCCTGCTGCACTGGCGGCTGATGACGATGGCGAGCTGCTGAGCTTCCAAACCAAGCCTGCCGCGAGTGTCGCTACGAATGCCAATACTGCCGCAGCGCCGTCCGTGGCGGCCAGGTCTATCGACTCGAATGTCATCGCTCCAACCGCTCCTGTGCCAGCTGCCGGCAAGAAGATTCCGGCCTCCAGCCCAGTGGACCTATCCTTGCCGGTGGCCCTGGCTAGCAATTCAAGCTCGACGGATGGCGCTGGCCTGCAACTGTCGACCCTTGAGTACCTCCGTAACATGGTCGGCATCGCTCTGAGCATCAGCCCGGAGATGAAACAGGCATCTGCCACGCTGGATGCAGCACATAGCGATGTGGACCAGGCGAAGGGCGCACGCTGGCCCCAGGTGCAGTTGGGATTGAATTCGCCGACCCTCCGCTCCAAGAAGCAGGAAGGCGAAGGTGATGGTTCGGGGACGTCAATTCAGGTGGTGACGCCGGTCTATGACTTCGGTGCGATCAGCAACACCATCGACAGTCGCAGCAAGACTGCGAGCGCCCAGGAGCAAGCGGTGGAGCAGGCGCGGGTTACAGTCGCCTACAACACCGTTGCTTCTCTGCTGGAGCTCAGCCACCAGCAGGAAGCGCTGACGGCTACCGATCGCTATGTGTCGCGCATGCGTGAACTGGTGGACATGCTGTCGCAGATTTCCCAGGTCGACCCTGGGCGACGCAGCGAAGTCGTCCAGGCGCGCGCTCGTCTGCTTCAGGCGGAGACTTCTCGCGCCAACGTGCAGGCCAAGCTGCAGCAAGTGAAGACCAGCCTGGCCAAGTTGGTTGGTGAGGACGTGGCGGTGCCTGCCAGCGTGAAGTGGGAGTGGACGCGGATTAACCTGGAGCGAGCCCTGAGCGAGATGCAGGAAAGCCCGGCGATTCAGCAGGCCCGCTGGGAAATGGATGCCGCGCGGGCAAACGCCGAGTCCGTCAAGTCCTCGCAGCTTCCGGCGCTCAATTGGGTAGTCGGACGCAATACCGGCAATGACGTATTGAGCAGCAATGAGCCGTGGTCCACCGGACTTGCCGTGCAGTGGAACGCTTTCCAGGGCGGCTCGGGGAGGGCTGCTCAGCGCGCCGCCTACCAGCGCGCCGATGCTGCCGAACAGAAGATGGAGACTACCCGTCGCGAGGCGGAGTACCAAATTCGCAATCTGGCAGAGCAGCGTGATCTTGCTGTTTCCCGGATTGGCGAGTTCGAGTCCTTGCTGTCGGAGTCCGACGGTGTGCGCAAGATGTTCTATGACCAGTGGTATCACCTGGGCAAGCGTACCTTGCTGGATGTGCTGATTGCGGAGAACGATTATTACTCGGGGCAGGTCCAGTCGATCGACAACTTCTATGCCAGCAAGTCGGCCGATCTGCAGATTCGCTCGGAAGCCAGTGGGCTGCTTTCATGGCTTGCCATGGGCGAGGATCACACGGCTGTGCAGCGGTGATTGCCGGATTCATGCTGTCATTCGCGGGCAATGCTGTGCCGGTGAGGAGATGCGCCTCTTTAAGCAACGAAGAGGTGCTTTCGACTCCAAGGGGCAGCGCCTTGATGGTGGGCAGAATAACGGGGCGAATCGCGATCCTCGCAGGCTTATCCGGAAACAACCTGCATTGATTGAGCGCAGCAAACCGCTTCGATGCGGCGATATGTCGCAATGCAGAATGCCCCCTCCGCCCCCTCGAAAATAACCGTGACTGCAATATTGATCGGGGCGTTGCCCGAGCGTGCGCCGCTCCCTCTCTCGGCATTTGCATCTGGCCTGTAGCCCCTTTGCTACGGCGTCTGCAGCCCATCAAAGGGCTGTGGATAACTGCTATGGGCAGGGGGCAGGGCGCCTGTGTTCGACTGGCTGGTCGAGCAGGGAACGCTCGAGACTGTTTCCTGGTTTGAGAAAATATCTTGTTAAAAATGGGAGGCTGGGGCCTTGAAAGGCGTTTCTGAAATGCTTTGTAATACCCGCCGTCCATTTCCTACCCCCAAATCGCTGAGTCGCACTGACGCAGATCATGGCCAGTGTTCACCCTTCGGTGCAGCGGCATAACAACAGGGGGCTGCCATCGGTGGGCTCCTGTCATCTGACGAGTCGGGCAATCCGCTCGTGCAATCGGTGTGCGACGCGCGTGCTTTAACAGGCCGCCAGTCCAGACACCACACGCTGAATACTCACGGAACGAATCAGCTGACGAAATCGGTTTCGCATCGCGAAGACCGGGCGACCTCCCTTTGCCTGGAATCCTTGCGGCCGCATTCGTGAATCCATGACAGCCCTGGCAGGCGACCTGGAAAGGTCGCGGGTAACGAGTCGTCGAGCGATGCGTGGCGAAGGCTCATGGGCGGTGAAGCGATTTTCATCCACTAAGGCCGCAAGATGAAAAAAGAGCAGTACACAGGAATTTTGAAGAGACTGGCGTGGCTGCCGATGCTGATGCTCGGTGGTTGCAACATGGCGCTGTTCGACCCGAAAGGGCAGGTTGGCGCCGACGAGAAGTCCCTGATCATCACAGCAACCTTGCTGATGCTGATCGTGGTGGTGCCGGTCATCCTGATGACCTTTGCGTTCGCCTGGAAATACCGGGCTTCGAACACCAAGGCCACCTACATGCCGGACTGGTCGCACTCGACCAAGATCGAGCTGGTGGTGTGGCTGGTTCCCTGCCTGATCATTGCCGTGCTCGGCTGGATCACCTGGGAGAGCACCCACAAGCTGGACCCGTATCGTCCGCTGGACTCCGAGGTCAAGCCGGTGACCATCCAGGCCATCTCGCTGGACTGGAAGTGGCTGTTCATCTACCCCGACCAAGGTATCGCCACCGTCAACGAAATCGCCTTCCCGAAAGACACCCCGGTGAACTTCCAGATCACCTCGGATTCGGTGATGAACTCGTTCTTCATCCCGCAGCTGGGTAGCCAGATCTACTCCATGGCCGGGATGCTCACCAAGCTGCACCTGATCGCCAACGAAGAAGGCGTGTTCGACGGCATCTCCGCGAACTACAGCGGCGGCGGTTTCT
The DNA here is from genome assembly GCF_001672555.2 of Pseudomonas sp. AU11447. NCBI lineage: Bacteria > Pseudomonadati > Pseudomonadota > Gammaproteobacteria > Pseudomonadales > Pseudomonadaceae > Pseudomonas > Pseudomonas sp. AU11447. The sequence goes on along the minus strand of NZ_LZDG02000073.1, from coordinate 150,701 downwards.
CGGGCATGAAGTTCAAGGCCATTTCCACCTCCGAGCAGGGCTTCCAGGATTGGGTTGCGAAGGTCAAGGCCTCGCAGCAGACCCTGAACCTGGAGCAATACCCGGAGCTGGTGAAACCGACCGAGAACGTCCCGGCCACCTACTTCGCAACCGTCAGCCCCGAGCTGTTCTCCCACGTGCTGAACAAGTGGGAACACGCTGGCCATGCGATGGCCAAGGCCCATGAGGCCAAAGAGCAGGCCGAGAAGGGCGAGCACGGCGAAGCGCATGAAGAGGCCGCCATGGCGGGCCACGACATGAGCAACATGCAAGGCATGCAGGGCATGCAAATGAATCCGAGCCAGGAGTAACCGCAGATGTTCGGGAAACTGACACTGTCGGCCGTGCCGTATCACGAGCCGATCATCGTCATCACGCTGGCTATCGTCGCCCTGTTGGGCCTCGGTGTGTTCGGCGCGATCACCTACTACCGCAAGTGGACCTACCTGTGGACCGAATGGCTGACGTCCATCGACCACAAGAAAATCGGCGTGATGTACATCATCGTCGCCCTGGTCATGCTGCTGCGCGGCTTCGCCGACGCCATCATGATGCGCGGCCAGCTTGCGCTGGCTGAGGGCGCCAACCACGGCTACCTGCCGCCGGAACACTACGACCAGATCTTCACCGCTCACGGCGTGATCATGATCATCTTCATGGCCATGCCCTTCATGACCGGCCTGATGAACCTGGCCGTGCCGCTGCAGATCGGCGCGCGCGACGTGGCGTTCCCCTTCCTGAACTCCCTGAGCTTCTGGCTGCTGGTCGTCAGCGCCATGCTGGTGAACGTCTCGCTGGGCCTGGGTGAATTCGCCCGTACCGGCTGGGTCGCCTACCCGCCGCTGTCCGAGCTGGCCTACAGCCCGGGCGTGGGTGTGGACTACTACATCTGGGCGCTACAGATATCGGGTATGGGTACCTTGCTCACCGGCATCAACTTCCTGGTGACCGTGTTCAAGATGCGTACCCCCGGCATGAAGCTGATGCAGATGCCGATCTTCACCTGGACCTGCACCTTCGCCAACATCCTGATCGTTGCGTCGTTCCCGATCCTGACCGCGGCCCTGGGCCTGCTGTCGCTGGACCGCTACTTCGACATGCACTTCTTCACCAACGAGCTGGGCGGCAACGCCATGATGTACATCAACCTCTTCTGGGCCTGGGGCCATCCTGAGGTGTACATCCTGATCCTGCCGGCTTTCGGTATCTTCTCCGAAGTCACCGCGACTTTCGCTGGCAAGAAAATGTTCGGCTACACCTCGATGGTGTGGGCGAGCGCCGCGATCACCTTCCTCGGCTTCACCGTTTGGCTGCACCACTTCTTCACCATGGGTTCGGGCGGCGACGTCAACGGCTTCTTCGGCGTTGCGACCATGCTGATCTCCATCCCGACCGGGGTGAAGCTGTTCAACTGGCTGTTCACCATCTACCGTGGCCGCCTGCGCTTCGACACCCCGATCCTGTGGACCCTGGGCTTCATCGTCACCTTCACCATCGGTGGCATGACCGGCGTTCTGCTGGCCATCCCGGGCGCTGACTACCTGCTGCACAACAGCCTGTTCCTGATCGCCCACTTCCATAACACCATCATCGGTGGTGCGGTGTTCGGCTACCTGGCCGGCTTCGTCTTCTGGTTCCCGAAAGCCTTCGGCTTCAAACTGGACGAGAAGTGGGGCAAGCGTTCCTTCTGGTGCTGGCTGGTCGGCTTCTACATGGCCTTCATGCCGCTGTACATCCTCGGCTTCATGGGCATGACCCGTCGCCTGAACCACTACGACAACCCGATGTGGAAGCCGTACCTGGTCGTGGCTTTCTTCGGCGCCGTGCTGATCTTCCTCGGCATCGCCTGCCAGCTGATCCAACTGCTGGTGTCGATCAAGAACCGCGAGAAACTGGCGGACCTGACTGGCGACCCGTGGGGTGGCCGTACCCTGGAGTGGTCCACTTCCTCGCCGCCGCCGTACTACAACTTCGCCGAACTGCCGAAGGTCAACGACATCGACGCGTTCCACGACATGAAGCAGACCGGTACCGCGTACCGCAAGCTGCCGGCCTACGCGCCGATCCACATGCCGAAGAACACCGCCGCTGGCTTCTCCATCGCCGTGTTCGCCTTCCTCTTCGGCTTCGCCGCCATCTGGCACATCTGGTGGCTGGTGGGTGTTGGCTTCGTCGGCATGATCGCTTCGGTCATCGTGCGCAGCTACATCACCGACGTGGACTACTACGTCCAGCCGGATGAGATCGAGCGCATCGAGAACGCCAACTTCCAGAAACTCGCCACCGCGCAGCAGGTATAAAACCATGTCGACGGCAGTACTGAATCAACACCTGGTCGATACGCACGAAGCGGCGCACGACCATGACCACGCCCACGACAGCGGCGGTATGACGGTATTCGGCTTCTGGCTGTACCTGATGACCGACTGCATCCTGTTCGCGAGCGTCTTCGCCACCTACGCCGTGCTGGTCAACCACACGGCCGGCGGCCCGAGCGGCAAGGACATCTTCGAACTGCCCTACGTGGCCGTCGAAACCGCGATCCTGCTGATCTCCTCCTGCACCTACGGGCTGGCCATGCTGGCCGCGCACAAGGGTGCCAAGGGCAAGGCCATCGCCTGGCTGGGCGTGACCTTCCTGTGCGGCGCCGCGTTCATCGGCATGGAACTCAACGAGTTCCATCACCTGATCGTCGAAGGCTTCGGCCCGAGCCGCAGCGCCTTCTTGTCGTCCTTCTTCACCCTGGTCGGCATGCACGGCCTGCACGTATCCGCAGGCCTGCTGTGGATGCTGGTGCTGATGGCGCAGATTGGTACTCGTGGCCTGACCGCGCAGAACAACACCCGCATGATGTGCCTGAGCCTGTTCTGGCACTTCCTGGACATCGTCTGGATCTGCGTCTTCACCGTCGTCTACCTGATGGGGGCTCTGTAATGTCCGCTGCTGCACATCATCACGACTCCCACGGCGCCCACGGCCACGACTCCCATGGTGCCGGCCACGGCAGCCTGGGTTCGTACGCCATCGGCTTCGTGCTCTCGGTGATCCTGACCGCTATCCCGTTCTACATGGTCATCGACGGTGGCTTCTCGCGTCACGCCACCCTGCTGACCATGGTGATCCTGGGCCTGGTCCAGGTCGTCGTGCACCTGATCTGCTTCCTGCACATGAACTTCTCCTCGGAAGGCCGCTGGAACGTCATGGCATTCATCTTCACCGCCATCATCATCCTGCTGGTGGTTGGTCTGTCGCTGTGGATCATCTACACCGCAGACACCCTGATGATGCCGATGCCCTGAGGGCCGATGCCGTGAAACTCAAGCGTTATCTCCTGGTCGCCAAGCCGGGCATCATCTTCGGAAACCTGATCGCGGTGGCGGGGGGATACTTCCTCGCCGCTCGCGGCAGCGTTGACCCGATGCTGCTGCTGGCCACCGTGATCGGCCTGTCCCTGGTCGTTGCCAGCGGTTGTGTGTTCAACAACTGCATCGACCGCGACATCGATCGCTTCATGGAGCGTACCCGCAGCCGCGTCACCGTGACCGGGCAGATCTCGCTGACGGCCGCCCTGGCCCACGGCGTGGTTCTCGGCGCGGCGGGCTTCGGCCTGCTGGCGTGGAAGACCAACGTGCAGGCGACCCTGCTCGCTGCGTTCGGCTTCTTCGTCTACGTCGTGCTCTACAGCCTCTGGCTCAAGCGTGCCTCGGTCTACGGCACACTGGTCGGCAGTCTCTCCGGAGCCATGCCACCAGTGGTGGGCTACTGCGCTGCCAGCGGTCACTTCGACATGGGCGCTGCGGTGCTTCTGCTGATCTTCTGCCTCTGGCAGATGCCGCACAGCTACGCCATCGCGATCTTCCGCCTCAACGACTATCGCGCCGCCGGGATTCCCGTGCTGCCGGTAGAGCGGGGCATCGAAGCGACCAAGAAGCAGATCCTCTACTACGTGCTGGCCTTTGGTCTTGCGACCCTGCTGCTGACCGTCACCGGCTTCGCTGGCTACGGTTACCTGGTGGTGGCGCTGGCCGTCAGTGCCTGGTGGCTGTTCATCGCGGTGAAAGGCTTCAGTGCCGAAGACGATCGCCGCTGGGCCCGCCAGTTGTTCGCCTTCTCCATCATCGCGATCAGCGTGCTGAGCCTGATGATGTCCATCGACTTCCAGGCCATCCCGGCCCAGTCGATGCTGGCGGCGCTGTAAGGCCGCTCTGCTGTAACGAAAAAGCCGCCCCTCGGGGCGGCTTTTTTGTGCCAGGCATTCCTCGGCAATGAAGCTTTTTGTAGGAGCGAGCTTGCTCGCGAACCGCCCCAGCTTAGGAACTGCCGGGAAGAGCGTTCGAGCAGTCTCGCTCCTGCAGAGGCTCCCCGTACAAAAAAGGGCGGATACCTCGCAGTATCCGCCCTTCGTCTTTCATCCCAGGATCAATGCAGCTTCAACCGCGGCTCCGTGCTGCGCCCGATCCGGTCCGCGATCATCAACAACGCCGTGCGGAACGGCCCGTAGAGCGCCATCTGGTGCATGCGGTACAGCGACACGTAGAACATCCGCGCCAACCAGCCTTCGAGCTTCACGCTGCCCATCAGGTTACCCATCAGGTTGCCCACCGCGCTGAAGCGCGACAGCGAGATCAGCGAGCCGTAGTCGGTGTAGCGGTACTCCGGCAGCGGCTTGCCATCGAGCTTCGCGACCAGCGCCTTGGCCAGCAGCGAAGCCTGTTGGTGAGCGGCCTGGGCGCGCGGCGGCACGGTGCGATCGCTGCCATCGCCCATCGGGCAGGCGGCGCAGTCACCGAAGGCGAAGATGTTGTCGTCGCGGGTGGTCTGCAGAGTGGAGCGCACCACCAGTTGGTTGATGCGGTTGGTCTCCAGGCCGTCGATTTCCTTCAGCAGGCTCGGCGCGCGGATGCCCGCTGCCCAGACTTTCAAGCTCGCCGGAATGAACTCGCCTGCTGCCGTGCGCAGGCCGTCAGCCGTCACTTCCTGCACCGCCGAACCGGTGGCCACACGCACGCCGAGTTTCTCCAGCGTCTGGTGCACCGGCTGGCTGATGCGTTCGGGCAGTGCCGGCAGCACACGTGGGCCGGCCTCTATCAGGGTGATGCGCATGTTTTGTGGCTGGATGCCGGTCAGCCCGTAGGCCGCCAGCTCCTGCGCGGCGTGGTGCAGCTCGGCCGAAAGCTCGACCCCAGTGGCACCGGCGCCAACGATGGCGACGCTGATCTGATCGTCCTTGTCCTGCCCGGCGTGGGCGCGCAGGTAATGAGTGAGCAACTGCTTGTGGAAGCGCTCGGCCTGCTCGCGGGTGTCGAGGAAGATGCAGTGGTCCGCGGCGCCTGCGGTGCCGAAGTCATTGGTGGTGCTGCCGATGGACAGGACCAGCGTGTCGTACTCCAGGCTGCGAGCCGGCACCAGCTCCTCGCCCTGCTCATCGAGCGTGGCGGCGAGCTGAATGCGCTTGCTTGCGCGGTCCAGCCCATCGAGGCGGCCGAGCTGGAATTCGAAGTGGTTCCATTTCGCCTGGGCGACATAGTTCAGCTCATCCTCCGAGGAGTTGAGCGAGCCGGCGGCGACTTCGTGCAGCAGGGGTTTCCAGATGTGGGTGAGGTTGGCGTCGACGAGCGTAATGCGCGCCTTGCCCTTTTTACCCAGGGTGCGGCCGAGACGGGTCGCGAGCTCCAGCCCGCCGGCGCCGCCGCCGACGATCACGATACGATGGGACATGTTGCATTCTCATAGCTTAAGGAATCCTGTATCGGCCCGTGGCGGCACGGCGCTCACGCAAGGTAGGCCAGGAGGCGGCTCAGCAAACCCAGGGTGATGACTACCGCGAGCAAGCCTCCCATCATCAGCCAGGGTTTGAACGGCGCGCGTTCGACCTGGTGCACGGGGGAGCTGAGATAGTGATCGACCTTCTGCTGGTCTTCGGGGCTCAGGCGACTGGGCATGGGCGGCCTCCGTTTATAATGTCGAGCATTCTAGTAGGGCTTGGGCGGCCTCTCAATGCGCCGCCGATCAATGCAGCATTGCATGAGCGCCTATTTACAGGCCGACGCCCATGTCGAAAAGGATGCTTCGGCCCAGGCTGCCGCGCAGGAAATCCGGCGCGTCACTGTGGGCGAACAGCACGCGGGCAAAAGTCGGCCCGACCACCGACAGCGAGCGCCAACCCTGGCGCAGGTACTCGGTCGGCGGCGGAAAGGGCGTGTTGAAGTCCGGCGTCTCGCGCTTGAGGCTGACGAAGGCGAGCAGGTCCAGTTCGCGCGGGTCGATGCCGCGTTCGGTGTAGTTGTGTGCCTTCTTGCGCAAAGTAGGCGCCAGGCGCGCCTGCAGCTCCGCGCAGGGAATCCGCCGCGGGCGCTGCTCGCGACGAATCAGCTGGTTGATGCTCTGGGCCATGCGCCGGCGCAGCAGTTCTTCCTTCCACTCCTCATTGAGTCGGCGGCCCTGGTCGAGCACGAAGAACACCTCGAAGGTTGCATCGCGGAACAATACGTCCGGCGGCTGCTGGGTTGGCGCAATGAAGTCTTCCTGGCGATACGGCACCTTGAGCGCCTGCAGCAGTCGCTGGCACGCCCAGCACTCCCGTTCCCACTTGCGGGCATTGGAGAGGAAGTCGTTGGCTTGTTCCGCCTGGCGCGTCAGCAGGCGCAGATAGTCGGACTCGTTCATGCCCCAAGCATAGTTGCTGCGAAGCGCGGGCGGGTGGCGGGGGGGCGTGTAGACTGTTGCCAATCTTTGATGTTCGGGTCGAGGGTCAAGCGTGAAACGACTGCTGAGTGGGTTTGTGTTGATGGTAGTGGCGAGCTTTGCGGTGGCGCAGGAGTCGCCAGCCATCGGTTGGACGCTGCTGGACCAGTTTGACAAACCCTACACGGCGAACGCCGATCTCAAGGTGCTGCTGGTCGCCCACGACATGGCCGGTTCGAAGCTGGTAAAAGCCGCCCTGGCGGATCGTCCGCAGGGATACCTGGAGTCGCGCAGCGCCGCTTTCGTCGCTGACATCAGCCGCATGCCGGCACCGATCTCGAATATGTTTGCCATCCCCGCCATGCGTGACTACCCCTATCGCGTGCTGCTCGACCGCGAACCGCGCGTGGCCAGTCGCTTCCCCGCCACGGCGGATGCGGTGACCTGGTTGCAGCTGGAACAGGGCAAGGTCGTCGCCAGCCATAGCTTCGACTCGTCGGATGCCCTGCGCCAGGCGTTGGAGCGGGGCGCGCCGTGATCGCCGCACAGTTGCTGTCCGAAGAAACCCTTGAGCTTGGCTGGGCGATCTACCTGCCCATTGTCGCCTGGGCCATCTGGCGCGCGCCGTGGCTGGAACTAGTCAGCGATTTTCGCCGCCAGCACCTGGTGTTCGGCACCATGCTCGGGCTATTCCTGCTCTGGCTGGTACGGCGGGATTTTGCTTCCGGGGTGTCCTTCCATTTCATCGGCATGACCGCCGTAACCCTGCTGCTGGACTGGCCGCTGGCGATTATCGTCGGGCTGGTCGCGCAAATCGGCCTGTGCCTGATCGACCGCCAGGATTGGGCCGCCATCGGTGTCAACGGCATCCTGCTGATCCTGATTCCGGTGCTGATCACCGAGGTGGCGGCGATCCTCGTCGAGCATCGGCAACCCCGCAACCTGTTCGTCTATATCTTCTGCTCGGGGTTCTTCCCCGCGGCGCTGGCAGCCCTCTGCAGCCTGCTGCTGGGGCTCGGTCTACTGTGGATGGACGGGCTGTTCCCGATGCCGCCGTGGATCGAGGATTTCATCGGTTACCTGTGGCTGATCATGTTCCCCGAGGCTTTCATCAACGGCACCATCGTCACCGGGCTGGTGGTCTTCTACCCGGACTGGCTGGAGACCTTCAATCGTACGCGCTACCTGCAGGCGCCCTGGAAGGACGACGATGAGCCGCGCTGATGTTCGGCCATCTGCGAGGCCCATGCCCCCTGTGGCTTGATCCAGGTCAGTTCGGAAACCTCCTACGATCGGGGAAGCTTGGCCCCCCTTCGCAAGGAGATTGCCGATGAGCATTCACAGCTGGGCCGAGCAACGCCTCCACGAACTGCTGGTCGAGGCCGAAGCGGCCGGCCAGGACCCGCAACTGGTCGTTCGTGCACTGCTGAGCGCGGTGGTGCAGGCCAACGCGCAGGTCCGCACACAGGAAGACCTGGGGCATGAACTGCATTTCCTCGCCGACAACCTGGATGAGGAGCGGGACTACGCCTTCATGCGCCCCTGATTGAAAACCCCGCAGCCGCGGGACTTAGCTTTTCTGTAGGAGCGAGCTTGCTCGCGAACGTTTTTTAGGCAGTCTTCGTGATTAGGCGGTCCGCGAGCAAGCTCGCTCCTACAAAGAGTCCTGTGGCCTGGAGTGGCGCACAAAAAAGCCGCCTCGAGAGGCGGCTTTTTCACGGATCAATGCCCGCGCGGCGGTTTTTCCAGATCGCCGGAGAACAGCTCGTCTTCCTGGTTATCGCCGGGAATAGCGTGTTCTTCCGCCGCCCAGGCGCCAAGGTCGATCAACTTGCAGCGGTGCGAGCAGAAGGGGCGGAATTCATTCTTGGCGCTCCATTCAACAGGGGCGCCACAGGTGGGGCATTCCACGGTCAGGGGTTGGCTCATGGTTGTCCTCCACGCAGGCCTAGATAGAACTGATGCAGACGCTCGACCTGCTGGTGCAAGTGGCCGAGGTCGCCATCGTTGAGCAGCACGTCATCCGCGTGCTTGAGTCGGTCGTCGCGCAAGGCCTGGGCCTTGAGAATCGAACGGACCTGTTCTTCGGACACCTTGTCCCGGCGCATGGTGCGCTCCAGTTGCAGGTGCTCGGGGGTATCCACCACCAGCACGCGCTGGGTCATACGGTGCTGCCCGGACTCCACCAGCAGCGGCGATACCAGGATGGCGTAGGGCGATTGCGCCTGCGCCAGGTTGCTGGCGATCTCCTGGCCGATCAGCGGGTGCAGCAATTGCTCCAGCCAGCGTCGCTCATCCTCCGCCTTGAAGATGCGCTCGCGCAGGGCGGCACGGTTGAGCTGGCCGTCCGGCAGCAGCACGGCTTCGCCAAAGCGCTCGACGATCTGCGCCAGGGCCGGTCGGCCGGGTTCCACCACCCAGCGCGCGGCGTGGTCGGCGTCGACCATGTGTATGCCCAGCGAAGCAAAATGCTCGGCGGCGGCGCTCTTGCCACTGCCGATGCCGCCAGTGAGGCCCAGAATCCAGGGTTTCATCGTTCTCCTTTCTGCCGGCCCGGTGGCCGTCACAGGCGCCGAGGGAAGTCGGCGCCGGAGAAGGCTAGCGGAAACCGGCGAACTGCAGATAGGTCGCGGTTATTTGATCACCCCAGAGCAGCGCAATCCAGCCGGCGATGGCCAGATAGGGGCCGAAGGGGATCGGCGTACTGGTCTCGGCATTGCGCAGGCGCAGCATGATCACGCCCAGTACGGCGCCTACCAGCGATGACAACAGGATGGTCAGCGGCAGCACCTGCCAGCCACCCCAGGCGCCGAGCATGGCCAGCAGCTTGAAGTCGCCGTAGCCCATGCCCTCCTTGCCGGTGACCAGCTTGAACAGCCAGTACACTGACCACAGGCTCAGGTAGCCGAACACCGCGCCCCAGAGCGCATCGCCCAGGTTGGTGAAGATCCCGAAGTGGTTGACGATCAGCCCCAGCCAGAGTAGCGGCAGCACCAGGGCGTCCGGTAGCAACTGATGATCGACGTCGATCATGCTCATCGCCAACAAACCCCAGGTCAGCAACAGCATCGCCCCGGCCTGCCAGCCGAAGCCGTAATGCCAGGCGATGAAGGCCGACAGCGCGCCGCAGGCCAGCTCGATCAGCGGATAACGCTTGCTGATCGGCGCCTTGCACGACGAACACTTGCCACCCAGAACCAGCCAGCTCACCACCGGAATGTTCTCCCAGGGCTTGATCTCGTGGGAGCAGTGCGGGCACTGGGAGTTGGGCAGGACCAGGTTGTAGGTCGGACGCTTCTCGTCCTCCGGCAGGCCCAGGGTCTCCCGCGCCTGCTGCTGCCAGTCCAGCTCCATCATCCGAGGCAGACGATGGATCATCACGTTGAGGAAGCTGCCGACCAGCAGGCCAAGGAGGGTGGCGCATAAAACAAAGGCCAGCGGGGTGCTGGCCAGGAAGTCAAGAACGGACATGGGTTATACGACGTTGCCCAGTTGGAAGATCGGCAGGTACATGGCGATGATCAGACCGCCCACAAGCACCCCCAGTACCGCCATGATCATGGGTTCCATCAGGGTGGTCAGGTTGTCGACGGCGTTGTCGACTTCTTCCTCGTAGTAGCTGGCCACCTTGTCGAGCATGGCGTCGAGGGAGCCGGACTCCTCACCGATTGCGGCCATCTGAATGGCCATGCTCGGGAAGACCCCGGTGGTGCGCATGGAGAAATTCAGCTGGGTGCCGGAGGAAACGTCTTGCTTGATCTTGTTCACGGCGGTGCGGAATACCACGTTACCAGTGGCACCGGATACTGAGTCCAGCGCTTCGACCAACGGAACACCTGCGGCGAAGGTCGTCGCCAAAGTTCGCGCATAGCGCGCGACTGCTGACTTGTAGAGAATGTCGCCGACAATCGGCAGCTTGAGGACGCCGCGATCTACTGCGTCTCTGAATTTTTCCGAGCGTCGATGCGCTTCCCTCAGGGCAAATGCGATCACGAACATAGCTATCAGAATGACGAACCACCATTTCTGCATCACTTCTGAAATGCCGATGACCATCTGCGTAAATGCGGGAAGTTCTGCACCGAAGCTGGAGAATACGGACTGAAACTGTGGCACAACCTTGATCAGCAAAATGGCCGAGACGATTAGAGCGACGATTACAACCGCAATCGGGTAGGTCATCGCCTTCCGAATTTTGGCTTTGAGCGACTCAGTCTTTTCCTTGTACGTTGCAACTCGATCCAGCAGGGATTCGAGGGCTCCCGACTGCTCGCCTGCATCGACGAGGTTGCAATACAGGTCGTCAAAGTGCTGCGGTTTCTTGCGCAGAGAGTTGGCAAGGCTGTTGCCCGAGGCAACCTCTTGCTTTATCTCATCGACGAGCTTGCGCATGTTCGGGTTGTCGAAACCCTCCCCAATGATGTCGAAAGACTGCAGCAGTGGTACGCCTGAACCCATCATGGTCGCCATCTGACGGGTGAACAGGGCGATGTCCATGGGCTTGATCTTCTTGCCCGCGCTCAGCAGGGAGAGGCCCTTTTTGCGCACCTTGGTCGGATTGATGCCTTGTTTGCGCAACTGAGCCTTAACCAGCGCAGTATTGGTCCCAGAAAGCTCCCCTTTGACCTTTCCGCCCTTTCGATCAGTACCTTCCCAACTGAAAGTACTGGTCCTCAACACTTTTTCCGCCATGGATTAATCCTTGGTCACGCGGTTGACTTCCTCGAGACTGGTGACTCCCTGCATGGCTTTCAGCAGGCCCGAGGTGCGCAGATCGTGGAAGCCTTCTTTGCGGGCTTGATCCGCGATCTGAATGGAATTGCCTTCTTCCATGATAATGCGCTGCAGGGCTGGCGTGATTTTAACCACTTCATAAATACCCACACGTCCTTTGTAGCCGTTCTTGCAATTTTCACACCCCACAGGGGAATACAGCTTGAACGATCCGATCTTGTCTTCCGGAAAGCCTTCGTGCAGCTGGGCTTCGCGCGGAACGTCGTGTTCTTTCTTGCAGTGCGGGCAGAGCTTGCGAGCTAGGCGCTGGGCGATGATCAGGTTGGTGGAGGTGGCGAGGTTGAATGAGGCGACGCCCATGTTGAGCAGTCGGGTCAGCGTTTCTGCAGCACTGTTGGTATGCAGAGTGGACATTACCATGTGGCCGGTTTGTGCAGCCTTGATCGCAATCTCGGCGGTCTCCAGGTCACGAATCTCGCCGACCATGATGACGTCTGGGTCCTGGCGCAGGAAGGCCCGCAGTGCCTGGGCGAAGTCCATACCCTGACGTGGATTGACATTGACCTGGTTGATGCCCTCGAGGTTGATCTCCACCGGGTCTTCGGCGGTAGAAATATTGATGTCCGGGGTATTGAGGATATTCAGGCCCGTGTAAAGCGACACTGTCTTGCCGGAGCCTGTTGGGCCGGTGACCAGAATCATGCCTTGCGGCTGCTTTAGGGCGTCCAGATAGAGCTGCTTCTGTGCTTCCTCATATCCGAGTGCATCGATACCCATCTGCGCACTAGAGGAGTCGAGGATGCGCATAACGATCTTCTCGCCCCACAGCGTTGGCAGCGTGTTGACGCGGAAATCGATGGACTTGGTTTTGGATACCCGCATCTTTATGCGGCCGTCCTGTGGTTTGCGGCGTTCGGAAATATCCAGTCCCGCCATCACTTTCAGGCGGGCGGAGATGCGGCTGGCCAGTTGGATCGGTGGCTTGGCGGTTTCGTGCAACATTCCGTCAGTTCGAAAGCGCACGCGATAGATTTTCTCGTAGGGCTCGAAGTGTAGGTCGGACGAGCCACCCTTGATTGCGTCCAGCAGCATCTTGTTGACGAAGCGAACCACTGGAGCGTCGTCTGCATCGCCCCCGATGGCTTCCTCTTTCTGCTCGGCGCCACCATGCTCAATGTCTAAGCCGTCCAGATCGACGTCACCTAGATCGTCCAGCCCCCCCGTGGCGCTCTCGAAAAGTTTTTCGATGGCGTCACCCAGTTTGTCGTCCTCTACCAGAATTGCCTCGGTAGTCAGGCCCGTACTGAACTGAACGTCCGTGATCGCTTGGTGGTTGGTCGGGTCGGAGAGGCCTACAAAGAGCTTGTTACCCCGTCTCCACAGTGGAATCACCCTGTGTTGCCGAACCAGTTTCTCGCTGATGACTTCCTTGGGGATGCTCTCACGATCAATGCTGCTCAGGTCGCAGAACGCCACGCCGAATTGATCGGCTGCCAGCTCGGTCAGTGGTCGGCTTTTCACGAGCTTGTTTTGCACAAGATAGGTCACGAGCGATAGCTTGTTACGTTGCGCTTGCTGTTGAGCCTGTTGCGCACTTTTTTCATCGAGCAGCTCGGATTGCACCAGTTGACGGGCGAGTCCGGACAGTACGACTTGATCGTTCATGGGTAAATGCCAAGCGGTGGATTGCATGCCTTATAGCGCAGATGCCGCGAGGAGCCAAACTGACGGAAATTTGCTGCCGAAAATTGTCACTTCCTGCGTAAAATTTGCCCGATAGGTGGGCTTATTTCTTGCGAATGAGCTGGTTTTGGGTGTGGGAAAATTGGCACGGAAGCTGCTTTGCTCTCCCTAGGTCTTATGGCCTCGTCTAAACCTGGAGAGAACTATGAAAGCTCAAAAAGGCTTTACTCTGATCGAACTGATGATCGTGGTTGCGATCATCGGCATTCTGGCTGCTATCGCCATTCCGGCATATCAGGACTACACCGTACGTGCTCGCGTAACTGAAGGTCTGTCGCTGGCTTCTGCCGCCAAGACCACCGTAGCTGAGAACGCCGCCGCTGGTTCCTCCCCACTGAGTCTGGGTTGGTCCGCACCGACCACCACTGCCAACGTGAGCGCAGTCGATGTGGATGCCACTACCGGCGCAATCACCATTACCTACACTAGCGCTGCTGGCAACGGCAAGATTGTCCTGAAGCCGACCGCGGCCGGTACTGCTCTGAACGCAGGCACCGTTCCGACTACTTCGATCAACTGGGGCTGCAAATCCGCTGATGGTTCCACCCTGGATGACAAGTATCGTCCGGCCAACTGCCGCGGCTGATAATTGTTCCAGAAAGGCCCTCTATATGAGGGCCTTTTTTCTTTGTGTGTCGGGGGAAGCGTTTGAAGCGGATATTGCCTGTCATTCTGGTGCTGATCGCTGTCATTGCGATCTATTCCCAAGTCGCTCATTTCGAATACGCATGGGATGACTTGGCGCTGTTCATCGATAGCCCCGCGCTCAGAGGTGGGGCTGATACCATCGCGGCCATTACACGGCCGATTCTTCCTGGCACATCCTACTTCCGGCCCGCGGTTCTCCTCAGCTTCCTGCTGGAATTCAAATATTGGGGCATGAGCGCGACGTTCTCGCACCTTGTTAATCTGGCGTTGTTCCTGGCGAACATTGCCATGGTAGGGCTGCTTGCCTGGCGACTGTTTCCTGAGCGGCGTCATCTTCCCGCGCTGACCATGCTGCTGTACGGCATTCATCCAGCCATGATCGAGTCGGTTAGTTGGGTGGCCGGTCGTTTCGATCTCATGGTCACCTTTTTCGTGCTGTTCGGTCTGCTCTGCTATGTCGGAACCGAGCGAGCCATTCTCCGAGTCCTGGGTTGTAGCCTGGCGTTCTTCTGCGCGGCGGCTTCCAAGGAAATGGCAGTTGTCTATCCGCCCTTGCTGGGTGTTATTGCCGTGCTGGCACTGCGTGAGCGATCTCTAGCTTCCATTGTTGCGCGCCTTTCGCGCCGGCGCGACATCTGGGTGGCCGTCAGCGTATTTCTGGCCGGTCTGGTGTACCTGTGGCTACGTCACCATTTCCTGACGAGCATGGCCAATACCGATCCGCGAATGATCGCGCTCTCCATTACTGAGCGGGCAGCATTTGTCGGCCAGACCATCCTGTTCTACCTGCGGGTCTGCTTCCTGCCCTTCATGGATCTTGGGACCATGCATCCCTTCGATCCGGTTGGAATGACTCTGCCGCGAAAGCTTGTCGGCTTGATCGCTCTGCTGGCTTTCTGTGGGTTCTGCGCTTGGGCATTGTGGAGGCGCAGCGTCCTGGCGCTCCTGGCGTTGGCCTGGTGCGTTGCGATACTGCCTGTCACCAATATCCTGCCGCTGACGGTGGGAGGCAATATTGGTCACGAGCGCTTTATGGCTCTTCCGCTGGTCTTCCTCAGTCTGTGGGCCGGCTATGCACTGCTGGGCCTGCTGGATCGTGGACGCATAACTGTCTATTTCGGTGCGTTGGCGGTTGTTTGGTCGGTGGTCTCCATTTTCAACCTGCTGGTGACCGTTCCTCTTTGGCGCGATGATGTTGCGCTCTGGACTTGGGCCTATAACGCTCACCCGGAAATGGGTATCACCCAGTTCAGTGTAGTGTCGTCGATGTTGCGGACGGGCAATCTCGAAGACGCCGGCAAGTACCTTAAGGAAATCGAAGCATTCTATGGCGGAGAGTTGCCTCCACGGCTGTTGGCGATCAAGGGGCAATGGTTGCAGCGGAGTGGGCGGTACGAGGAGTCCATTGCAGCACTGAAAAAGGCATTGGAGGGTGGGGAAATGCTGCCGCATGAGATGCTCATGCAGCAGGGCATCGATTACAGACATTCACAGGTCGATCTTGGCAGTTTTAACGAGTCCTGGTACCTGCGTTTTGTATACGGCGCTATGGCCGAGAGCTATATCGGGGAGCGCAAGTTCGACGAGGCGATCGAGGCGGTGGACGTTCAGAACTTCTATCAACCTGATTACGCACCCGCACAATTGCTCAAAGCCTTGGCTTACTACGGAAAGGATGATGTGGCAGGCGGGGATGTCAACTACGAAAAGGCGAAGAGTTATTACACGCCGGAGCAATGGCCGCACGCGGACTCCATCAAGAAAAACTTCCTGACCAAACTCTGTTCTGAAGACAAGAAGCCAATGGCGGTCTGTGCTCGCTGGAGCTCGGAACAGAAATTGAACCTCGTACATGAATAAGTTCGCTCGTGCGATCACGATTGGCTTGTTGCTGGGTCTGTTCAGCGTTGCTTTCTTGCGAACGGCTTGGGTCACTGAAGACGCTTACATTACCTTTCGCGTGCTGGATAACCTGTTGTCGGGCAGAGGGCTTGTGTGGAATCCCGGGGAGCGGGTGCAGGTGTTCACGCATCCACTCTGGCTCTT
Source organism: Pseudomonas sp. AU11447 (assembly GCF_001672555.2). Lineage (NCBI taxonomy): Bacteria > Pseudomonadati > Pseudomonadota > Gammaproteobacteria > Pseudomonadales > Pseudomonadaceae > Pseudomonas > Pseudomonas sp. AU11447. The sequence continues at coordinate 134,807 of NZ_LZDG02000073.1, read as the reverse complement.
CCTCCTGACGCCAATGACTTTGGCTGTTCAAGACCCGTTCTGGGCTAGTCTCTGGCTCTCCTATCCGCTGTTGCTGTTCGTGGTCATTCTGCTCTTCATGGCCGGGCAGCGCCGTCCGATGGCCACTTTGGCAGTGCTCTTGGTATTGCTGGGGTCGAGAGCTTTCATCGACTACTCCAGCTCTGGATTGGAAAACCCACTGGTGCATGCGCTCTTGGCCGGTTTCCTCTGGGTCTACTGGCGTTGGGAGGGGCGCTCTGAGCGGTTGCTCGTTCTCGGCGTACTCTTCTCCACGCTGTACCTGGCGCGTCCGGATGCCATAGTCATAGTGCTTCCGGCGATGCTCGCAGCAGCCATCATTCATCTCCGCCAGTTACGTCGCTTGCCGTGGTCACTGGCAGCAGGAGCCTTTCTTCTGCTAGCTTGGTCAGGCTTTGCTCTCTTTTACTTTGGTTCCGTCGTGCCCAACACTGCGCTCGCGAAACTGGGAACCGGTCTGACATTCCACCAGGCTGCTGCCCAGGCTATGGGAGGGATTCGCTGGCTGCTGGAGATGGACACCTTGACTCTTGTGCTGATTGCTACGGGAGCAGTGTGGGCACTCTGCACTCGGGAGCTGGCGGCACGAGTCTTCGGTCTGGGGATGTTGCTCTGGTTCGTCTATTACCTGGGCGCTGGCGGCGACTACATGGGGGGGCGTTTCTTCAGTCCGGTCGTTCTGGTGGCCTGCTGGTTGCTGATCGATCGTCTGCAAGCATGTGCGCTCGCAGACAGCCAGTTATGGTGCGCCGTACTGGCGGTGATGCTGGTGGTGAGCTTGCGGCCATATCACGGCTTTGCGCCGGTACTGACTGAGGATGATGTCGTTTCCGAACAGGTGCCCGGTGGACTGGCTGCCACCTTGCTGTCACCAAGTGATTTTCATGATTTTCGCATTGCCAGCGATGGAATGGCCGACGAACGAGGCTTTTACTACCGTTATCTAGGGATGTTGCCAAACCTGTTCGAGAAGGGGGTCCGCGAGAAAAATCTGGCTGCGCAGATGGGGATGCAGGCTCGAAATGCTTCGCCCGTTTTCCTGGCATGCAATATCGGCATGTTTGGTTACTACGCCCGGCATAGTATTGAAATCATAGACCCTTTAGCACTGGCTGATCCGATGCTATCTCGTTTGCCTGCTCGTGAGGGCGCGCGGGTGGGGCACTACGAGCGAGCGCTGCCTAAGGGCTACGTAGAAACGCTCGTGGCCGGAAGTAACCGTATTGAAGATCCGTCGCTGGCGAGATTGTGGAGTCTGGTGGAAAAAGTTACCCGCGGCGAGTTGTTCTCCATCGATAGATTGAGTGCAATCTATGAACTGAACGTTCATGGGCGACAACTGGTGAGGTCGGCTCACTATGATCGCAATGATCTGCACCTGCCCGGTGATGCAAGCGGCTCGCGCGCGATGTTTTCCTGTCTGGGGCAAGAGCGTGGCCCGTTCATCTGGCCTTTGCAGCAAGGTGAAACTGGCATCTCGGTGGCGCATTTTGCGGCGCCTTAGTTGCCTTGTCATTTTTCCTGGCGAGTGTTAATTTCGCGCCGCCGCCGGTGTAGCTCAGTCGGTAGAGCAGCTCATTCGTAATGAGAAGGTCGGGGGTTCGATTCCTCTTACCGGCACCATCTTCAGCAAAAAGCCCCGCTTTCGAGCGGGGCTTTTTGTTTTCCGGCAGATGGGAGGTCAGGCGTAGCCGTTAGGGTTCTGGCTTTGCCAGTTCCAGGCATCGCGGCACATGTCCTCGATGTCTCGCTGGGCAATCCAGCGCAACTCTTCGCCGGCCAATGCCGGGTCAGCGTGGTAGCTGGCGATGTCGCCGTCGCGGCGGGGGAAGAACTGGAAGGGCAGTTCGCGGCCGCAGGCTTTTTCATAGGCGCGGATGATTTCCAGCACGCTGTAGCCGCGGCCGGTGCCGATGTTGAAGGTCTTTGCGCCGCTGGCGCCGTCCAGCCAGCGCAGGGCGCTGAGGTGGGCGTTGGCCAGGTCGACGACGTGCAGGTAGTCGCGCACGCCGGTGCCGTCCGGGGTGGGGTAGTCGTTGCCGAAGACGCGGATGAACGGCTGCTTGCCGGTGGCGACCTGGGAGACGTAGGGCATCAGGTTGTTGGGGATGCCGTTGGGATCTTCGCCGATGCGGCCGCTGGCGTGGGCACCCACCGGATTGAAGTAGCGCAGGATGGCCATGGTCCACTGCGGATCGGCATGGGCGATGTCGCGCAGGGCGATTTCTGCCATCAGCTTGGATTGGCCGTAGGGGCTGGCGGGGCCAGTGGGTGCGTCTTCGCGGATCGGGCTCTCGGCCGCCAGGCCGTACACCGTGGCCGAAGAGCTATAGATGAAGCGCTTCACGCCGTGGCGTTGCATGACCTGGCACAGGGTGACGGTGCCCGTGAAGTTGATCTGGTAGTAAGCGATAGGGTCGGCCACCGATTCGGCGACGGATTTGACGCCGGCGAGGTGGATGGCCGCGTCGATGGCGTATTCGTTGAACAGCCGGTCGAGAGTGGCCTCGTCGCGGACGTCTCCCCTGACGAAGGGAATGCTTTGTCCGGTGAGCTGCTCGATGCGCTGTAGCGGGATGGGCGAGCTGTTGCTCAGGTTGTCGAGCACAACGGGCCGATAACCCTGTTCGATCAGTTCCAGACAGATATGGGAGCCGATATAGCCGCAGCCCCCGGTCAGCAGAATCTTGCCCGCCATTGCGCCAGTGCCTCCTTTCGCCAGCTGTAGGAAAGCGCCTAGGTAAATTCAGGCGCTTGGCTGGAAGCGTAGGCGAGGGCAGGCGCGCCTGCCGGGGCGATTACTAGCTCAGGCGCATCGACAGGTCCAGGGCCTTGACGTCCTTGGTCAGGGTACCGATGGAGATGTAGTCCACGCCGGTCTCGGCGATGGTGCGCAGGGTGCTCTCGGTGATGCCGCCGGAGGCTTCCAGCTTGGCGCGGCCGGCGGTGAGGGCGACGGCGGTACGCATGTCGTCCAGGCTCAGCTCGTCGAGCATGACGATGTCGGCGCCGGCGTCCAGGGCCTGGCGCAGCTCGTCCAGGTCTTCCACTTCGATTTCCACCGGCTTGCCCGGGGCGATCCGCTGGGCGGCGGCGATGGCCTGGGCGATACCGCCACAGGCGGCAATGTGGTTTTCCTTGATCAGGAAGGCGTCGTACAGGCCGATACGATGGTTATGGCAACCGCCGCAGGTGATCGCGTACTTCTGCGCCAGGCGCAGGCCGGGCAGGGTCTTGCGGGTATCGAGCAGCTTCACGCCGGTGCCGTCCACCAGGTTGGCGTAGTGGTGAGCGCGGGTTGCGGTGCCGGAGAGCAGCTGGAGGAAGTTCAGGGCGCTGCGCTCGCCGGTGAGCAGGGCGCGGGCGGGGCCTTCCAGGGTGAACAGGGTCTGGTCGGCACTGACCTGCTCGCCATCGCTGACCTGCCATTTCACCTGCACGCGCGGATCGACCTGGCGGAATACCTCGTCGACCCAGGCGGTGCCGGCGAGGGTGGCGTTCTCGCGGGTGATGATGCGGGCGCTGGCGGCGCGCTCGGCGGGAATCAGTTGGGCGGTGATGTCGCCGCTACCGACGTCTTCGGCCAGGGCGGCACGGACGTTGGCCTGGATTTCCCCGGAAAGCTCGGCGAGGGTGAGGTTCGGCATGCAAGGCTCCTGTTCGCAGTGTCGCGATTATACGGGCGGCGGCGCGTGACGTGCAGGGAGTGCCATTTTTTGTCTTATCGCGTGATCTGTCGGACGGACGGTGCCTACTGCTCTGTGAATTTCTTCAAGAATGCGTGAAATGTCTCTTGGTTGTGTAAGAAGCTTCCCTATAATGACGTTGAACCTTTCCGCTTTTTGACGCCACTAAATTGACGTTATGGATGACGCTTCGATGACTGTTGGTGCCGCCAGCCAGGTCTGACGGCAGGAGACTTGCGATGCAGAACGACGCGAACGTAGTGCCGCTGAACAAGCCGGCCACGGAATCCTCGCAGACTTCGTTCGCTGGACGCGTTCCGGCGGGGCTCGTCGCTGTCCGCGACAAGGTCGCCGTCCAGTTGCGTCATGCCATGCAGGCTCTGTTCGACAACGCCGACGATACCCTGTTCGAGATGGCCGATCGCGCCGCCAACAACGCCGAACAGAGCGCCTACTTCGAAGCCATGCGTGACCTGCGCCTGAAGCGCAAGGGTATCGAGCGTGGCTTCCTGCAGAAGGTCTTCGAAAGCTTTGCCAACCTGAACCAGTATGAAATCGGCCGCGCGCCGGTGCTGGATACGGTTTCCTACGAGAATCTCACCCTGGTGCAGAACGACGAGCTGGAAGAGTCCGTCGCCCTGGATGCCATGGTCGCCAAGGTGATGAGCCGCGACGGCGTCGCCCTCACTCACCTCACCACCCGATTCAATACCTTGGTCAGCAAGAAGGTCGAGGACAAGAGCAACCCGCTCGGCCCGCGCCAGCTCTGCGAGGCCTTCCTAGAGGCCTGTCGCGGCCTGGGTGTGGAGATCAAGGTCAAGCTGATCATCCTCAAGCTCTTCGAGAAGTACGTGCTGGCCGATGCCGAGCACCTGTACGCGGAAGCCAACCAGACGCTGATCGCCCTGAACGTGCTGCCGGAGCTCAAGTCCGTTCCGCTGCGTCGTCCGCCGCAACGTACGGTACCCAGCAGCCAGGGCGCCGCTCCGGCCGCCGCTGGTGCCGCCGAGGCGGGCGAGCAAGCAGGCGCTGGCCAGTACATGGACGCCGACAGCCAAGCGGCCTTCGCGGCCCTGCGCGACCTGCTCTCGCAGGTGCGCGGCAGCGCAGCCCCGGCGCGCCCGATGCCTGCCGATGCGGTACCGATTTCCAGCAACGACCTGATGCGCCTGCTGTCCCACCTGCAGTCGCACCTGCCGGCGCAGAGCATCGATGAGATCGATGTGCGCCAGCACCTAGACCACCTGCTGACCCGCGTCAGCAGCAAGAGCGGCCGTTCCCGTGTGGTCGGCCAGGTGGACGAGGACGTCATCAACCTCGTCTCCATGCTCTTCGAATTCATCCTCGACGACCGCACCCTGCCGGATTCGCTCAAGGCCCTGATCGGCCGCATGCAGATCCCGATGCTCAAGGTCGCGGTGCTCGACAAGACCTTCTTCAACCGCGGCAGCCACCCGGCGCGCCGCCTGCTCAACGAGATCGCCTCCGCCGCCCTGGGCTGGGCCGAGCACTCCGACGGCCAGCGCGACCACCTGTACCAGAAGATCGAGCAGGTGGTGATGCGTCTGCTGAACGATTTCGTCGACGACCCGGCGATCTTCTCCGAGCTGCTCGACGAGTTCATCGCCTTCACCGGCGACGAGCGCCGTCGCAGCGACCTGCTGGAGCAGCGCACCCGCGATGCCGAGGAAGGCCGCGCCCGCGCCGATCTGGCCCGCCAGGACGTGGAAGGCGTACTCAATGAGCGCCTGCTTGGCCGCACCCTGCCCGAAGTGGTGGTGCGCCTGTTGCAGGAGGCCTGGAGCCAGGTCCTGCTGCTCACCTGCCTGAAGCACGGCACCCATTCCTCCGAGTGGGAAGGTGCGCTGGCGACCATGGACGACCTGATCTGGAGCGTGGAGCCCCACGAAGACCCGGATTCCCGTCTGCGCCTGCTGGAGATGGTGCCGCAGTTGCTCAAGTCGCTGCGTGAAGGGCTGGCTTCGGCTGCCTTCGATCCGTTCTCCACGGGCGAATTCTTCAGCCGCCTGGAAGGGCTGCACGTGCAGGCCTTCCAGCGCTACAAACAGGTCGAGGAAGCTCCGCTGCTTGACCTGGAAGACGACCTGCCGCTGCTGGACGATCCGCTGGATGCTCCGGCAGCCGCCGCTCCCGCTGTTGCGCAGCCGGCCATGGTCGCGGTGGTCGAGGAAATCGTCCTCGCTTCGCCGGAACCTGCCCGCGTGGTGGAGCCCGAAGAGGCCTTCGCTGATGACGACGAGTCGCTGCGCAAGGTCGACGACCTGCGTGTCGGTAGCTGGGTGGAAATCCAGGAAGACGAAGAGCACAAGCTGCGCTGCAAGCTGGCAGCGGTGATCCGCCCGAGCGGTCGCTACATCTTCGTCAACCGCACCGGCATGAAGGTGCTGGAAAAGACCCGCATGAGCCTGGCGGTCGAGTTCCGTCGCAACGCCGTGCGCCTGCTCGACGATGCACTGCTGTTCGACCGCGCCCTGGAATCGGTGATCGGCAACCTGCGCCGCCTGAAGAACGCCTGAGCCCGCTGGCTGCGCGCCAGCGGGTGCATTTCCCCCGTCGCCTGCTTTAGAGTGGGGCTCTGCCAAGGAGTCTCCATGCAGATCGACCCCGAATCCGGCTGGTGCCTAGACGCCCAGCGCTGCCCTTCGCCGAACTTCAATGCCCGCCCCGATGGCGAGGAAGTCTCGCTGCTGGTCATCCACAACATCAGCCTGCCGCCCGGCCAGTTCGGTACCTGCAAGGTGCAGGAGTTCTTCCAGAACCGCCTCGCTGCCGACGAGCATCCGTACTTCGCCAGCATCTGCAGCCTGACGGTGTCCGCCCACTTCCTCATCGAGCGCGACGGCTCGCTGTTCCAGTTCGTTTCCTGCAACTCGCGCGCCTGGCATGCCGGCGTGTCCAGGTTCGATGGGCGGGAGAACTGCAACGATTTCTCCATCGGCATCGAGCTGGAAGGCACCGACATCGAGCCCTACAGCGACCGTCAGTACGAAGTGCTCGCCGAGCTGACGCGGCAGCTGCGCAAGGTTTATCCCGCGATCACGGCGGAGCGCATCCAGGGGCATTGCGACATCGCGCCGGAGCGCAAGACCGACCCCGGCGAGGCATTCGACTGGACGCGCTATCTCACCGATATCGGCGCGGCTGTGAAGAAGGAGTCGACATGAGTTTCCTGGTGCTGTTGCTGGTCCTGTTGGTCGAGAAATTTTCCAGCTGGCGTGCGCGGGTACAGCGTGATGGCTGGTGGCTCGGCTGGCTGGATACCGTGGGTGGCGTGAAGTCGCTGGTGGCGCAGCCCTGGCTCGGCCTGCTGGTGGCCATCCTGCCGCCGCTGCTGTTGCTGGCGCTGCTGCTGACCATTCTGGAGCCGGTGGCCTACGGCCTGCTGGCGCTTCCGGTACAACTGCTGGTGGTGGTCTGGAGCCTGGGGCGCGGCGATGTGCTGCGTGCCATCGGGCCGTTCCGCGATGCCTGGCGCCGTGAAGATGCCCAGGCCGCCTACCACGTCGCCGAGCGTGACCTGGGCGTGCAGGTCCAGGCCGATGGTGACGACGATCTGTTCGCCGTGGTGCAGGGCACATTGGTCTGGGAGGCCTACCAGGCCTTCTTTGCGGTGATCTTCTGGTACGCGCTGCTCGGCCCGGTGGCCGCGCTGGCCTACCGGCTGCTCGCCATTGCCGCCGAGCAGGGGCGCCAGCCGGTGCTGCGCGAGCGCGCCGCACAGTTGCGCCATGCCTTCGACTGGCTGCCGGCGCGGGCACTCGTGCTGAGTTTCGCGCTGGTCGGCAACTTCGTCGCGGTGACCCGTACGCTGTTGCATGACCTGCTGGCCTGGGATGTACCCGCCGCTCGTCTGCTGGCGCGCGCCGGGTACGTGGCCGAAGACTTCAACGAGGGCGGCCTGGGCGCCAAGGGCGTTGCCAGCCTGGATGCGCTATGGCAGCTGCTGGTGCGCTCCGCCGTGCTCTGGTACGCGGTCTTCGCCATCTGGGCATTGCTGCTCTGAGCTCGCGAATCGGGCCGGTTGCCGCCGGTCCGATGATGGCATTTTAACCTTAAGTTACAGAACTCCCCGCCGATATCAGGTACACATCGATTCCAAAGCGCGAGATGACGGTCGCTGTACGACAGCGGCCGCGCCGATGAGCGCACGTGGCGACAACCCGTCCAGGGGCGCGCCGCACCATCCCCGACAAGCAACATAACAATAACGGGAACAGGAGACGTCTTTCGTGAGGACCGTGCTCTATCCGGCCATCGCGCTGATGAACCGTCTGAGCTTCGGCATGAAGTTCAGCCTGATCAGTGTGCTGTTTTTCCTGCCGATGCTGATTACCAACTTCTACCTGGTGCGCGACTCCTACCGGCAGTTCGTCAGTACCCGTGCCGAACTGGAAAGCCTCCAGTTGATCGGCAACGGGCTGCAGGTGCGCCGCCACCTCGAGTCCTACAACGACCTGTTGCAGATCAATGGTGTGCTCGGCCAGTCGAACAAATCCTCCGGCATCGACTCGCGCATCAGCCAGTTGCACAAGGACCTGCAGGCGCAGATCCAAGCGCTGCAACCGGTCACCCAGGACGCCGAGCAGATCACCGAGTTCAACACCAAGCGCGATGAGTTGCTTGCCAGCCTGAAGGGCGTTGACGCCGAGGGCTCGCTGCAGAGCAAGTCGGCCATGGCGGCGCGCCTGCTCAGCGAAGTGCAGGTCTTCAACAAACTGCTGGTGTCCCAGGCTGGCCTGAGCCAGGACGACGCCCGCGACCTGCGCCAGTTGGCCGAACTGATCACCTCCGGCACTCCGCAGGTGACCGAGACCCTCAGCCAGGGCCGCACCATGGGGGCCAGCGCGCTGGGCCAGGGCTTCCTGAATTCCTCCACCAGCAGCAAGCTCGATGACCTGCTGCAGGAGCTGGAGAAGCTCCACGCCGAATACGGGCTCAAGCTGCAGGAAGCGCTGGGCGCCAGCGCTGCAGCGCAGAGCACGCTGGCCGCCGATGCCCAGGCCAGCCGCGAAACGATCAAGGCCATGGGTAAGCTGTTCGAGGACAAGGTGGTGATGGCCGACACCCTCGACACGCCCTGGCTCGATTTCTACGAACAGGTCAGCAAGGCGATCGAGCAGACCTATCGCCTGGACGACCATGTCCTGCAGTTCTTCGACGGCCAGTTGCAGGCCCGCCTGGCCAGCAAGCAGCGGCAGATGGTGCTGCTGGTGGTGGCGCTGCTGGTGGTGTTCGTTTCCATCGTCTACCTCTACGGCGGCTTCTACGTCTCCACCCGCACCACCCTCAAGAGCCTGGGCAAAATGATGGAGCGCGTCGCCGCCGGCGACATGACCGTCAACTTCCAGGCCCAGAGTCGCGACGAGCTGGGCGAGCTGGGCGATGCCTTCAACCAGACCGTGTCGAAGATCCACGACCTGATCGAGCAGGTCGGCCGCACGGTCAGCGAAGTGGAGCGGCAGACCGTGCGCGTGGAGTCGGTTTCCGCCGAGAGCAACCAGGCGGTAGCCGGCCAGCGCAACCAGATCGAGCAGGTCGCCACGGCCATGAACCAGATGGCCGCAACCGCCCAGGAGGTCGCGCGCAGCGCCGCCGTGGCGGTGGGCAGCGCCCACAACGTGAACCAGGAAACCACCAGCGGCCGCGCCCTGGTGGCATCCCAGGTGGGCAGCATCCAGCGCCTGGCTGGCGAGATCGACGAGTCGGTGGCGGTGATCAACCAGCTGGCCGCCGACAGCGCTTCGATCAGCCGTGTGCTGGACGTGATCAAGGGCATTGCCGAGCAGACCAACCTGCTGGCGCTCAACGCAGCCATCGAGGCGGCGCGTGCTGGTGAGCAGGGCCGGGGCTTCGCCGTGGTCGCCGATGAGGTGCGTACCCTGGCCAAGCGCACCCAGCAGTCCACCGAAGAGATCGAGCAGATGATCGCCCGCCTGCAGAACGGCGTGGGCGCCGCCGTGAAGGCCATGGGCAGCAGCCACCAGACCGCCGATGGCACTGTCAGCCAGTCGGCCCAGGTGCAGCAGGCGCTGGAGAATATCCTCAGCGCGGTCGGCGCCATCGTCGACCAGAACCAGCAGATCGCCGCCGCGGCCGAGCAGCAGACCGCCGTGGCCCACGACATCGACCAGAACATCGTCGAGATCAACCAGGCCGGCGAGCGCACCTCCGAAGGTGCCAGCGAGACCGAGCGCGCCAGCCGCGAACTGGCCGGGCAGGTGGTGGAGCTCAAGCGGCTGATCGGCGCGTTCCGCGTCTGATCCCGGGTTGTGCGAGGCAGGCGCAGCGGTCCGTCTCGCTAAAGGGTTTTCGCCAGCAGACCGATGTCCGTGGGTCGCACGGATGCACCCCATCTCACGGGCATCGGTTTGTCGGTGAATTCGCTATTGGCCTGTAGGAGCGAGCTTGCTCGCGAACAGATTCGGCAGGTCACTCCATCGTCGTGCGGTTCGCGAGCAAGAACTGGGCGTCCCCCTCGCTCCTACGAAGAGCAACCGCTCAACTCCAGCCGAACAACTCCATCGCATTGCGCGTGCTGGCGCTGGCCAGTTCTTCCGGGCTGATGCCCTTCAACTCTGCCAGCGCCACGCAGATATCCGGCAGATGTTCCGGGCTGTTGCGTACGCCGGGATACATCGACGGCGCCATGTCCGGCGAGTCGGTCTCCAGCACGATGGACTCCAGCGGTATCTCCGGCACCACCTTGCGCAGGCGGTTGGCCTGCGGCCAGGTCGGCGCGCCGCCCAGGCCCAGGCGGAAGCCCAGCTTGAGGTATTCGCGGGCTTCCTCGCGGCTGCCGGCGAAGGCGTGGACGATGCCCTGGCGCCCGGGCTTGTAACGCTTGAGCGTGGCGATCATCGCCGCATGGGCGCGGCGCACGTGCAGCAGCACCGGCAGCTCGAAGTCGATGGCAATGCGCAACTGCTCCTCGAAGATGGCCTGCTGGCCCTCGCGGTCGAGGTCTTCCAGGTAATAGTCCAGGCCGATCTCGCCCACCGCGCAGAGCTTCGGGTGGCCGGCCAGACGCTGCAGCCACTCGCGCAGCGCAGCAAGGTGTTCCGGCTTGTGCCGCGCCAGATAGATCGGGTGCAGGCCCAGGGCGGCGTAGAGGTCTGGCTCGCTGTCCACCAGCGCCCAGACGTCCTCCCAGTTCTCGCGGAACACCCCCAGCAGCACCTGCCGTTCCACGCCCAGCTCGCGGCTGCGTTGCAGCACGGCGGCGCGGTCCTGCTCGAAGTCCGGGCAGTCGAGGTGGTTGTGGGTGTCGATCAGGCGCATCGGCTCACTCCGTGCGCAGCTTGAGGTTGCGCGGGATCGGGTGCACGCCGGGCGTGTAGCTGTTCTGTTCGATGGCGGCCAGCGCCAGGTCCAGCGCGCGCTCGGCGATCAGCGCGTGCTGCTGGGAAATCGCGTTGACCTTCAGCGGAACGAAGTCCAGCAACTGGGTATCGCCGAAGGTGGCAATGCGCAGGTTCGCCGGCCAGCCGCTGGGCAGCGCCTGGAGCACGTCGAACACGCCTTCGAGCAGCACGTAGGAGGTGGTGATCAGCGCGTCGGGCAACTGCCCCTGGCCGGCCAGCAGCTCCTCCATCAGACGCCGGCCACACGGACGGCTGAAGGTCTCGCCGTGCTCGACCAGCACCTGGCCCTGGTAATCGCGCAGAGCGCTGCGGAAGCCGGCGGCGCGTTCCTGGGAAATGATCAGCTCCGGCCGCGCGCCAAGCAGGGCGATACTGCGGGGCGCGGGCCTCAGCAGGCTGGCGGTGAGGCGGTGGCTGGCGTCGCGGTCGTCGCTGACCACCGAGCAGAAGCGCTGCGGGTCGAGTTGGCGATCCACCGCGATGATCGGTACGCCGTCAGCCTGCAGGCGGGCGTGGCTTTCGTCGCCGACGGGCAGGCAACTGGCGACGATCAGTGCGTCGCAGCGGCGTGCGCGGAACAGGTTGAGCACCTGGCGCTCGGTGTCCGGTTCGTCGTCGGAACAGGCGATCAGCAGCTGGTAGCCGCGCGCTCGCGCGCCTTGCTCGAGCAATTTGGCGAGCTTGGCGTAGCTGGGGTTCTCCAGGTCCGGCAGGACAAAGCCCAGGGTGCGGGTCTGCCCGCGCCGCAGGCTGGCCGCCTGCTGGTCCGGGTGGTAGCCGTGCTCCTCGATCACCGCGCGCACGCGCTCCACCGTGGCGGCGCTGATGCGGCGCTGGACGGCCTTGCCATTGATCACGTAGCTGGCGGTGGTGACCGAAACACCGGCCAGGCGGGCGATATCACTGAGTTTCAACGCGGGATGCTGCCGACAATTGGGGGCTTCAAGGATCACGCATTATCGAGTAACGTGCCAGTCTCAATAGGTGAAACGATTCAGCATTGCGCGCGCAGTATTGCCTGAACCCTGTTCCTGCCCCGCAGCCTCTAAGCTGATCACCGTACAAGCGGATAACCGCCCCAGCGCCGGCACGCGCGAACGCCGGTGAGGAGAACGCGATGCTCGAATTCAACGCGCAGCAGGTCCGCATGGGCCAGCGCGCTGCCGACAAGCAGGCCGCCCTGGCCATGCTCGGCTCTGCCCTCGAAGACGATGGCCTGGTTGCCGAAGGCTACCTGGCGGGTCTTCAGGCCCGTGAAGCGCAAGGCTCCACCTATCTCGGGCAGGGTATCGCCATTCCCCACGGCACGCCGGAAACGCGTCACCTGGTGCAGCGCACCGGCGTGCGCCTGATGCACTTCCCCGAGGGGGTCGCCTGGGGCGACGGGCAGACCGTGCACCTGGCCATCGCCATTGCGGCCAAGTCCGATGAGCACCTGCGCCTGCTGCAACTGCTTACCCGTGCGCTGGGCGATGGTGAAGTAGGCCCGGCCTTGCGTGCAGCGGAAAAACCCGAGGACCTGCTGCAGCTGCTGCAACGTGGCGCGCCTCAGCCGTTGCTGTTCGACGAGCATCTGGTAGGGCTTGGCGTCGCTGCCGAAGACTTCGACGAACTGGCGCTGGTCGGTGCGCGGCGTTTGAAGAAGGCCGGCTGCGTGGTTCCCGGCTTCGCTGCCGCGCTGCATGACCAGGAGGCCCTGCCGTTGGGCGCGGGGCTCTGGTGGCAGGACAGCGAGCAATGCGTCACTCGTCCGGGCCTCGTCTTCGTTACCCCCGCGCGCGAGCTGAGCCACGCCGGCCAGCCGGTGCGTGGCCTGTTCTGCCTGGCTCGCCAGGACGACGCGCACGGGGCGGTGTTCGCGCGCCTGTGCGACCTGCTGGTGGATGGCCGTGCCGGCGAGCTGGCCAGCGCCACCTCCGTACGTGCGGTGCTGGAAGCCCTGGGCGGTGAACTGCCGGTGGATTGGCCGAGCATCCGGGTGCCGCTGGCCAACCCGCATGGCCTGCACGCGCGCCCGGCGCAGGTGCTGATGCTGCTGGCGCGGGACTACAGCGGCGAAATTCGCGTGCGCATCGCCGAGGGCGACAGCGCCCCGGTTTCCATCCGCAGCCTGAGTAAACTGCTCACCCTTGGCGCGCGGCGTGGGCAGGTGCTGGAGTTCTTCGCCGAGCCGGAAATCGCCGAGGCCGCACTGGCTGCCGTTCGCGCGGCCGTGGAGCAGGGCCTGGGCGAGGAAGTCGAGCCGCTGCCGGAAACCTTCGAGTTGATCGTCGACAGCGTGCAACAGGACGAGCAGGAATTGCAGGCCGTGCGGGCTCCCGAAGCGGGCGCGCAGTTGCAGGCCATTGCCGCATCGCCGGGCATTGCCCACGGCCCTGCGTACGTGCAGGTCGCTCGTGCCTTCGAGTTCGCCGTGCGCGGCGAGTCGGCGGACGTCGAGCGCCAGCGCCTCGATGAGGCGCGTATGGCCATCAGCGGGGAAATCGGAGCGCTGGTGGGGCGCAGCCAGGTCAAGGAAATTCGCGACATCTTCGTCACTCACCAGGCACTGCTGGACGACCCCGAGTTGCTCGACGAGGTGCAGGCGCGCCTGGCCGAAGGCGCCAGCGCCGAAGCGGCCTGGAGCCAGGTGATCGAACGGGTGGCCGGCGAGCAGGAGGCCCTGCGCGACGCGCTGCTGGCTGAGCGCGCGGCGGACCTGCGCGACGTTGGCCGGCGCGTGCTGGCGCGCCTGTGTGGCGTCGAGAGTGCGCTGGAGCCGAGCGAGCCCTACATCCTGGTGATGGACGAAGTCGGCCCCTCGGACGTGGCGCGGCTCGATCCGGAACGCGTGGCGGGTATCGTCACGGCGCGCGGTGGCGCCACTTCGCACAGCGCGATCATCGCCCGTGCGCTCGGCATTCCCGCGCTGGTGGGCGCCGGGGAAAGCGTGCTGGCGCTGGAGTCCGGCACGGCGTTGCTGCTGGATGGCGAGAAAGGCCAGATGACGGTCGCCCCCGATGTGCAAGCGTTGCACGCCGCCGAAACCCAGCGCGACCTGCGCCAGCGTCGCGCCACGCAGGCCGAGGCGCGCCGTCATGAGCCGGCGGTGACTCGCGATGGCCATGCCGTGGAAGTCTGCGCCAACCTTGGCGACACCGCCGGCGCGGCGAAAGCCGTGGAGCTGGGCGCGGAGGGCGTGGGTCTGCTGCGTACCGAGTTCGTCTTCATGGACAACCCCCAGGCGCCCGACCAGGCAACCCAGGAGATCGAATACCGCCGTGTGCTCGATGCCCTCGAAGGCCGCCCGCTGGTGGCGCGTACCCTCGATGTGGGCGGTGACAAGCCGCTGCCGTATTGGCCGATCCCCGAGGAAACCAACCCCTACCTGGGCATTCGTGGCGTGCGCCTGACGTTGCAACGCCCACAGATTTTCCGCACCCAGCTGCGAGCGTTGCTCTGTGCCGCCGCTGGCCGCCCGCTGCGCATCATGTTCCCCATGGTCGGGCAGGTGGAGGAGTGGCGGCAGGCCCGCGACCTCACCCTCGAACTCTGCGCGGAGCTGGGCGGCGAGCACGATCTGCAACTCGGCATCATGGTCGAGGTGCCGTCCGCCGCGCTGCTGGCACCGGTGCTGGCGCGCGAGGTGGACTTCTTCAGCGTCGGCACCAACGACCTGACCCAGTACGCCCTGGCCATCGACCGTGGCCATCCGAGTCTGTCCGCGCAAGCTGACGGCCTGCACCCGGCCGTGCTGCAACTGATCGACATGACCGTGCGCGCCGCCCATGCCCACGGCAAGTGGGTGGGCGTGTGCGGCGAGCTGGCCGCCGACCCGCTGGCGGTGCCCTTGCTTGTCGGGCTGGGAGTGGACGAACTGAGCGTTTCGGCGCGCAGCATCCCGCTGGTCAAGGCGCGGGTGCGCGAGCTGGACCTGCCGACATCCCGCGAGCTGGCTCGCGCGGCATTGGCCCTGTGCTCGGCAGCGGACGTGCGCCAGAGCGTCGCCCTGGCACTGCCGGAGGTGCACTGATGGCCCGTATTCTCACGCTGACCCTGAACCCCGCGCTGGACCTCACCGTGCGCCTGCCGACGCTTGCGCCCGGCGAGGTGAACCGCAGTGAGTCGGCACTCAGCCAGGCCGCCGGCAAGGGTCTCAACGTTGCCCAGGTGCTGGCCGACCTGGGGCATTCGCTGACCGTTGCCGGTTTCCTCGGTGCGGACAATGCGTTGCCCTTCGAGGCGTTGTTCCGTCGCCGTGGTTTCGTCGATGCCTTTGTCCGCGTGCCGGGTGAAACGCGGCGGAATATCAAGATCGCCGAAGGCACCGGGCGGATCACCGACATCAACGGTCCGGGCCCGGAAGTCAGTAGCGCCCAGCAGGATGCGCTGCTCGACCGCCTCGACCTGATCGCTGCCGATTTCGACATTGCCGTGGTCGCCGGCAGCCTGCCGCGCGGCATCGATCCGCAGTGGTTGCGCGAGCTGTTGCTGCGGCTGCAGGGCCATGGCCTGAAAGTCGCCTTCGATTGCAGCGGTGCCGCGCTGCGCACCGGGGTGGACGCCGCTCCCTGGCTGATCAAACCCAACGACCAGGAGCTCGGCGATGCATGCGGAAAACCTGCTGGCAGCGCTGAGGAGTTGGGCGCGCAGGTCGAATCATTGCGCGCGCGCGGTATCGAGCAGGTGGTGCTTTCCCAGGGCGCCGAGGGCGTGCGCTGGTTCGGTCCGCAGGGTGTCTGGCAAGCGGTGCCGCCCAGGGTGGAAGTCGCCAGCACGGTGGGCGCAGGCGATTCCCTGCTGGCCGGCATGGTCCATGGCTTGCTCGCCGGTTGGCCGCCCGAACGTGTGCTGCGCCAGGCCACGGCGGTGGCGGCACTGGCGGTCACCCAGATCCAGTTCGGCATCGGCGACGCGCAGCGGCTCAAGCGCATCGAGGACGCGGTGCAGGTTCAGGCGTTGGCCCCGTGCCAGCCCTGAGCGATAGAACAACAAGAGGTATGACGATGAACCTTGCCCTGATCACGGCCTGCCCCAACGGCCAGATTTCCAGCGTGCTCAGCGCCCGCCTGCTGCGGGCGGCGGCCGAGCGCCTGGGCTGGTCGGTGTGTGTCGAACAACGCGACCCGCAGCATCCGGAACGCCAGTTGAGCGAAGGACAGATTGCCGCGGCCGACTGGGTGCTGGTGGTCAGCGCGCAGCCGCTGGACCTCTCGCGCTTCGCCGGCAAACGCCTGGTGCAGGCGCGCCCGGCCGAGGCGTTGGCCGACCCGGCCGGTTTCCTTCAGCGCGCGGCGGCGGAAGCACCCGTCTGGCAGCCGGGCGAGGCCTCGCCAGTGCCTGCCGAAACGGAACGCGTGGCGAAGGTCGTCGCGGTGACTGCCTGCCCGACTGGCGTGGCGCACACCTTCATGGCCGCCGAGGCGCTGCAGCAGGCGGCACAGCAGATGGGCGTCGAGCTGCGGGTGGAAACCCAGGGCTCGGTGGGCGCACGCAATCCGCTGAGCGCGGAAGAAATCGCTGCTGCTGACGTGGTCCTGCTGGCGGCGGATATCGAGGTCAATCCCGAGCGTTTTGCCGGCAAGCGCATCTTCCGTTGCGGCACGGGTGTGGCGTTGAAGCAGCCCCAGGCGACCATCGAGCGCGCGCTGCAGGAGGCGACGACGGAGTCCGCCGCGTCTGCCGGCAACAGTGCGGCGCCGGCGAAGAACGAAGCGCGCGGCGTCTACAAGCACTTGCTCACCGGCGTGTCCTTCATGCTGCCGATGGTGGTGGCGGGCGGGCTGCTGATCGCCTTGTCCTTCGTCTTCGGTATCGAGGCGTTCAAGCAACAAGGCACCCTGGCGGCGGCGCTGATGCAGATCGGCGGCGACGCGGCGTTCAAGCTGATGGTGCCGATGCTCGCCGGCTACATCGCCTGGTCCATCGCCGATCGCCCCGGGCTGGCGCCGGGGATGATCGGCGGGCTGTTGGCGAGCACGCTGGGGGCAGGCTTCCTTGGCGGCATTGTCGCCGGCTTGCTCGCCGGCTACTCGGCGCGCGCGATTGCCCAGTGGGTTCCGCTACCGGCCAGTGTCGCGGCGCTCAAGCCGATCCTGATCATCCCGCTGCTGGCCAGCCTGTTCACCGGGCTGGTGATGATCTATGTGGTGGGTTCGCCAGTGGCGGCGATGATGAGCGCGCTGACCGATTTCCTCGCCGGCATGGGTACCACCAACGCCATCCTGCTCGGGCTATTGCTGGGCGGGATGATGTGCGTGGACCTGGGCGGGCCGATCAACAAGGCCGCGTACGCCTTCTCGGTCGGCCTGCTCGCCTCGCAGAGCTATGCGCCGATGGCGGCGGTGATGGCCGGTGGCATGGTCCCGCCGATCGGCATGGGCATCGCCACGCTGCTGGCGCGGCGCAAGTTTGCCCAGAGCGAGCGCGAGGCCGGCAAGGCCGCGCTGGTGCTGGGGCTGTGCTTCATCTCCGAGGGCGCGATTCCCTTCGCGGCCAAGGACCCGCTGCGGGTGATCCCGGCAAGTATCGCCGGAGGTGCGCTGACCGGCGCGCTGTCGATGCTGTTCGGCTGCAAGCTGCTGGCGCCCCATGGCGGGCTGTTCGTGCTGCTGATCCCCAACGCGATGAACCACGCGCTGCTTTACCTGCTGGCGATTGCCATCGGCAGCGTGGTGACCGGGGTGCTCTATGCGCTGCTCAAGCGCAGTGAGGCTGCGCCGATGATGGTGATGGGCGAGCAGGCGCCGGGGCGGGGTTGAGCATCCTGGCCTGGTCGGCGTGGGTGAGTTCGCGAGCAAGCTCGCTCCTACGAAGAGCCATGTCCCTCGTGTAGGAACGAGCTTGCTCGCGAATGCTCTTCAGGCCGTGCGCCGCGTGCGTTGTTCGACGACCTGCGCCGGAACCGGCAGGCGGTGCGAGTCGCCGCGGCCCATGGGGAAGTATTCGAAGCCGTAGCGCGCCAAGCGCTCGGGGTCGAACAGGTTGCGGCCGTCGAAGATCAGCGGGGATTTCAGGCGGCTGGCCACCAGTTCGAAGTCCGGCGCCTTGAACTGCCGCCACTCGGTGCAGATCACCAGGGCATCGGCGCCGCCGAGGGTGGCTTCCGGGGTGCCCATCAGGGTCAGGCGTTCATCGTGGCCGTACAGGCGCTGCGCCTCGGGCATGGCCTCGGGGTCGAAGGCGCGGACCTTGGCGCCGGCGGCCCACAGGGCTTCCATCAGGGTGCGGCTGGGGGCGTCGCGCATGTCGTCGGTGTTGGGCTTGAACGACAGGCCCCAGAGCGCGAAGGTGCGGCCCTTGAGCTTGCCGCCGTAGTAGCTGTGGATGCGTTCGAACAGCTTGCTCTTCTGCCGCTGGTTGACCGCTTCCACGGCGCGCAGCAGGTCGCTGGAACAGTGGGCTTCCTCGGCACTCTGGATCAGCGCCTGGACGTCCTTGGGGAAGCACGAGCCGCCATAGCCGCAGCCGGGATAGATGAAGTGGTAGCCGATGCGCGGGTCGGCGCCCATGCCCTGGCGCACGGCTTCGATGTCGGCGCCCAGGTGCTCGGCCAGCTCAGCGATCTGGTTGATGAAGCTGATCTTGGTGGCGAGCATGCAGTTGGCGGCGTACTTGGTCAGTTCCGCGCTGCGCAGGTTCATGGTCAGGATGCGGTCGTGGTTGCGGTTGAACGGCTCGTAGATCTCGCGCATCACATCCAGCACCTCGGGGCTTTCGCTGCCGATGACGATGCGGTCGGGTTTGCGGCAGTCGGCCAGCGCCGAGCCTTCCTTGAGGAACTCGGGGTTGGAGACGATCTCGAAGTCCAGGCTGCGGCCTTCTTCGGCGAGCACCGCGAGTACCTTGGCCTTCACGCGATCACCGGTGCCCACCGGCACGGTGGATTTCTCGACGATGATCACTGGCTGGGTGCGGTGACGGGCGATGCCTTCGGCCACGGCCAGCACGGCACGCAGGTCGGCCGAGCCATCGGGCAGCGGCGGGGTGCCAACGGCGATGAACTGCACGCGGCCATGGGCGGCTGTCTCGGCGACGTCGCTGGTGAAGCGCAGGCGTCCGGCTTCCAGGTTGTCCCTCACCAGCTCGGCCAGGCCCGGTTCGAAGATGCTGATCTGGCCGCGCTTGAGCTTGGCGATCTTGTCCTCGTCGATGTCCATGCACAGGACGTCGTGGCCTACTTCGGCCATGACCGCGGCCTGCACCAGGCCTACATAACCGATTCCGAATACGCTGATTTTCATGGTCTGCTCTCCCGAAAAGGGACTTGAAGCGGGATTGAGGTCAGTCGAACTGCGCGTGCTCGGAGCGAGCGTCGCTGGGTTTGATGACGGTTGTTCTGTCAGGTCGGCGTGGCGCGTTGATCGCGATCACGCCGGCAATTACCAGGGCTACGCCCAGGGTGCGCGGCAGGCTCATCGGCTCGCCGAGGCCCGGCAGCACGGCAGCGCCGAGGTAGACGAAGGCGTAGCTCAGGCTCAGCAGCGAGTAAGCGCGGCTCAGCGGCAGGTGTTTCAGGGCAAGCAGCCAGCAGAGCATCGACAGCGCGTAGGCGAGCACCGCCCCGGCCAGCACCAGAAGTGCGGCGATGTCGAGTTGCGCCAGGTCGAATGGCCAGTGCGAGGGCAGCCGCGACATGCTCCAGCGCATGCCCAGCTGTGCACTGCTCACCAGCAGCACGCTGCCCAGGGCGAAAGCGATGCCGCGCTTCACGAGTGCATCCCCAGCAGGGCGACGCCGCCGACGATCAGGGCCACACCGAACCAGTGGCGGCCGTCGATGCGCTCGCCGAATAGGCGGCTCGCCAGCAGCGTCACCAGCACGAAGTTCAGGCTCAGCATCGGGTACGCGACGCCGACTTCCAGGCGTTGCAGGACCAGCAGCCAGAGCAGCAGGCCGGCGCCCAGGCAGGCGACGGCCAGGATCAGCCAGGGCGAGAAGAGCTTCGCTGTCAGGCTCGAGGGCCCATCGCGCCAGCTTTCCACGGCGAATTTCTGCGCCAGTTGGCCCAGGCAGGTGAGCAGGCAGACGCCGGCCAGCAGCAGGGCGGTCATGGCGCGGCCTGCGGAATCAGCAGGACCACCAGGTGGTTCTGCCGGTAGCTGATGGCGTCGCTGGGCAGCATGGCCAGTTCCGCTTCGTCGCTGGCGCTGTTGACCCGCATGATCACGCCGATGGAGCCCTCGGCGCGGGCGCGGTCGATCCACGCGTGGATGCCCTCGGGCGGGATGCTGCGGCCCTGGCCTTCGGGGTAGCCCAGGCCGAACTTCAGCTCGCCTTCGGTGTTGAACAGCGTGATGTCGCTGCGCTGCGTGCGCCAGGCGAGTGCGGTGGCGGCGCCCAGGTCGTTGCTCAGCAGGCTGTGGGCATCCTTGAGCTGGTCCAGGTGCTCGGCGATGAACTGGTCGGGCATCTTGCTGTTGACCATCTTGTTCGGCATCGCGTTGGGCACCAGGGCCACCAGCAGCCAGGCCGCGAAGGCCGGCGCCGCCCAGAAGCGAGTGGGGCGCAGCAGTTGCAGCAGGCCGGCGAGCAGCCAGACGATGCACACCAGGGCAACCATCAGCACGCTGGGCAGTTCGTCGTGGTACTGCGGGTGCCGTGCCTGCATGAACAGCAGCCCGGCCAGCGCACTGCTACCCAGCACAAGATTGAGCGCGCCGTTGAACTTCAGGGCGACTTGCCGGTGCTGCTGCAGCGCGCGACCGAGGGCATCGGCCATCAGCAGGGCGAGCGGGGCGAAGCAGGGCATGATGTAGGTCGGCAGCTTGCCCTTGGCCAGGCTGAAGAACAGGAAGGGCATGACGAACCACAGCAGCAGGAACAGCAGCTTCGAGTCGCGCCAGCCCTGGATTGCGTTACGCAGCGCAGGGAAGACCAGCACCGCCCAGGGCAGTGCGCTGGCGAACAGCAGCGGCACGAAGAACCAGAATGGGCGGCCGTGCTGGGCGTCGTTACCGGCGAAGCGGCGGATGTGTTCGTGCCAGAAGAAGAAGTCCCAGAAGTCCGGCTCGCGGGCGTGGATCAGCAACACCCAGGGCGCGCAGACCAGCGCGGCTACCAGCACAGCCAGCGGGCCGTAGCGCAGCAGTTCGCCCAGGCGCTTCTGCAGCACGGCGTAGGGCAGGCCGACGATCACCGGCAACAGGAAGGCGAGGAAGCCCTTGGTCATGAAGCCGAATGCACAGGCGGCGCCCAGCAGACTCCAGGCGACAAGGCGCCCGCGCGTGGTGCTGGCATCGAAAGCGAACCACAGGGCTCCGAGGCTGAGGTTCACGCACAAGGTGAACTGCGGGTCGAGGTTGGCATAGCCGGCCTGCCCCGCGATCAATCCGAAGCTCAGGTACAGCAGACCGGCGGCCCAGGTGCGGCGCGGGTCGTTCCAAAGACGGCGGGCGACCAGGATCACCAGCAGGGTGCTCAGCGCGGTGACCAGCGCGGAGGCAAAGCGCACGCCGAACAGGTTCTGCCCGAACATGGCCTGGCTGGCTGCGATCAGCCAGTAGCCGCCGGTGGGTTTCTCGAAGTAGCGCAGGCCCAGCAGGTGCGGGGACACCCAGTCGCCGCTCTGCAGCATGGCCTGGCTGATCTGCGCGTTGCGCGACTCGTCGGGGATCCACAGGCCGTGGAAAGCCATCGGCAGCAGGATGCACAGGATGAAGGCGGCAAGCAGTGTCGGGTAGGCCAGGCGCTTCATGCGTGCTGCACCCCCAGCCAGCCTTCGCGGCCAGCCAGTTCGCCGCGCACCAGGCTGGCGACGGGCAGGGTGGTGGGGTTGTCCGGCAGCAGCCGGCCCAGCGGGACGAAGCGGATGCCGCCGGCCCGTGCCTGGGCCAGCAAGCGGCGGAAGTCGTGGGCCATGAGAATGCCCTCGACCTCGGCGTGAATGGTGTACACGTTCAAGGCGTCCATGTCGAAACGGGAAAGGATGTAGTCATTGAAGGCGGACGGCGCCACCTGTGGGCCGACGACCTCGTCGAAGGTGGGCATGTCCACCGGGATCTGCGGGGTGCCGGCGCGGCCATCGGCCAGGCGCGGGCGGAACAGCGAGCGGCCGCGGCAATCGCTGTTGTAGCGAAAGCCAAAGCGCTCCTTGGCTTCCACGGTGCGTTCGTCGGCGCGCCAGCCTGCCACCGCCGAACACTCCACCGGGTTGCCAAGGATGTCGGCGAGGGTATCGACGCCACGGCGGATCTGCTGTTCGAGCTGCTCGGTGCTCCAGCGGCCGGCGTTGGCCTGCCAGCCGTGGTGGTCCCAGGCGTGCAGGCCGACTTCATGGCCGGCGTCCTGGGCGCGC
Source organism: Pseudomonas sp. AU11447 (assembly GCF_001672555.2). Taxonomy (NCBI): domain Bacteria; kingdom Pseudomonadati; phylum Pseudomonadota; class Gammaproteobacteria; order Pseudomonadales; family Pseudomonadaceae; genus Pseudomonas; species Pseudomonas sp. AU11447. The sequence continues at coordinate 112,425 of NZ_LZDG02000073.1, read as the reverse complement.
CGCATCAGGTGGCCCAGGTCGCGGCCGATCGGCTTGCCCGGCCAGGCGGTGCCGGCCAGCAGGATGTCCCAGCCATACAGGCCGGCGGCGTTGGAGCGCAGCATCTTCCACAGGAACTGCGGGCGGATCAGGCGCCACAGGTGGCGCCCCATGTTGTCGGGGCCAACGCTGAAGAAGAAGGTCGCCTTCACCTCGGCCTCGTCGAGCATGTCCAGCAGCCGCGGCACACCGTCACGGGTGCCGCGGTAGGTATCGACGTCGATGCGCAGTCCCGCTCTCATCAGGCGATGCTTTTCTGCAGCGGGAAGGCGTGGGGCACCCCACCTGCACGTTCGGCCAGGGCTTCGCGGAGGAAGAAGTCCAGGGTCTTGCCGATGGTGGCGGAGAGCTCCACGCTCGGCTGCCAGTTCAGCAGGCGACGGGCGTTCTCGATGCTCGGCTTGCGGTGCGACACGTCCTGGTAGCCGTCGCCGTAGAAGCTGCGGCTTTCCACTTCGCGGAAGCCGGCGAAGGGCGGGAACTGGTCGCGCAGCGGGTGCGCCTCGAACTGACGCAGCAGCTCTTCGCCCAGTTGGCGGATGCTGGCTTCGTTGTCCGGGTTGCCGATGTTGACGATCTGTCCGTCGCAGCGGCTGCCTTCGTTGTCGATGATCCGCGCCAGCGCCTCGATGCCGTCGTCCACGTCGGTGAAGCAGCGCTTCTGCTCGCCGCCGTCGACCAGGCGGATCGGCGTGCCTTCCACCAGGTGCAGGATCAGCTGGGTGATGGCGCGGGAGCTGCCGATGCGCGCCGAGTCCAGGCGGTCCAGGCGCGGGCCCATCCAGTTGAACGGACGGAAGAGGGTGAACTTCAGGCCCTTCTGGCCGTAAGCCCAGATAACGCGGTCGAGCAACTGCTTGGAAACCGAGTAGATCCAGCGCTGCTTGTTGATCGGGCCGACGATCAGGTTCGACTTGTCTTCGTCGAAGTTGGCGTCGCTGCACATGCCGTACACCTCGGAGGTGGACGGGAAGATCACGCGCTTGTTGTACTTCACGCAGTAGCGGACCAGCTTGAGGTTTTCCTCGAAGTCCAGCTCGAACACGCGCAGCGGGTTGCGGGTGTATTCGATGGGCGTGGCGATGGCTACCAGCGGCAGGACCACGTCGCACTTCTTGATGTGGTACTCGATCCACTCGGTGTGGATGCTGATGTCGCCTTCGACGAAGTGGAAGTCCGGGTTGCCTTTCAGGCGTTCGATGGCGTCGGAGCCGATGTCCAGGCCGTAGACCTCGTAGTTGCCGTCGCGCAGCAGGCGCTCGGAGAGGTGGTTGCCGATGAAGCCGTTGACGCCGAGGATCAGTACGCGGGTCTTGCGCTTGGGTTTGCCGCTGGCGCCGTGCAGGCGCGAGCCGTCCACCAGGCCCATTTCGCGGGCCAGTTGCGGGCCGGCGAGGAACAGGCCGCTGTCGCCCTGCTGGCCGGAGAGGATTTCCAGCGAGTCAGCACCACAGGCGATGCGCAGCGGGTCGACCGACAGGACCGAGCCGGCCGGCAGGCCGTTGTTGCCGGCGACCACGCGCGAGCTCCAGACGATCAGCTTGCGATCGCCCACCGGGGCGAAGGCGCCGGGGTACGGCTGGGTCACGGCGCGGACCAGGTTGTGCAGTTCGCTGGCAGGGCGCTTCCAGTCGAGCTGACCGTCCGCCGGGGTGCGGCGACCGAAGTAGCTGGCGCGGGATTCGTCCTGGGCGACTTCCTGCAGTTCACCCCGAGCCAGGCGGGGCAGGGCAGTGGCGAGCAGCTCGCGGGTGGCTTCGCGCAGCTTGCCGTGCAGCACCAGTGCGGTGTCGTCCGGGCCGATGGCGACGCTCTGCTGGGCGAGGATGCCGCCGGCATCGGCGCGCTTGACCATGCGGTGCAGGGTCACGCCGGTCTCGCTTTCGCCGTTGACCAGCACCCAGTTGGCCGGGGCGCGCCCACGGTAGCGCGGCAGCAGCGAACCATGCAGGTTGTAGGCGCCCTTGGCGGCGCAGGCCAGCAGCTCTTCGCTGAGCAGGTGGCGGTAGTAGAAGGAGAAGATGTATTGCGGCTGCAGTTCGCGGATGCGCGCGACCCACAGCGGATGGTTGACGTCTTCCGGGGCATGCACCGGGATTCCCAGGCGTGCGCAGAGCTGGGCTACCGATCCGTAGAAACGGTTCTCCTTGGGATCGTCAGCGTGGGTGAAGACGGCGTCGATCTGGTAACCGGCGGCGAGCAGTGCTTCGATGCCGGCGCAGCCGAAGTCGTGGTAGGCGAAGACAATGGTCTGCTGGGTCATGGCTGGATGGACTCGAAAGAAGGGGAGGAAGAGGAAAGCTGCGGGCGCGGTGCGTCGGCGCGGACGATGCGCTCGATGAAGAAGCGGGGGCGGGCGCGTACGTCGTTGTACATGCGGCCCAGGTACTCGCCGAGCAGGCCCATGCCGACCAGTTGCACGCCGGTAAACATGAACAGCACGGCGAACAGCACGAACACGCCGTGGCCGGCCCAGGCGGCGCCGAACAGCAGGCGCAGCACCAGCAGCATCAGGGCGAAGGCGAAGCCGGCCACTGCCATGCCGCCGCCGACGAAGGACAGCAGGCGCAGCGGCGAGGTGGTCATGCAGGTGACCAGGTCGAACATCAGGTTGATTAGGCGCAGGAAGTCGTACTTCGACTCACCGTGCTCGCGCTCGGCGTGGGCAACGAGGATTTCGCTGGTATGGCGGGCGAAGCTGTTGGCCAGGATCGGGATGAAGGTGCTGCGCTCGCGGCAGGCGAGCATCGCCTTGACGATGCTCGCGCGGTAGGCGCGCAGCATGCAGCCGTAGTCATTCATCGCCACGCCGGTGGAGCGCTGCACGGCGAGGTTGATCAGCTTCGACGGCCAGCGGCGCAGGGCGGAGTCCTGGCGTTGCTGGCGCACGCTGCCGACCACGTCGTAACCCTTGGCGGCTTCTGCCACCAGACGCGGGATTTCCTCCGGCGGGTTCTGCAGGTCGGCGTCGAGGGTGATCACCAGGTCGCCCTGGCATTGCTCGAAGCCGGCCATGATTGCCGCGTGCTGGCCATAGTTGCGGTTGAGGATCACCGCCACCACATGGCTGCCGGGCGCTTCGGCGGCTTCCTGCAGGAGGTCGGCGGAGCTGTCGCGGCTGCCGTCGTCGATCAGCACGATCTCGTAGTCGCGGCCCAGTTGTTCGCAGGCGGCGGTGGTGCGGCGCAGCAGCTCGGGGAGGCTGGCCTCTTCGTTGTACACCGGGATGACGATGGACACACGGTTGATCGGATAGGCTTTCACGGTGGCGTTACCGAAGCAGGGTTTCGATGGCGTCGACCACGCGGTCCTGGTCGGCCTGGGTCATGTCGGGGAACAGCGGGATGGAGACGATTCGCGAGGCATTCCACTCGGTGTTGGGCAGGTGCACATCCGGGTAGTGCTGGCGGTAGTAGCTGTGCAGGTGGCTGCCAATGAAATGGATGCCGCTGCCGATACCGCGCTCCTGCAGGCCCTGCATGAAGGCGTCGCGGTCGATGCCGCAGCGCTCCTGGTCGATGCGCAGGACGTACAGGTGCCAGGCGTGGTGCTGCGGGTAGTCCGGCAGCGCCAGGGGTTGCACCGGCAGGTGCGCCAGGCGACTGGCGTAGCCGGCGGCGAGTTCGGCGCGGCGGGCGTTGATCGCTTCGAGCCTGGGCAACTGCACCAGGGCGATGGCGGCGTTGATATCGGTGAGGTTGTACTTGAAGCCCGGTTCCACCACCTGCGCCTGCGGCTTGCGGCCGTGGGTCAGGCGGTCGTAGGCATCCACGCCCAGACCGTGGAACTTCAGGGTGCGCACGCGGTTGGCCAGGGCCTCGTCGTCGGTGACGAACATGGCGCCCTCGGCGCAGGTGAGGTTCTTGATCGCGTGGAAGGAGAAGATCGCGGTGCCGCGCTGGCCCACCGGACGGCCACGGTAGAAGGTGCCGGCAGCGTGGGCGGCGTCCTCGATCACCGGGATGCCGTGGCGCAGGGCGAGCTCGTTGATCGAGTCCATGTCGCAGGCCGCGCCGGCGTAGTGCACCGGAATGATGGCGCGGGTGCGCGGGGTGATTGCGGCTTCGATGCGCGCGGCGTCGGTCATCAGGTTGTCACGGTCGACATCGACGAACACCGGCGTGGCGCCCAGCAGGCTGATCATGTTGACGGTGGAGACCCAGGTCTGCGACGGGGTGATCACCTCGTCGCCCGGGCCGATGCCCAGGGCCAGCAGCGCCAGGTGCATGCCACCGGTGGCCGACGACAGTGCCACCGCGTGACGGCAACCGATGGAGTCGGCGAAGCGTTGTTCCAGTTCATGGTTCTTCGGCCCGGTGGTGATCCAGCCCGAACGCAGGACTTCGTTGACTGCCTGGATCTCTTCTTCACCGATGCTGGGACGGGAGAAGGGGAGGAAGGGCATTTCCATGTGGTGTTCCAAAGGCCATGGCGGCTCTGTCAGGGGGTGAGAGAACGCTACGGGGGTGATCGTTAAGAAGCCGTTAAGTGGATGTCGTGATTCCGTTCGTCGGTCGAACATGCGACAAGCAGCACCCGAAGGTTGGAGGGGGGGGGAGTGAACGGTCTGAAAACGACATGTCTGATGTCGGAAAACGCTGTTGAACACTCGTTCATCCTTGGCTATGGTGGCCCAACGCTCCTGCGGACCCTTCTGCAGGACATTCCGTCATTCGGATGAGGCCCTTGCATGCGTTATTCGTCGCTTGTGGACAGGATGGTCGGACCCGGCGTTGCCGCCTGGGATATTCACTACGCCGCCATTGCCGCCCAACGCGCCGGCCGCGACGTGATAGTGCTCAGCGTCGGCGACCCCGATTTCGCAACCCCGGACTTCATCACCGATGCCGCCGTTTCCGCCTTGCGCGACGGCGACACCCACTACAGTGATGTAGCTGGCCGCCCGGCACTTCGCCAGTCGATTGCCGCACTACATGAGCGACGATTCGGCCAAAAGGTCGCCGCCGAGAACGTCATTGTTGTCGCCGGAGCGCAGAACGGCCTGTTCGCCGCCGCGATGTGCCTGCTGGAAAAAGGCGACGAGGTCATCACCTTCGATCCGGTCTACGTCACCTACGAAGCCACGCTGAAGGCCACCGGTGCCGTGCTGGTCGGGGTTCCTACCCGTCCGGAGAATGGTTTCCGCCCTCTGGCCGGTGACATCGCGGCTGCCATCACGGCGCGCACCAAGGCGATCTTCCTCGCCAACCCGAGCAACCCCACGGGCGTCGTGCTGACTCGCGAGGAGTTGCTGGCGATCGCCGAGCTGGCGCAGGCCCACGATCTCTGGGTGGTGGTGGACGAGGTCTACGAGGGCCTGACCTTCGAGCGCGAACACCAGAGCTTCGCAGCGCTGCCGGGCATGGCCGAGCGCACCCTGAGCATCGGCAGCCTGTCGAAATCCCATGCCATGACCGGCTGGCGCGCCGGCTGGATAGTCGCCAACCCGACGCTGGTCGGGCATCTGGAAAACCTTGCGCTGAACATGTTCTACGGCCTGCCGGGGTTCGTGCAGGAGGCCGCGCTCGCTGCGGTGGAGCGCCACGATGAAGTGGTGGCGTCGATGCGCGAGATCTACCGCCGCCGCCGCGACCTGGTGGTGGCGGCGCTGAGTGATTGCCCGCGGGTGACGGTCCTGTCGCCCGAAGCCGGCATGTTCGTCATGGTCGATGTACGCGACACCGGCCTCAGCTCGCTGGATTTCTCCTGGCAGCTGTTCCATGTCACCGGCGTCTCGGTGCTCGACGCGGCAGCCTTCGGCCCGCAGGCGGAAGGTTTCGTGCGGTTGTCCTTCGGGTTGAGCGACGAGAGCATGGCGGAGGCCTGTGCGCGGATCATTCGCTTCGTCGAGTCGCTTCCCGCACGTGCCGAATCAACTGTAGGAGCGAGGGGGGCGCCTCAGCCATTGCTCGCGAACGCTCCTGATGCTTCTGCGGCTGTGGCTGGTTCGCGAGCAAGCTCGCTCCTACAGAAAGCAGAGCAGCCCACCACTAAGCCGGTGATCGAAGTCCGCGATATCCACAAGCGCTTCGGCGACTTCGAGGTGCTCAAGGGCGTTTCGCTGTCGGCCCGCGAGGGCGAGGTGATCTCGCTGATCGGTGCCAGCGGCTCGGGCAAGAGCACCCTGCTGCGCTGCATCAACATGCTGGAGATTCCCAACCAGGGCTCGGTCACCGTCAATGGCGAAACCATCCGCCTGGCTCAGAGCCGCCAGGGCGAGCCGATGGTAGCCGACCAGAAGCAGCTCACCCGTATCCGCTCGCAGCTGGGCATGGTGTTCCAGAGCTTCAACCTGTGGCCGCACCGCACCGTGCTGGAGAACCTGATCGAAGCACCGACCTTCGTCCTCCACGAGAGCAAGGCCGAGGCCCGCGAGCGCGCCGAGGCGTTGCTGGAACGTGTCGGCCTGGCGGAGAAACGCGACGAATACCCGGCCTTCCTTTCCGGCGGCCAGCAGCAACGCGTGGCCATCGCCCGCGCGCTGGCCGTGCGACCGAAAGTGATGCTGTTCGACGAGCCGACCTCGGCGCTGGACCCGGAGCTGGTGGGCGAAGTGCTGCGGGTGATTCGCTCGCTGGCCGAGGAGGGGCGGACCATGATCCTGGTCACCCACGAGATGGCTTTCGCCCGCGACGTGTCGAGCCATGTGGCGTTCCTGCACAAGGGCCTGATCGAGGAGGAGGGAACGCCCGAGGAAGTGTTCTCGCGCCCGCGCAGCGAGCGCTGCCGGCAGTTCGTCAACGCGCACCAGAATCGCTGACCGATGCCGCGCTGCCGGCGCATCGATGAGCGTGACCCATAACAAACGAAAACAACGCAGGGGATCACGATGAGCAAGAAAGGTCTGTGCAATCTGATGGTGGGTGCGGCGATGCTGATGGCCGGCGCGGCGAGCGCCCAGGCCGAGACGATCCGCTTCGCCCTGGCCGCCGAACCCTATCCACCCTTCTCGCAGAAGCAGCCCGATGGTAGCTGGGTCGGCTTCGAGCCGGACCTGATCCACAAGGTCTGCGCCGAGATGAAGGCCACCTGCGAGATCGACGAAGTAGCCTGGGACGGCATCATCCCGGCGCTGCTGGCGAAGAAGATCGACGTGATCTTCAACTCCCTGTCGATCACCGACGAGCGCGAGAAGCAGATCGCCTTCAGCCGCCCCTATTACGACACCCCGGTCGCCGTTGCCGCGCCGCAGGCGGTGGACGTGCAGATCAGCCCCGAAGGCCTGAAGGGCAAGGCCATCGGCGTGCAGATCTCCACGGTCAGCTCCAACTACCTGAAGAAGTACTACGAGAAGATCGCCGACGTGCGCTACTACGACACCCAGGACTCGGTGAACGCCGACCTGGTGGCCGGGCGCATCGACCTGATGATGGCCGATGGCATTGCCGTGGCTTCCTTCGTCAAGTCGCCGGACGCCCAGGCTGCCGGCATCGTCAACAAGGGCGAAGTGAAGTACGACCCCCTGTTCGGCCGTGGTGTTGGCGCCGGCATGCGCAAAGGCGACACCGAGCTGAAGGCGAAGATGGACGAGGCCATCGGCAAACTGCTCGCCAGCGACGACTACAAGGCGCTGTCGGACAAGTACTTCGGCATGAGCGTCGCGCCCAAGCAGTGACCCCGGCGCGATCCGCTTCAGCGCCCGCGCGCTTGTCCGGCGCGCGGGCACGAACCTGAGCCTCCCATCCTGGAGACGGCCATGCAAAGCATCTTCGACCTGATCGGCTTCGGTCCTACCGGCTGGGGCCCGGCCCTGCTCAAGGGGTTGCTGGTCACCCTGCAGATTTCCGTCGGGGCCTTCCTGGTCGGCCTGCTGATCGGCCTGGCCGCGGCCAGCGCCAAGATCGGTGGTCCGCGCCCGCTGGCGATGCTCGCGCGCGGCTACACCACGCTGTGCCGGGCGGTACCGGAACTGCTGCTGATCCTGCTGCTGTTCTACGTCGGCTCCATGGGCCTGAACCAGTTCTTCGAGTGGCTCGGCTATGGCCAGGTGAAGCTCAACGGCATGATGGTGGCCATCGTCGTGCTCGGCCTGGTGCAGGGTGCCTACGCCTCGGAGATCTTCCGTGGCGCGATCCAATCGATTCCCTATGGCCAGATCGAAGCGGCGCGCGCCTACGGCATGCACGGCTTCGGCCTGTTTCGCCGGGTAACCCTGCCGATGATGGCACCCAACGCGCTGGCCGGCATGGCCAACCTGTGGGTCAACCTGATCAAGGACAGTGCGCTGATCAGCGTGGTGGGCACCAACGAGCTGCTCTACACGGCCAAGCAGGCCGCCGGCTCGACCCGCCACTACCTGACCTTCTACCTCACCGCGGCGGCGCTGTACTACGTGCTCACCGTGCTTTCCAACCTGTTCGCGGGCTACCTGGAGCGACGCTTCCGTCGCTGGATTCCGGCGGTCTGAACGAGGCGCGGCGATGAACGAACACTGGCTATTCGTCTATGGGGCCCTGCTGCTCAAGGGCCTGGGCACCACCCTGGTGATCCTGCTGATTTCCGCCATCCTCGGCTTCGCCCTGGCGCTGGTCGTGGCGCTGGCGCGGATGTCGCGCAACTTCCTGGTCTCGCGCCTGGCGCTGGCGTACACCAGCGTGATTCGCGGCACGCCGTTGCTGGTGCAGATCTATATCTTCTACTACGGCCTGGGCAGCCTGTTCGCGCAGTTCCCGCTGATCCGCGGCAGCTTCCTCTGGCCCTACCTGCGCGACGGCTTCTGGTACATCGTGATCGCGCTGATCCTCTCGGTCGGCGCCTACGTCGGCGAGGTGGTTCGCGGTGGCCTCAAGGCGGTGCCGCGCGGCGAGCTGGAGGCCGCTTCGGCGTTCGGCATGAACCGCACGCTGGTGCTCTACCGTGTGTGGCTGCCGAGGGCGATCCGCCTGCTGCTGCCGACGCTGGCGGGGGAGAGCGTGATGCTGCTCAAGTCCACCGCGCTGGCGTCCACCATCGCCGTGGTCGACCTGCTCGGCGCGGCCAACGTGGTGCGCGCGCAGACCTTCCAGGTGTATGAGCCGCTGCTGCTGGTGGCGGCGATCTACGTCTGCCTGACCTTCATCATCGAGGCGCTGTTCGCCGTGCTGGAGCGCACCACGCCGGTTCGCCGCGAAACACAGAAGCCGGCGCAGCGATCATGGTTGGGCAAGCGTCGCGCAAGAACGGCGGTTTGAATATTCACGGCTCGCCCAACGACATCCAGCCGACGCGCAGCAGATCGTTGCCAAACCTCAGGCGTAGGCGCCGCGACGGAGGCCCTCTACCCAGCAGCGGCTGAGTTCGAGGCCGTCGGCGGCGCTGAAGTTGCTCGGGTTGAGGCACCACTCCAGCCACAGCCCGTCGAGCATGGCGGAGAGGCCGATGGCGGCCAGGCGCGGGCGCGCCACGCTGAAGCTTTCGGCGTGGGCGAGCTCGCTGATGAGTGTTTCGAGGATGGCAAGGTAGCTCTGATAGCCGCGCTCGTGCGCCTCGTTCACCGGCGGCGAGTGGCGGATCAGGCTCCAGAACACCACCCAGGGGCTGAGCAGGTCGGGGTCCAGCACTTGCGGTGAGAAGGAGCCGGTGAGGAAGGCTTCCATGCGTGCGGCGGGATCGCTGCCGACGGCGTCCACCTGCTGGTAGAGCGCCTGGGTGACCTCGCTGGCAAGGGTCTCGTAGGCCTGGGCAACCAGCGCGTCGATGCTGCCGAAATGGTGATTCACCAGGCCAACGGCAACGCCGGCTTCCTTGGCGATGCGGCGCACCGAGATGCCCGCGTGGCCATCGGCAACCAGGCACTTGAGGCAGGCACGTACCAGGTGGTCGCGACGTTCCTCGGAGGTGGCGCGCTGGGCTTTCTGGCGGGGCATGTCCACGGTGCGAGGTCCTTTTGCGGCGTGCCGGAAACCGGCGACTGGAGTCGATACTAGGAGGCGCCGGCAAAGATTTCCATGGGCGATTCGGACAGAGGAGAGGGCTTGATGATCGAGGATGTGTCCTTCAGCGTACCGGGTGACTCGGGCGCGGAGCTGCGCGTTCTGGCGTGGCGTATCGACGGCGGCAAGCCGGGGCCGCGGGTGCACCTGCAGGCCGGCGTGCACGCCGATGAAATCGCCGGGATGCTGGTGCTCCACGAACTGCTGCCGCGCCTGCGCGAGGCCGCCGAACGCGGCGCGCTCAATGGCAGCGTGACGCTGGTGCCGCAGGCCAATCCCTTCGGCATCGGGCAGTTCCGCCAGGGGCGGATTCTCGGCCGCAACCATGACGCCACGTCGCGCAACTTCAACCGTGGCTTCATCGCCTCGGCAGCGGCCAGCGGGACCCTAGACAACCTCACGCTGTGGCAGAAGCGCCTGGCCGAGCTGGCCGCGCCGGCGGACATCGTCCTCGACCTGCACACCGACGACGAGGCGCTGCAGTATGTCTACGTCCACGAGTGCTTCTGGCCGGCCGCGCAGGACCTCGCCGCGGCGTTGCGCGCGGAGTTGGCAATCATCTGGGAAGGCGATGGTGACGGTGCGTTCGAAGAAGTAGTGATTGCGCCCTGGCTGGCCGAACAGCGCTTCGATGGGCGCCTGGTCGCCACTGTTGAACTGCGTGGCCAGGGCGACGTCAGCGATGCCCTGGCGCAGCAGGATGCCGACGGCCTCTATCGCTTCCTCGGCGCGCGCGGCGTGGTGGACGATGCAGGTCCGTTACCGGAATGGAAGGGCGTCGCCACACCGATGGGCTTCATGGAAACCGTGTTCGCGCCGGCGGCGGGCGTGCTGGTTTTCGAACGCGAACTGGGCGAGTACATCGAGGCGGGCGAGCGCTTCGCGCGCATCATTGCCCGCCCTGGCGACGCCAGCAGCGAGCACATCCTGCGCGCACCGCAGAGCGGGCTGCTCGCCACACGCTATCGCGACCGGTTGATCCCGCAGGGCGCCATCGCCGCCAAGCTGACCGGCAGCGCGACTTCCAGCACCTGGAGTTCCGGCGCGCTCGATCCGTAGCGCCTAGCTGCTGTTTTGTAGGAGCGAGCTTGCTCGCGAACAAACCCCGCTGCGGGGCTAGGGTTCGCGAGCAAGCTCGCTCCTACAGGGCTATGCGTTACAGCCAGACAGCGTTCCAGAAGGAATATTCACGAAGTGATTTGACCAGTCCTGCGCGCAAAGGGTTGGCGACCAAATAGCGAGCCGCCGCTTTCAGGTCTTCATCGTGTCGCAGGGCGTAGTCGTGGTAGCCGGATTGCCAGACTTTGCCCGTGCGTTTGAGTGCCTTGTTGAGCGAAATGGCAGTGAGCGATTTGAGCGACTGCATGAAGTCACTGAGCGAGTGTCCATTGAGTTGCACCAGGCAATGCAGATGATCTGGCATCAATACCCAAGCCAGAATGCTCGTCGAAGTTAGTTGATGAAGCTCGCGGGCGACGGCGCTGGCGGCTGACCACTGATGGAAGAGCGGTTCGCGCTGGTGAGTTACTGTCGTCAGGAGGTATATCTGACCGTCAATCGAGCAACGCCCGTTTCGTAGATCCCTGCCATGAAATCCCATCGTGCCGCTCCCGTGCTGTCCGATGTCAAAGATTGCAGAGGAGGTGGGGCATGACTGTAGGAGCGAGCTTGCTCGCGAACCTGCGGGTCCGGTTCGCGAGCAAGCTCGCTCCTACAAAAAGCAAACGACAAAAGCAAAAACGCCCGCGCAAGGCGGGCGTTTTGGTGAGCGGCGAACTCAGTGGTGTTCGCGGGTGGCGCGGAAGGTGATGTCCGGCCAGCGCTCTTCCATCAGGCTCAGGTTGACGCGGGTCGGGGCCAGGTAGGTGAGGTGGCCGCCGCCGTCCACGGACAGGTTCTCGAAGGCCTTGTCCTTGAACTCCTTGAGCTTCTTCTCGTCCTTGCACTCGATCCAGCGCGCGGACCAGACGTTGATCTGCTCGTAGGCGCACTCGACCTTGTATTCCTCCTTCAGGCGGCTGGCGACGACGTCGAACTGCAGCACACCGACGGCGCCGAGGATGATGTCGTTGTTGCGCTCGGGGAAGAACACCTGGGTGGCACCTTCCTCGGCCAGTTCCTGCAGGCCCTGGCGCAGCTGCTTGGACTTCAGCGGGTCCTTCAGGCGCACGCGGCGGAACAGTTCCGGGGCGAAGTGCGGGATGCCGGTGAAGCCCAGCGCCTCGCCTTCGGTGAAGGTGTCGCCGATCTGGATGGTGCCGTGGTTGTGCAGGCCGATGATGTCGCCGGCGAAGGCTTCTTCCAGCTGCTCACGCTCGCTGGAGAAGAAGGTCAGCGCGTCGGCGATCTTCACGTCCTTGCCCAGGCGCACGTGGCGCATCTTCATGCCCTTCTCGTACTTGCCCGAGCAGATGCGCATGAAGGCGATGCGGTCGCGGTGCTTGGGGTCCATGTTCGCCTGGATCTTGAACACGAAGCCGGAGAACTTCTCCTCGGTCGGCGCCACGGTGCGCTCGTGCGCGCCACGCTCCAGCGGTTGCGGGGCCCAGTCGACGATGCAGTCCAGCACCTGGTCGACACCGAAGTTGCCCAGCGCGGTACCGAAGAACACCGGGGTCATTTCGCCCTTGAGGAAGGCGTCCTTGTCGAACTCGTGGCAGGCGCCCTGGACCAGTTCCAGCTCTTCGAGGAAGTTGTCGTAGAGGTCGCCCAGGTGCGCGCGGGCCTCGTCCGAATCCAGCTTGTCGATGACCTTGGTCTCGATACGCTCGTGGCCGTGGCCCGGCACGTAGACGATGATCTTGTCCTGGGCGAGGTGGTACACGCCCTTGAAGTCGCGGTAGCAACCGATCGGCCAGGTGATCGGCGCCGCCTTGATCTTCAGCACGGCCTCGATCTCGTCGAGCAGCTCGATGGGGTCGCGGATGTCGCGGTCGAGTTTGTTGATGAAGCTGACGATGGGCGTGTCGCGCAGCCGGCAGACTTCCATCAGGGCGATGGTGCGTGGCTCTACACCCTTACCGCCGTCGAGGACCATCAACGCCGAGTCCACCGCGGTGAGGGTGCGGTAGGTGTCTTCGGAGAAGTCTTCGTGGCCGGGGGTGTCGAGCAGGTTGATCATGTGCTCGCGGTAGGGGAACTGCATCACCGAGGTGGTGATGGAGATGCCGCGCTGCTTCTCCATCTCCATCCAGTCGGAGGTGGCGTGGCGGTCGGACTTGCGCGACTTCACGGTACCGGCGACGGCAATCGCCTTGCCCATCAGCAGGAGCTTCTCGGTAATGGTGGTCTTACCGGCGTCGGGGTGGGAAATGATCGCGAACGTGCGGCGCTTCGCGACTTCGGCGGCTTGGATGCTCATGGATGGATGCCTGGTCGATTCGGTGAAGACGGGCAGCGAGCGGCCCGAAAAACGCGGGATTATAGCCTGAATCGAGGCGCCGCCGGCAGACCCGGCGACGCAAGGCTCGGGGCTGTCAGTGGTCGCTGTCGGCGCCCTTGTAGATGCGCCGCACCAGCGGGCCGATGGACAGGCCCTGGAGCAGGATCGACACCAGCACCACCACGTAGGTCAGGCTGAGGATCAGGTCGCGCTGCTCGCCCAGCGGCAGGGACAGCGCCAGGGCCACCGAGACGCCGCCGCGCAGGCCGCCCCAGACGAGGATGCGGATGGTCCCGGCGGGCACCTGGCGGCGGCCGTTCTCGGTCTGGCGCAGCACGACGATGGCCGGGGCCACGGTGAGCAGGCGCGAGATCAGTACCGCGCCGCCCAGGGTGAACGCCGCCACCACGTGCAGCCAGTTGAACGGCAGCAGGAGCAGCTCCAGGCCGATCAGGGCGAACAGCAGGGCGTTGAGGATCTCGTCGATCAGCTCCCAGAACTTGTCGATGTAGCGCCGCGTTTCGTCGGACATGGCGTAGTGGCGCGCCTGGTTGCCGATGATCAGGCCGGCCACCACCATGGCGATGGGCGCCGACACGTGCAGCCGCGCCGCCAGCGCAGCGCCGCCGATCACCAGGGCCAGGGTCAGCATGACTTCCACCTGGTACTGGTCGATGCCGCGCATCATCAGGAACACGCCATAGCCCAGCGCCGCGCCGAACAGGATGCCGCCGATGGCTTCCTGCACGAACAGCCAGGCAATCGTCGAGGCGGTGGGCGTTTCGCCGGCCAGGAGGATGCCCAGCAGGATGGTGAAGACCACCACGGCGGTGCCGTCGTTGAACAGCGACTCGCCGACGATCGTGGTGGCCAGCGGCTTGGGCGCGCCGGCGGACTTGAGGATGCCCAGCACCGCGATGGGGTCGGTGGGCGAGATCAGCGCGCCGAACAGCAGGCAGTAGATGAAGTCCACGTGCCAGCCGAAGAGGGCGAAGGTGTAGTAGGCCAGATAGCCGATCACCGTGGTGGCGATCAGCACGCCGAAGGTGGCCAGCAGGCCGATGGGCCACTTGTAGTTGCGCAGGTCGGCGAGGTTCACGTGCAGCGCGCCGGCGAACAGCAGCGCGGGCAGGAACCAGGTCATCAGCACGTCGGAGAAGTCGATGCGGCTGATGATCTGCTGCATCTCGACTTCCAGCACCGGGTAGCCGAGCAGCGACATGCCCTGGGCGATGAAGGAGAACACCAGGGCGGTGGCCATGACGCCGATGGTCGGCGGCAGGCGGATGAAGCGGTAGTTGACGTAGGTGAGCAGGGTGGTCAGCGCGATGAACGCCGCGGCCAGATCAAGCATGGCGATGAATCTCCGTGGTAGGCAAGACGCCGGCCCCGAGTGACCTATCCATGGGTCGGGGGCACGCGAAAGGATCCCGATGATAACCGCTGGGCGAAGTCGCGTACGTTTTCACCGGGCGCATCCGCTGTTGGGCAAGCGGCGGGGGCCGATGGTTCAGCCGGATCGGAAGTTTTTTCGAAAGTTTTTTTGTCCGCCACAGCCCCCGGACCATGGGGGCTGAAGCCGAATGAGCGGCCGCGCGATGGCACAAGGATGGCAATTTTATTGAACGTAACGGCGCGCACGGGGGTCCACCCCTTCGCGACGACAATCCGTAGGCGCTTTCGCAAGTACTTGATTCTCGTCGCGTTTAATCGAGGTCCCAGGTAAGTCTCAGGACGGGATCGAGCGTCACGTGAGCGCGGCGATGCCAGTCGCCGCGCACCCGAAGGGAGTCCCCCAACCATGGTGAAGTCCACCACGGGCAAGGCCCTGTTCGGCGTCTGCTTTGCAGTCGTTGTGCTGGCTTTGCTGATCCACTGGATCACCCCCGCCACTCTGTGGCAGTACCGCGAAGACCTGCTGTTCTACCTGCAGGCGCACCTGATTCTGGTGTTCGCGTCCATGTTCGCCGCCATCGTGGTCGGCATCCCCGCCGGCATGCTGCTCAGCCGGCCCGCCCTGCAAGGACAGGCCGAGCGCCTGATGCAGATATTCAACGTCGGCAACACCATCCCGCCATTGGCTGTGCTGGCCATCGCCCTGGCGATCGTCGGGATCGGCAATGGCCCGGCGATCCTCGCGCTGTTCCTCGCTTCGCTGCTGCCCATCGTGCGCAATACCTACGAGGGCCTGCGCGCCGTGCCGGCGTCGCTCAAGGAAGCGGCCACCGGCATTGGCATGACGCCGCGGCAGGTGCTGCTGCGCGTCGAACTGCCCAATGCGGTGCCGCTGATCATGGGCGGTGTGCGTATTGCGCTGGCGCTTAACGTCGGTTCCGCGCCGCTGGCCTTCCTGATCGGCGCCAACAGCCTGGGCAGCCTGATCTTCCCCGGCATCGCCCTGGACGACCAGTCCAAGCTGCTGCTCGGCGCCGTGTGCACCGCGCTGCTGGCGTTGGTGCTCGATGGCCTGGTGGTGCTGTTCAGCCGCGGTTTCCTGGAACGGGGGCTGGCGAAATGAACGGGAGTTGTTTGAAAGGAGCCCGCATGACACGACGTCTGCTTGGCGCGTTGGGCCTTGTGCTCGCCGCCACAACCAGTCTTGCGCAGGCGGCCGATGTGATCCGCATCGGCGGCAAGCCGTTCACCGAGCAGCGCCTGCTCACCGCCATCACCGCGCAGTACCTGCAAAGCAAGGGCTACGAAGTGAAGGTCACCAACGGCCTGGGCAGTACCCTGGCGCGCAGCGCGCAGCAGAGCGGTCAGCTGGACCTGGTCTGGGAGTACACCGGCTCGTCGCTGATCGTCTACAACAAGGTCAAGGACAAGCTGGACGCCGAGCAATCGCTGGCCAAGGTCCGCGAGCTGGACGGCAAGAAGGGGCTGGTCTGGCCGACGCCCGCGCCGTTCAACAACACCTATGCCCTGGCGATGCCCGAGGAGCAGGCCGAACAGCTCGGGGTGCGTACCCTCAGCGATCTGGCCCGGGTGATGAAGGAGCAGGGCGGCAAGCAGACCCACCTGTTCGCCATGGACCCGGAATTCGCCGGCCGCCCGGATGGCCTCGCGCCGATGAGCGAGTTGTACGGCTTCCACTTTACCCGCGACGACGTGCGGCAGATGGACGCGGGCCTGGTGTACACCGCGCTGAAGAACCGCCAGGTGTTCGTCGGTCTCGTCTACACCACCGATGGCCGCCTGAAGGACTTCAAGCTGCGCGTGCTGGAAGACGACAAGCAGTTCTTCCCGTTCTACAACGCCGCGCCGGTGATGCGTGCCGATTTGCTGCAGAAGCATCCCGAGCTGAAGACGCTGTTCGATCCCATCGCCAAGTTGCTCGACGACAAGACCATGCAGGCGCTCAACGCCCAGGTCGATATCCAGCAGGAGCCAGTGCAGCGCGTGGCGCAGCAGTTCCTGCGCGAGCACCAACTGATCGGCGACAACGCGCAGACCACCCGGAAGCAGGCTGCCGGGGAGGAGAACTGACATGGACTTCATGACCGTGATTTCCCGCCTCGACTGGGTGCAGGTCGGCCAGCTGACGCTGCAGCACCTGATGCTGGTGTCCATCGCCGTGGGCCTGGCCATCGTCGTCGGTGTGCCGCTGGGGGTGCTGATGACGCGCTTCAAGTGGCTCGCCGGGCCGCTGCAGGGCGCCGCCACCGTGGTGCTGACCATCCCCTCCATCGCGCTGTTCGGCCTGATGCTGCCGCTCTACTCGAAGATCGGCCAGGGCCTCGGACCGCTGCCGGCGATCACCGCGGTGTTCCTCTATTCGCTGCTGCCGATCCTGCGCAACACCTACCTGGCGCTGACCAACGTCGAGCCCGGCATCCGCGAAGCCGGCAAGGGCATCGGCATGACCTTCTGGCAGCGCCTGCGGATGGTCGACATCCCCATCGCCGTGCCGGTGATCCTCGCCGGCGTGCGGACTGCCGTGGTGATGAACATCGGCGTGATGACCATCGCCGCGGTGATCGGCGCCGGCGGCCTGGGTGTGCTCATCCTCAATTCCATCAGCCAATCCAACATGCCCATGCTGGTGGTCGGCGCGGTCCTGGTGAGCCTGCTCGCCATCGCTGCCGACCTGCTGCTGCAGTGGTTGCAGCGTGCGCTTACCCCGAAGGGCCTGCGCCCGCAGACAGGAGACTGAACATGATCGAACTCGACCAACTGACCAAGACCTTCACCCTCAAGGACGGCAAGGAATTCCGCGCCGTGGACAAGGTCAGCCTGACCGTGGACAAGGGCGAGATCTGCGTGTTCCTCGGCCCCTCCGGCTGCGGCAAGACCACCACGCTGAAGATGATCAACCGCATCATCCAGCCCACCTCCGGGCGCGTGCTGATCGACGGCCAGGACACCGCCGAACTGGACGAGGTGACCCTGCGCCGGCGCATCGGCTACGTGATCCAGCAGATCGGCCTGTTCCCCAACATGACCATCGAGGAAAACATCATGGTCGTGCCGCGCCTGCTGGGCTGGGACAAACAGAAGTGCAAGGACAAGGCGCGCGAGCTGATGGCCATGGTCAAGCTCGAACCCAAGCAGTACCTGTCGCGCTATCCGCGCGAGCTGTCCGGCGGGCAGCAGCAGCGCATCGGGGTGATCCGCGCGCTGGCGGCGGATGCGCCGCTGCTGCTGATGGACGAGCCCTTCGGCGCGGTGGACCCGATCAACCGCGAGTCGATCCAGAACGAGTTCTTCGAGCTGCAGCGCAAGCTGGGCATGACCGTGATCATGGTCAGCCACGACATCGACGAGGCGATCAAGCTGGGCGACAAGGTGGCGGTGTTCAAGAGCGGCCGCCTGCTCCAGTTCGACCACCCGGATACGCTGCTGGCGCACCCGGCTGACGAATTCGTCAGCGCCTTCACCGGCCAGGACAGCACGCTCAAGCGCCTGCTGCTGGTGCGCGCCGAGGATGCCGCCGACAGCAGTATCGTCACCGCCCACCCGCAGACCACGGTGGCTGAAGCGCTGGAGAAAATGGAGGAGGACGACCGCCGCTACCTCGTCGTGGTGGACGCCAACGGCAAGGGCCTGGGCTACGTGCGCCGAAAGGACATGCGCCGCAAGGACGGTGTGTGCAGCGACTTCCTCAACGAATTCCGCGTGACCGCCAGCCACGATGAACACCTGCGCATCCTCTTGTCGCGCATGTACGAGTTCAACAGCTCGTGGCTGCCGGTGCTCGATGCGGACGGGCAGTTCCTCGGCGAGGTGACGCAGGAGTCCATCGCGGACTACCTGAGCTCCGGCCGCTCGCGTGGGCGCAAGACCAATATCGTGTCGCCGGCTGAGGTTGCCCAGGCTTCGTAGGGTGTTACCCGTACCCCCGCTGCGGATGGTTCCCTCTCCCCCGCCCTCTCCCTTCAGGGAGAGGGTTAGGGAGAGGGAGTGCCCAGCTCCGATTTTCCCCGTTCACCCTCCACGATATCCCCACCCGCACCACCCATCCCGAACAGCTGAACTCCCCCCTCTGTCACCGGTCGTTAACTCAGTAGGCCGATGATGCTGAAACCCGTCGAAAGCCCCGTTCTGTGCGGTATTCCGTGCATTTTGTTGAGTATCCAAAACAGTCAACCGGCAGTGCGACAAAGGGATGTAAAAAAGCGGCAATTCAGGGTTGAACTCACGAACTTCAGGTCCTAAAGTTCGCGCCCGAACGTCCATGCTGGAAACGATCCATCCGGCTCAAGTACTGACGACGAGAGATAGCCGGTGCCTTGCCCCGGTATCGGTAATGCTCGGCGACATGCCTTGGGAAGTAGGCGAACCAAAGTGGGGAAACGGATTCGACGTTCAGCTTCACCCCTACGAATAACCTGTTCTGCCATTTGGAGTCCCAACCATGTCCATCAAGGTCGAGGATTACTTCGCCCCCGAAACCTTCCAGCGCATGAAGGCATTCGCCGACAAGCAGGAAACCCCCTTCGTCGTCATCGACAAGCAGACCATCGCCGATGCCTACGACCAGCTGACCGGCTGCTTCCCGTTCGCCAAGATCTACTACGCGGTGAAGGCCAACCCCGCCACCGAGATCACCGAGTTGCTGCGCGACAAGGGCTCGAACTTCGACATCGCCTCCATCTATGAGCTGGACAAGGTGATGAAGACCGGTGTGCGCGCCGAGCAGATCAGCTACGGCAACACCATCAAGAAAGCCCGCGACATTCGCTACTTCTACGAGAAGGGCGTGCGCCTGTTCGCCACCGACTCCGAAGCCGACCTGCGCAACATCGCCAAGGCTGCACCGGGCTCCAAGGTCTACGTGCGCATTCTCACCGAAGGCTCCACCTCGGCCGACTGGCCGCTGTCGCGCAAGTTCGGCTGCCAGTCCGACATGGCCATGGACCTGCTGGTGCTGGCCCGTGACCTGGGCCTGGTGCCCTACGGCGTGTCCTTCCACGTCGGTTCGCAGCAGCGTGACATCGGCGTGTGGGACGCGGCCATCGCCAAGGTCAAGGTCATCTTCGAGCGCCTGAAGGAAGAAGACGGTATCGAGCTGAAGCTGATCAACATGGGCGGTGGCTTCCCGGCCAACTACATTGCCAAGACCAACAGCCTGGAAACCTACGCCGAAGAGATCATCCGCTTCCTCAAGGAAGACTTCGGCGACGAGCTGCCGGAAATCATCCTGGAGCCGGGCCGCTCGCTGATCGCCAACGCCGGCATCCTGGTCAGTGAAGTCGTGCTGGTGGCGCGCAAGTCGCGTACCGCGGTGGAGCGCTGGGTGTTCACCGACGTGGGCAAGTTCTCCGGCCTGATCGAAACCATGGACGAGTCCATCAAGTTCCCGATCCACGTGGAGAAGAAAGGCGAGCTGGAAGAAGTGGTGATTGCAGGCCCGACCTGCGACAGCGCGGACATCATGTACGAGCACTACAAGTACGGCCTGCCGCTGAACCTGGCCGCTGGCGACCGCCTGTACTGGCTGTCCACCGGCGCCTACACCACCAGCTACAGCGCGGTGGAATTCAACGGCTTCCCGCCGCTGAAGGCGTTCTACCTGTAACGCTGAATGCCCACGAAAAGCCCCGCCGATGCGGGGCTTTTTCATTCTGCGGCGCTGAAGCTGTTGCGCAGGTGCGGACTTTGTCCGCGAAATCCCGCACCAGGAAGGAAGCCGAAGCGACACTCCACCCTGTAGGAGCGAGCTTGCTCGCGAACGCTCTGGTCCCGCAGTGATGGGCGGTTCGTGAGCAAGCTCGCTCCTACAAAGAGCCTGTGCACCCTCGTCGGACGGAACGAAAAACGCCCCGCAATGCGGGGCGTTTTTCATGGCATCAGAGCAGACTCAGCCCTCCTTGGGCTGCTTCGTCACCGGAGTCTGCGCCGTGGCCGGCGCCTTGGTGTCGGTGGCGATTTCCTGCTGCTGTGCGGCCTTGTCCATCGGCAGCTTGTCGAACTCGTGCAGGCCGTCCTTCTTGTACGGGTCGCCGATCCAGCGCGGTGCAGCGGCAAACTGCTGGTTCACCAGGCTCTTGGCCGGTTCGTAGCGGTCGTAGCTCAGGCCGGCGAGGTCCGACAGGGTGTGGATCAGGTGCGAACTGCTGTAGGAGCGATTGGCCACCGCCTGCAGGTCGCGGGGGTGGTCGGCCTGCCAGCTCGGCGAGGTCCAGACCATGAACGGAATGGTGTACATCGGCCGGGTCGGGTCCATCTCGTTGCGGCCCAGGCGGTCGTGGTTGCCTGAGCTGTAGACCTCTTCGCCGTGGTCGGAGAGGTAAAGCATGAAGCCATTGGCGTTGGCGGCCGAGTAGCGCTTGATCAGGCTCGAGACCACGAAGTCGTTGTAGCGCACCGCGTTGTCGTAGAAGTTGTAGGTTTCCACCTGGTCATCCGACAGCGCCGAGGGCGCGCCCTGGCGGTCCTTGAAGTAGGCGAACTCCTCGGGGTAACGGTAGCGGTAGTCCATGTGCGTGCCCAGCAGGTGGACGACGATGAACTTCTTCTGCGCCGGGTCCTTCAGGGCCTTCTCGAACGGGTCCAGCACCACGCCGTCGTACTGGCTGGCGTTCTGGTTGCGCTGGTTGTTCAGGTACGCCTGCTCGTCCGTCTGCTGGGAGAAGGTGGTGAGCATGGTGTTGCGCTTGGTCATCGTCTGCTGGTTGGTGATCCAGAAGGTCTTGTAGCCTGCCTGTTTCATCAGGTTGATCAGCGACGGATCAGTGAGGAACTTGTCCGGGTTCTGCTCATCACCGAAGGTGAGGATCTGCTGCATCACCTCGATGGTGTAGGGGCGCGGCGCAACCACGTTCTGGAACACGGTGAGGCCCTTGCCACTGGCGGCGAGTGCGTCGAGGTTCGGCGTGGTGTCGCGGCCGTAGCCGTACAGGTGCATGTGCTGGCGGGTGGTGGATTCGCCCAGCACCAGCACCAGCGTGCGCGGGGCTTCGCCGCTGCTGTCCTTGAGGTTCTGCAGGGGCGGCAGGGAGGCGTTCTGCTGCAGCAGCTTCTGCATGTTGTCCAACTGCTGGCGGTACTGGACGTACCCCACCACCAGTTGCCACGGCACGGCCGGCTCCATGCGCGACTGCACCTTTTCCAGCGCCTGGGCGAAGGTGCGCTCCTGGGTGACCATCTGCTTGTAGAAGGGGTAGAACAGGTTCAGCACCACCAGCAGCACGGCCAGCGGCACGCGGGCATAGACCGGCATGCTGATCGGGCGGATACGCTTCCACAGCAGCACGGCGACCACGGTGTAGGCCAGCAATGCCAGGCACAGCCAGAGGCTGAAGTACTGGCTGAAGTATTCGCCGGCCTCGGCGGTGTTCGACTCGAACATCACGAAGATGACGCTCTGCGAGAACTCCTGCTTGTAGATGCCGAAGTAGCTCAGGCCCACCAGCGAGGCGCCCCAGAGCACCAGGCCGATGACGGCGGCGATGCCTTTGGTGAAGCGCGGCAGCAGCAGCGGCGGCGCGAGCCACAGGCTGCTGAGGAAGAAGGCGTCACGGAAGCCGGCGAAGCCGGTAGTGCCGCTGAACAGGATCAGCGCCTGGGTAACGCCGGAGAAGTACCAGAAGAACAGCAGGAGCCAGCCCAGGGCGGCCCAGTCCACGCGTTTGCGCGCTACGGGGGATGTGGTGTTCGACACTTGCGCCTCGTCGTTACGTGGCGGCTGCCGAACACTCCGGCAGCCAGGTTAGCCGGCGACGCTAACAGGGTAGGCGTGAAATTTACGTCAAGGGGCGTCAGGCGACGCCCATCTGCTCGGCGAGTTGATGCAGGTCCGATTCGTCGCCCAACTCGGCGGCGCGCTGGAAGTAGGCCAGGGTCAGCTCCCGCAGGCTTGGCGGCATGGAGTCGGCGAGCTGCCGGCGGGCTACGCGGAGGAAGTTGAGGTTGCCGCCTTCCAGCGCCCGTTCCAGCCAGATGCGCGCGGCTGGCAGGTCGCCGCGCTCGGCGAGCACTGAGGCGTGGCTGAACTGGCCACGGAAGTCACCGGCCTCGGCCGACCGACGGTACCACTGGTGAGCCGCGCCAAGGTCGCGGGGCACCACCAGACCCTCCTCGTGGAAGCGCCCCACCAGGTTCATCGACTTGGCATGGCCCAATGCCGCCGCGCCCTCGTAGAGCGATAGCGCGCGGGCATCGTCGCGCGCCACGCCGCGGCCGGTGGAAAGCAGGTTGGCGAGGTTGTACATGGCCCAGTCGAGCTTCTGCTGCGCCGCGATGGCGTAATGGCTGGCCGCAGCCGTCTCGTCCTTGGCGCACCCCCAGCCGTGCTCCAGGCAGCGCCCGAGCATGTTGCGGGCCATGGCATGACCGCGCTCGGCGGCGATGCCGAACCAGGTCAGGGCCAGGCCGATGTCCTGTTCGATGCCGTGGCCGTCGAGGAGTATCTGCCCGAGCAGCGCCTGGGCCTCCAGGTTCCCTTCACGGGCACCGGCCAGGATGAGCCGGGCGGTCTGCCGCGGATCGTCGGCGAGCTGGCCGGTGAGGTCCTCGACGTTGATTTCTTCAGTGCGACGCAGGACGAAGCTCATGGCAGATCAGACATCCACCCAGCGCCGTAGCAGGTTGTGATAGGTGCCGGTCAGCTCGATCAGCGCCGGGTGGTCCGGCACGTCGCGGGTGAGTGCCTGGATCGACTGGTCCATCTGGAACAGCAGGGCGCGCTGGCTGTCCTCGCGCACCAGGCTCTGGGTCCAGAAGAACGAGGCAATGCGCGCGCCACGGGTCACCGGGTTGACCTTGTGCAGGCTGGTGGCGGGGTAGAGCACCAGGTCGCCGGCCGGCAGCTTCACCTGCTGGGTGCCGTAGGTGTCCTGAATCACCAGTTCGCCGCCGTCGTAGTCGTCGGGGTCGCTGAAGAACAGCGTCGAGGACACGTCGGTGCGCACGCGCTCGCGGCCACCCTGGGTGTCGCGCACGGCGTTGTCGATGTGGAAGTCGAACGAACCGCCGCCGGTGTAGCAGTTGAACAGCGGCGGGAAGACCTTGCTCGGCAACGCGGCGGACTGGAACAACGGGTTGCTCCACAGGCGCTGCAGCATGGCCTCGCCGATCTCGCGGGCCAGCGGGTGATCCTGCGGCAGTTGCAGGTTGTGCTTGGCGCGGGACGACTGGTAGCCGGCGGTGACCTTGCCGTCAGCCCACTCGGCCTGCTCCAGGGCGGCGCGGATGCGCGCCACCTCATCGCGGGTGAAGATGCCAGGAATGTGCAGCAGCATGGGCCGGTTCCATCAGTTTCGATAATTTGCCAATGATAATGATTTGCAACAGATCGGTACAACCGGCATTCCCCTACTTCCGACAGGGAGAAAGTGTAAAAGTTGTAAATCATGTGCGTATGGTAATGAATGTGAATTGATACAAATTCTCAGTTGCAATAAATTGCGCGGCCTTCATGAACCCCTGGGGAGGGAGTTTCGATGTCGCGTCAATCCACCGAGTTCGCCGGCAGCAAGCCGCGCCTTCTAGTCAGCGCTGTCGGCGTGGCGATCACCGCCATGTCCGGTACTCATCTGGCCCACGCCGCCGAGGCGTCGTCGAAGAAGTCCGGCCAGGACGTCCTGTCCCTGGACGCCGACACTGTCGTCGGTACCCAGCAGCAGGACCCGACCACCTACAACGTCGAGAAGTCCGCCTCGAAGAAGTACACCGCACCGCTGCTGGATACGCCGCGCTCGGTAACCGTGGTGCCGCAGCAGGTGATCAAGGACACCGGCGCGCTGACCCTGCAGGACGCGCTGCGTACCGTGCCGGGCATTACCTTCGGCGCCGGCGAGGGTGGCAACCCGACGGGTGACCGTCCGTTCATCCGGGGTTTCGACGCCCAGAGCGACACCTACGTCGACGGCGTCCGCGACACCGGCGCGCAATCGCGTGAGGTCTTCAACCTCGAGCAGATCGAAGTCAGCAAGGGCCCGAACTCGGCCTTTGGTGGCCGCGGCTCGGCCGGTGGCAGCCTGAACCTGATCAGCAAGCAGGCCAAGGCCGGTAACTTCACCGACGGCAGCTTCACCTACGGTTCCGACCAGACCCGTCGCTACACCCTCGACACCAACCAGGAGTTCCTCGACGGCAACGCCGCGTTCCGCCTGAACCTGATGACCCACGACCAGAACGTCGCCGGTCGCCAGGCGGTGGACGCCAGCCGCTGGGGTATCGCGCCGTCCCTGACCTTCGGCCTCAACGGCCCGACCCGCGTCACCGTCAGCCATTACCACCTGGAAAGCGACGACACCCCGGACTCGGGTATCCCGTACGCCAAGAGCGCCGACCGCAGCAAGCACAACCCCGACAAGCCGGTGAACGTCGACCGCGACAACTACTACGGCCTGGAGGATCGCGACTTCCAGAAGAGCCGCATCGACACCAGCACCATCACCTTCGAGCACGACTTCAACGATGCCCTTGGCCTGCGCAATACCCTGCGCTACGGCACCGCGCACCAGGACTACATCTGGACCCAGCCCGACGACAGCCAGGGCAACATCAACAACGGCACGGTCTGGCGCCGCAACAACAACCGCGTCAGCACCACCACCACCGCGACCAACCAGACCGACCTGTTCGGCGAGTTCTACCTGGCCGGCTTCAAGAACAGCTTCACCACCGGCCTGGAATTCACCCGCGAAGACAGCAAGCGCGACGGCTACACGGTGAACACCAATACCGGCTCCAGTGCCGGCGCCAACAAGTGCCGCCCGGGCATCGTCGGCGCGCCCAGCGGCTACAACTGCACCAGCCTGGAAAACCCGAACCCGCACGACCCGTGGAACGGCAGCATCGTCCGCAACTACAAGCCGCTGAACACCGTGGCCACCACCAAGGCGATCTACGGCTTCGACACCATCGACCTCAACGAGCAATGGCAGGTCAACGTCGGTGCGCGCTTCGACAGCTTCGAGACCACCGCGAAGAACCATGGCGTGTCGCCGACCACCAAGTTCGAAGACAGCTCCAGCTTCTGGAACTGGCAGGCCGGCGTGGTCTACAAGCCGGCGCCCAACGGCAGCATCTACGCGTCCTACGCGACCTCCGCGACCCCGCCGGGCTCGATGCTCGACAACGGTGACACCGGCAACGCCGTGGACACCTTCGCGGTGAAGAACAACCTGGAGCCGGAAGAAACCACCAACTACGAAATCGGCACCAAGTGGAACTTCCTCGACGAGCGCCTGGAGCTGACCGCGGCGATCTTCCGCACCGACAAGGACAACGCCCGCGTGCTGGTCTCCAACCAGACCTACGACAACGCCGGCCAGTCCCGCGTCGACGGCATCGAGCTGTCCGCCAGCGGCAAGATCACCGACAAGTGGAAGGTCTTCGCCGGTTACAGCTACCTCGACAGCGAGCTGGTCAAGGCGGGCAAGTCCGGTCGTAGCGGCGCAGTGAACGCCACCGCACCGTCCAACGACGGCAACCAGATGCCCAACACCCCGGAAAACAGCTTCAGCCTGTGGACCACCTACGACGTACTGCCCAACGCCACCATCGGCGGCGGCACCTTCTACGTCGACAAGGTCTACGGCGACGTGGCCAACACCATGTACGTGCCGGACTACTGGCGCTACGACGCAATGGCCTCCTACAAGCTGAGCAAGAACGTCGACTTCCAGCTCAACGTGCAGAACGTCTTCGACAAGCAGTACTTCGACAAGGCCTATGCCGCGCACTACGCGTCGCAGGCGGCCGGCCGCACCGTGCTGCTGTCCACCAACTTCCACTTCTAAGGGCGCGCACCTCTGGCGACCTGCCCCGGCCGATGCTCCTCGGCCGGGGCTTTTCTTTGTCCGGGCCGCCAGTGCCGGAGGTAAGGCCAGGGTAAAGATTGTTAAATCGGCTGCGTTTGCGAGCCATTCTCATTAAAATGCCCGCCCTGCGTGATGGGTGTCCGAAGGTGAAACCGCGGTGTTGAAGAAAGTCCTTTTCCAGTTGCATTGGCTGTTTGGTATCAGCGCAGGACTTGTGCTGGCGCTGATGGGCATCACCGGGGCGATGCTGTCGTTCCAGGATGAAATCCTGCGGGCCATCAACCCCGAGAGCCTGGTGGTGGAAAAGCGCGCCGAAGCCGTGCTGCCGATGGACGAACTGATCCGCCGGGTGGAAAGCGCCGAACCAGGCAAGAAGGTCGCCTTCTTCTGGCTCAAGACCGAGGGCGTGGAGTCCGCGCGCATCTTCTTCACCCCGCCGCCGGGCCAGCGCCGTGGCGAATCCCTGTATGTCGACCCCTACACCGCAGAAGCCCTGCCCGCGCCGGTGGGCGAGGGCGCCTTCATGTTCATCATGCAGCTGCATCGCTTCCTTGCCGCCGGCGAAGTCGGCCAGCGGATCACTGCCGCCTGCACCCTGATCCTGATCTTCTTCTGCCTCTCCGGCCTGTACCTGCGCTGGCCACGCAAGGCGCTGAACTGGCGCACCTGGCTGACCTTCGACTGGCGCAAGAAAGGCCGCGCCTTCAACTGGGACCTGCACGCCGTGGCCGGTACCTGGTGCCTGGTGTTCTACCTCCTGGCCTCGCTGACCGGC
The DNA here is from genome assembly GCF_001672555.2 of Pseudomonas sp. AU11447. Lineage (NCBI taxonomy): Bacteria > Pseudomonadati > Pseudomonadota > Gammaproteobacteria > Pseudomonadales > Pseudomonadaceae > Pseudomonas > Pseudomonas sp. AU11447. The sequence continues at coordinate 85,107 of NZ_LZDG02000073.1, read as the reverse complement.
CTGTACTGGTCCTACGAGTGGTACCGCAACGGCCTGTTCAAGCTGCTCGACGACGCCCCCGCCGGCCAGGCCAAGGGCGGCCAGCGGGGCGGCGGCAAGCGCGGCCCGGCGCCCGAGGGCCCGCCGCCGGTAGTCGATGCCACCGCCATCTGGAACACCATCCAGCAGACCGGCGGCTCCGCCATGACCGCCTACAACCTGCGCCTGCCGCCGGTGAAGGGCCAGCCGGCCACCGTCTTCTACCTTCTCGATGACGCTGCCCACGAGCGCGCCTTCAACGAGATGACCATCGACCCGGCCAGCGGCAAGCTGCTCAAGGACCGCCGCTACAACGACAGCAGCGCCGGCAAGCAACTGCTCACCAGCGTGTACGCCCTGCACGTCGGCAGCTATTTCGGCCTCACCGGGCGCATCCTGATGATGCTCGCCAGCCTGGCCATGCCGCTGTTCTTCATCACCGGCTGGCTGCTCTACCTTGATCGCCGCCGCAAGAAGCGCGCAGCGCTGGCCGCCCGTGGCGAGCTGGGCACTACGGCTGGTGGTGCCGACTCCTGGTTGATCGGCTACGCCAGCCAGAGCGGCTTCGCCGAGCAACTGGCCTGGCAGAGCGCCGGCCAGTTGCAGGCTGCTGGCCTGCCGGTACGCGTCGAACCGCTGGGCAAGCTGGACCGTGCGCAGCTGGAGCAGACTCGCAATGCGCTGTTCGTGGTCAGCACTTTCGGCGAAGGCGAGGCTCCGGACAGCGCCCGTGGTTTCGAGCGCCAGGTGCTCGGCCAGTCCCTTGGCCTGAACGACCTGCGCTTCGCCGTACTTGCCCTGGGCGACCGCCAGTATGAGCACTTCTGCGGCTTCGCCCGGCGCATGCAGGGTTGGCTGCAAGGGCAGGGCGCGCGCCCGCTGTTCGACGGCGTGGAAGTGGACAACGGTGATGCCGCCGCGCTGCATGACTGGCAGATACGCCTCGCCGAACTCTCCGGCACCGCGCCGCAAGTGGCCTTCACCGCGCCGGCCTTCGAAGTCTGGACGCTGAGTGGCCGTGACCACCTGAATCCCGGCAGCCAGGGCGAATCCACGTGGCTGCTGCGCCTCGGGGCGCCGAGCGACTCGCAGATCGACTGGGCCGCCGGCGACCTGGTGGAAATCGTCCCGCGCCAACCGGAATTCCTCGTCAGCCGTTGGCTCGAACGCCTTGGCCTCGACGGTTCCGGCAGCGTGCAGGTCGACGGCCTGGCCATGCCGCTCAAGGACGCCCTGGCCGGCTGCCTGTTGCCGGCGAACCTGGAGCATCTGGTCGGCCAGCACGGCCAGGCGGTGGTTGACGCGCTGATCAAGCTCTCGGTGCGCCAGTACTCCATCGCCTCATTGCGCAGCGAAGGCTCGCTGGAACTGATCGTCCGCCAGGAGCAGCACGCGGACGGTTCGCTGGGCATCTGCTCCGGCTGGCTGACCCAGTACCTGCCCGAGGGTGGCAGCCTGCTGCTGCGCCTGCGCCGTAACCGCAGCTTCCACCTGACCGAGGAGGATCGTCCGCTGATCCTGATCGGCAACGGCACCGGTATCGCCGGCCTGCGCGCACTGCTGCAGGCGAGCGTAGCCGAGGGGCGTTCGCGCAACTGGTTGCTGTTCGGCGAGCGCAATATCGCCCACGACTTCTACTGCCGCGACGAGCTCGAAGGCATGCTGGCGCGCGGCGAACTGCAACGCCTGGACGTCGCTTTCTCGCGCGACCAGGCCGAGAAGGTCTACGTACAGGATCGCCTGCGCGACAGCGCCGAAACACTCGCCCAGTGGCTGGAACAGGGCGCGGTGATCTACGTCTGCGGCAGCCTGCAAGGCATGGCCGAAGGCGTCGACCGTGCCATGCGCGAGATGCTTGGTGATACCGAGGTCGAGGGGTTGCTGGAGAGTGGGCGCTATCGGCGCGACGTGTATTGATAGGGCGTTGGGTGTAGTCGATCGCGGACGAAGTCCGCTCCCACGCTCAGCATGACTGGCTTTTCGTAGGAGCGAGCTTGCTCGCGAACGGATTTTCCGGCAGCTCCAGCGCTGGGTGGGTTCGCGAGCAAGCTCGCTCCTACAGGATCAAATACTCCTCACCCAAACCCTGGCTGCGTGCTCCGCTCCCACAGGAATGGGGCGCGCAGCCAGTTTCGCAGGCCGGATAACGCGCCAGCGTTATCCGCCGATTGGCCGCCGGCGGATAGCCTGCTCCAGGTTATTCACCCTGCGCAGGGCCCCTCAAATGGCGCAAACAAAAAGGCCCCCGCGAACGCGGAGGCCTTTTTTGATACCGGGGCGCTTAAATCCAGTCGCTCAGATCCACAGGAACAGCGCCAACACCGCCGCGAAGAAGCCCCACTTCTGCAGGTAGTACAGCTTGCGGTTGCGCTTCTTCAGGGCCTTGCCCTGCAGGCGGATCTTGTACAGCGAGGCGAACGCGCGGTTGATGCCGCCGGTCTTGTCGCCCGCATCGTTGGGCGAGGCTGCCGCGGCCATCACGTTGCGGCTGAACCAGCGGTTGAAGGCCGTTACCCAGCCGTACTTCAGCGGTCGCTCGATGTCGCAGAAGAGAATCACCCGGTCATGATCCGTGGTGTTCTCGGCGTAGTGGATGTAGGTCTCGTCGAACACCACCGCCTCGCCGTCGCGCCAGTGGTAGCGCTCGCCGTCCACCTCGATGAAGCAGCCCGGGTCGTTCGGCGTCAGCAGGCCCAGGTGATAGCGCAGCGAGCCAGCGTACGGGTCGCGGTGGCGCACCAGGCGCGAGCCCGGCGGCAGCTCGGCGAACATCGCGGCCTTCACCGACGGAATCTGCCGCAGCAGCTCGGTGGTCTTCGGGCACAGCGCATCGGCCGACGGATGGCTGTCGTCGTACCATTTCAGGTAGAAGCGCTTCCAGCCGGTCTTGAAGAAGGAGTTGAAGCCGACGTCGTTGAGCTGGTCGGAGCGCTTGATGCTGCCGGCATCGCGCAGGTGCAGCGCTTCGCTGCGGATGGCTTCCCAGTTCTCGGTCAACAGGCGCATTTCCGGGAACTGCTCGGTCGCCAGGTACGGGCGGCTGGGTACCTTGGAGAACAGGTACATCAGGCAGTTGATCGGCGCCAGGAAGCTGGAGTGGTCGCTCAGCTGGCGCGTGAACTTGTGGCGCACCCGTCCACGCAGGTGGACATAGACGATGCTCAGGCCGAAGGCGGCCAGGATGGCGGCTTTGATCATTCGGGGAGGTATCCGCTACTACAGACCGGGGATAGTACTACTCCTGAACGTGAGTGAGTATTCTCCGAAGGCCAAAGGCCATGGTCTGCTTTACCCTGTAGGAAACTTGGAAGGACGGCGACACCAATGACCGAGAGCACGACGCGAATCCTGCTCAACTGCGACATGGGCGAAAGCTTCGGCGCCTGGCGCATGGGCGACGACACCCACGCCATGCCGCTGATCGACCAGGCCAACCTCGCTTGTGGCTACCATGCGGGCGACCCGCTGACCATGCAGCGCACCGTGCGCCTGGCGGTGGAGCAGGGCGTCAGCATCGGTGCTCACCCGGCCTACCCGGACCTCGCCGGCTTCGGTCGCCGGCACATGAACTGCTCGCCCGAGGAAGTCCACGCCCTGGTGCTCTACCAGATCGGCGCGCTGGATGCCTTCTGCCGCGCCGCGGGCACCCAGGTGGCCTACGTGAAGCCCCACGGTGCGCTGTACAACGACCTGGTACGCGACGATGCGCTGCTCTGCGCCGTGCTCGACGCCTGCGCCGCCTATCGCAAGCGCCTGCCGCTGATGGTGCTGGCCCTGGCCGACAACAGTCGCGAGCTGCAACTGGCCGATGTAGCCGATGTGCCGCTGATGTTCGAAGCCTTCGCCGACCGCGCCTACCTGCCCGACGGCCAGCTCGCGCCGCGGCGCCTGGCCAATGCCGTGCATCACGAGCCGCAACGCATTCTCGACCAGGCCCTGGCCATCGCCCGCGGCGAACCCTTCCCGGATATCGACGGCAACCCGCTGCGGCTACGCGCCGACAGCCTCTGCGTGCATGGCGACAACCCCGAATCCCTGGCGGTGCTGCGGCGCCTGCGTGGCCTGCTGGACCAGGCATGATCCGTCTCGAGCCCTTCGGCGCCACGGCGCTGCTGATCACCCTGGCCGAACAGCCCGACGACACCTTGCCGCTGCGCATCGCTCGGTTGTCCGAACGCCTGCGCACCGAACTGGGCCCGGCGCTGACCGATTGCGTGGCGGGCTGGACGACCCTGCTCCTTCACTACGACCTGCTGCGCATCGACTTGCCGCAGTTGCAGCGCCAGGTGCAGGCCGCGCTGGCGCAGTGGCCAGGCGAGGCCGCGACCGGTGACGTGGAGCGGCTGCATGAGATTGCCGTGTGGTACGCCGGTGAAGACCTCGCCGAGGTTGCCCTTCACTGTGGCCTCACGCCGACCCAGGTGATCGACCTGCACGCTGGTCGCGACTACCGCGTCGGCGCCGTCGGCTTTGCCCCCGGCTTCGCCTACCTGGGCGAGTTGGACGAGCGCCTCGTCCTGCCGCGCCGGGCCACGCCGCGCACACGGGTTCCCGCCGGCAGCCTCGCCATTGCCGAGCGCCAGACAGCGGTTTATCCACAGGCCTCACCCGGTGGCTGGCACTTGCTGGGACGCACCGCGCAGCGCCTGTTCGATCCCTGCGCGACGCCTCCCTGCCCGCTGGCCGTGGGCGATCGGGTGCGCTTCGTACCCATCGACGAAGCTGCTTTTCGCGCTGCGGGCGGTGACGCATGAGCCTGACGGTCATCGCCTGCGGCCCGCTGTGCCTGCTGCAGGATGGTGGTCGCCAGGGCTGGCAGCGGCTCGGCGTTTCTCCTGGCGGGCCTGTGGATAAACACGCCGCGGCCTGGGCGAATCGCCTGCTCGGAAACAACTACGGCACAGCATTGTTGGAGATCGCACTGGGCGGCGTGGAGCTGGAGGCGCAGGACGATACCTGGCTGGCGCTGACCGGCGCCGAGCTGCCTGCACAACTCGATGGCGCACCGCTTCCCGTTTGGTCGCGTTTTCATGTTCGGGCCGGGCAGCGCCTCAAGCTCGGTTTCGCCCGTGCCGGACAGCGTGCCTATCTCTCTGCTGCCGGTGGTTTCCGTGCGGCACCGGTACTGGGTAGCGTTTCGACCCAGACGCGGGAAAGGCTCGGAGGTCTTGCCGGCAATGGCGAGTCCCTGGCCGTGGGGGATGTGCTGGAATGCGCCGCTGCGGGCGGGCATTTCTCCCGTGGCGCCGACGTGCCCTGGCCCTATCGGCCGGACTACCGTGAATGCCCGGTCCTGCGCGTTTTGCCAGGCCCGGATGCCTTCACCACCGAACAGCGCCGGGCTTTCTTTACTCAGCCCTGGCAGATCAGCCCGCAATCCGACCGCATGGGCGTGCGCCTGCGCGGCGAAGCCCTGGGCGCGCCACGCCGGCAGTGGTCGTTGGGAATAGTGGAGGGCGCCATCCAGGTGCCGCCGGACGGCCAGCCGATCATCCTGCTGGCCGACCGGCAGACCATGGGTGGCTACCCGCTGCTGGGCGTGCTGCACCCGCTGGACATCGGCCGCCTGGCGCAATGCCCGGCGCACAGCGAGGTGCGCTTTGTCGAGGCGAGCGTGGAACAGGCGCAGGCGGACCTGCGCGCGTTCCTGGGGTTTTTCTCCGGCTGAGCTCAGCCCTCGAAGCGCTCGCCGCGGAACACCCGGCGGGGATTGCCGCGTTGCAACTGGTGATGCACCAGCCGGCGTTCGGCGCGCAGTTCGCTGTCCGCCTGATCCGCGCGCTCCTCCAGCTTGCGGGCGATCAGCAGCAGCGCCAGGCGCTTGTTGGCGTGTTGGCTGCGTTCGCTCTGTACCTTCACACTCAGGCCGGTGGCGGTGTGGGTGGCGCGCACCGCCGAGTCAGTGGTGTTGACGTGCTGCCCGCCGGGGCCGGAGGAGCGCAGGGTCTCGAAGCGCACTTGGCCTTCGAGGCTGGCCGGCGGCGCGCTGAACCGCGCGCCACCGAAGTACCAGTTCTTGCGTCCGTGATTGGGTCGGTAAGGGCTGGCGCAGACCCATTGCAGGGTCCCGCTCCAGTCCTCGGCCAACGCCGCCGCCGCTTCGCCTTCCAGCGCCAGCAGCACTGAGAGCAGGGTGCCCCGACGCGGGCCGGCTTCCTCCTCGATCACCCGAGTCTCGACCTCCAGGGTTTCGGCCTCACGCTGCAGGCGTTGCAGGGCCTTGGCCACGGCCAGTGCGCATTCGTCCGGCCCCTGGGCCGCGGATAGCTGAAGCAGGATCATCAGCAGCACTCCCCACGGGTCTTGTAGGTCAGCACCGGTTTGAGTCGCGCCAGTACCCGCAGCAGCCCCGCTTCGCGCAGCGCCCCGACCACCGAGTCGATGGCCTTGTAGGCTTCTGGCGCTTCCTCGTAGAGCAGCCCGCGATCGCCGCAGATCACCCGGCTACCCAGTGCAGTGCGGGCCAGTTGCTCGACGCGGTAGCGCGCCGAGAGACGGTCCTTGCACTCGCTGCGCATCCACTTGCGTCCCGCGCCGTGGGCGAGGGAGTAGAGGCTGCGTGGATCGGCGACTGGTTCCACCAGGTAGCTGTAGTCGCCGCGCGAGCCGGGGATGACCATCATCCCGCGATCCGCCGGCGTCGCGCCCTTGCGGTGCAGCCAGCCGTCGACGCCTTCGATTTGCGCCGGGCTGACGAGGTTGTGGTTCACGTCCAGCACCTGCGCGCCGTCCGCACGCAGGCGGTCGAGCATGCGCAGGGCGATCAGCTGGCGGTTGGCTTCGGCGAAACGCAGCGCGCCATTGTGGCGAGCCAGGTAGTGCGCGCAGTCGTCGGTGCCTTGTTCCAGACCCTGGTGGCTGAAGCGGTCCACCTGCTCGCGCAGGATGGCTTCGCCCAGGCCGCGCGAACCGCTGTGCACCAGCAGGAGCAGGTGGCGGCGGTCGATACCGAGGGCTGCCACGGCGGCTTCGTCGTAGAGCTGATCGAGTTGCTGCAGCTCGGCGAAGTGGTTGCCGCCGCCGATGGTGCCCAGCGAATGCTCGTGGCCGCACGGCGGCAGATCGAAGCTCGTGATGCGCTCGTTCCAGTCGTCGCCCAGCGGGCCGTCGAGGTTGCCCAGACGCTTTTCCAGCTTGTCCAGGTTCAGCTTGGCGGTGGCGATATCGGTACGCCACAGCGCCATGCCGCAGCCAATGTCGTTGCCCACCAGCGCCGGATACAGGCGGCCGGTGGAGAAGAACGCCGCGCCGATCGGGTAGCCGCGCCCGGGGTGCAGGTCCGGCATACCGGCGACTCGCTGCATGCCCGGCAGGCGGGCGGTGGTTTCAAGTTGCTGGATCGCTTTACCTTCGATCCAGGTGTCGTCCGCGGCGATCAGGGTGATGCCGGCGGACAGATTTTGGATGCAATTGCCCATTGTCCAATCCCATGAGGAATGAAACGAAAAAAGAGATGGGGGCAGGCCGGAGCCGGGCAATGCGATGCCGCCAGAGGGGCGGCGGGGAAGCAATTACGCCAGACGCGACCTGCAAAGGGTGATCAGTGCTTGCATGATGTCTCTCCTTTGCTGTCGGTGGATGGAAGGTGGCGAATGATAGGCGCGCAGCGGCCCGCGCGCAATCTTCGCTATTTCGGCAGGTGCTGCAGCGGTAGCGGCGCCGATTCCTTCACCGTCTGGATGGCGAAGTTGCTGCGGATGTCGCTGACGCCCGGCAGCTTGAGCAGGGTGCCGGTGAGGAACTGCTCGTAGGCGCGCAGGTCCGGCAGCACTACTTGCAGGAGGAAGTCCGACTCGCCGCTGACCAGGTGTACCGAGATGACCTCCGGCAGGTCGATCACCGCCTGGCGAAAGGCGGCCGCGCTGGTATCGCTGTGGCGCTCGACCTTCACGCCGACAAACACCGTCAGCCCCAGGCCGACTTCGTCGCGGCCCAGTTCGGCGTGGTAACCGCGGATCATCCCGGCCTCTTCGAGGATGCGCACGCGCCTCAGGCAGGGCGAAGGGGAGAGCCCGATTTCCTCGGCAAGCTGCACGTTGGTCAGGCGGCCGTCGCGCTGCAGGACTGCGAGGATGCGGTGGTCGTAGGCGTCCAGTTTTGGGCTTGGCATGATTGGCTGATTAAGTGGCTTAAGATTGGCAGAGTATGCCAATTGGCAGCTTTGTGCTGGTGGAATACGCAAGCACCTACTCCGAGCTTCAGGCATAGAATCCTTATCCACAATGTCTTCTTCGGAGTGGCTCCTGTGGATATCGGCGTCTTCCTGCTGGCCCTGGCGATGGTCTACCTGCTGCCCGGGCCGGACATGATTCTCCTGCTGCACACCGGTGCCCGCGAGGGCTGCCGCGCGGCATTGGCGACCGCGCTCGGCCTGGGCCTGGCGCGCGCCTGCCATGTGGCGCTGGCGGCGACCGGGCTGGCACTGCTGTTCCGCACGGCGCCGTGGACGTTCGATGTGGTGCGCATCGGCGGTGGCCTTTATCTGGCGTGGATTGGCTTGCAGTTGCTCCGAGCGCCGGTTGGCGTGCCGCTGGCGGAGGGGAGCGCCGGGTTATCCACAGTGAGCTACCGCCGGGCGTTTCGGCGTGGTCTGCTGACCAACCTGCTCAATCCCAAGGCGCTGTTGTTCTGTTCGGTGCTGTTGCCGCAGTTCATTCATCCGCAGAACGGGCCGCTGGCACTGCAGTTCGCGCTGCTGGGCGGTGTGCTGGTGGTGGTCGGGCTGGGCTTTGACAGCTTCTACGCCGTCAGCGGCGAGCGCATGGGCCGCTGGCTGGCGCGGCACAGGGCGATGCAGCGGGTGCAGCAGTGGGGCTTCGGCGGGATTCTGCTGGGCTTCGGCGTGCGCCTGGCGCTGATCCGTGATCTGTAGGGGCAGTTTCGGTGGGGTGGTGAGCAAGTTGCAGAACAGCGCAAACGGCTCTTCGTGGGGGCGGGCTTGCCCGCGAACTGACTCCGCCGCTAGGCCTGTTCGCGAGCAAGCTCGCTCCTACAGGTCTTCTGGGAGGATTTTCCACAGCCGTGCCACGGACGGCTTCTGCGGATTGCGCGCGACCACCAGCAGGCCGAGTTCCTTGCCGCGCAACTCGCGCAGCAGCTGCGCGCCCTTGCGCTGTTGCAGGCTCTCGGCGAGATGCCCGAGGGCGATCGCCGCCGCGGCTGGGTGCGTGGCGACCGGCACGTAGCTGCCGCCGTCCATATCCAGCACCACATGCTTTTCTCCGGGTTCCGGAGTGGGGATATGCAGGCTGGTCTTGAGCAGTTGTGCCATGGCTTCGTCGCGTTGGGCAGCCGTCAGCTGTCCCGGTGGCAGTGCCCGTTCCAGGGGAAAGAACTCGTCTCTGGGCTCGATTGTCGGTTTGACCTCGGCAGACGGCTGGGCAGGAGCCTTGGCACGAACCGGTGCGGGCGGCGGTTTTGGCGCTGACGAGGGCGGCGCGCTGAAGTCCAGTTCATCCTGGTCGAGCCCACTCCAGTCGATCTCGTCGAGATCGATGTCCCCCGGCGCCTTTTTCTTCGTCGTCGACGATTTCTTCCGTGATTTCACTGCCGCGCGCACGTCCATCCGCCGTTGCCGCTTCCATTTGTGCAACTGCACATTGGCGACGATGGCGGTGACGAGGATCAGCAGGAGGAAGAACAGCAGCATGCGGAGTGTGGCCCTGTGGATAACGGCCACTGCGGTGCAGGACAGTGGCGGGACGCCACCCTAGCGGGACGTTCTGGATCGGGCCGTAGGCCTGTTCCCGCTGCGCTGTAGGACGCAGCTGTATCCGAAAGAGGGCCGGCCTATGACCGGCCCGTTTCGCATCAGTTCAGGAACTGCTCGGCGTGATGACAGGCGACTTGTCGCTCATCCAGCAGTCGCAGCTCTGGTACCTCAGTCCTGCAGCGCTCGGTCGCGTAGGGGCAGCGCTTGTGGAAGGCGCAGCCGCTGGGCGGGTTGAGCGGGTTGGGGAGCTCGCCCTGGATCTTGATCTTCGGCTTGTCCGGGTCGGGATGGATGGCCGGGGTCGCCGAGAGCAGCGCCTGGGTGTAGGGATGCAGCGGGCGCTCGTAGAGCTTCTCCGCCGGGCCCATTTCCGCCGGACGACCGAGGTACATCACCAGCACATCGTCGGCCACGTGGCGGACCACGGCGAGGTTGTGGGAGATGAACACGTAGGCGGTGCCGAACTCCTGCTGCAGGTCCATGAACAGGTTGAGCACCTGGGCCTGGATCGACACGTCCAGCGCCGAGGTCGGTTCGTCCGCCACCAGCACCTTGGGCCGCAGCATCATGGCGCGGGCCAGGGCGATGCGCTGGCGCTGGCCGCCGGAGAACATGTGCGGGTAGCGCTGGTAGTGCTCGGGGCGCAGGCCGACCTGCTTCATCATCGCCTGCACCCGCTCGCGGCGTTCGATGCGGGAGAGGCTGGTGTTGATCACCAGCGGTTCGGCCAACTGGTCACCGATCTTCTGCCGCGGGTTGAGCGAGGCGTAGGGGTTCTGGAAGACCATCTGCACGTCGCGGCGCAACTGTTTGCGCTGCTCGTGGTTGGCACCTTTCACTTCCTGGCCGGCGATCTGCAGCGAGCCGGAGGTGGGCTCTTCGATCAGGGTCAGTGCGCGGGCGAGCGTGGACTTGCCGCAGCCGGATTCGCCGACCACGGCCAGGGTCTTGCCGGCCTGCAGGTCGAAGGACACGCCGTTGAGCGCGCGAACCAGGGCGTGGGGCTTGAACAGGCCCTGGGAGATTTCGTAGTGACGGGTCAGGTCGCGGGCGGTCAGAACGGCGGTCATCGGGCCACCTCGGTGTTCAGGTTGAGCGGGTAGAAGCAGCGCACGGCGCCGCGCTCATGGTTTTCCAGCGCCGGGCGTACGCTGCGGCAGTTGTCCTGCACGTAGGGGCAGCGCGGTGACAGCAGGCAGCCCTGAGGGCGATCGTATTTGCCGGGAACGATGCCGGGCAGGGTCGCCAGGCGCTCTTCACCGGCACTGTGTTCCGGAATCGCCTTGAGCAGCGCTTCGGTATAGGGATGTGTCGGCAGGTCGAACAACGCCGGCACCTGGCCGATCTCCACCGCCTGACCCGCGTACATCACACAGACGCGCTGGGCGGTTTCGGCAACCACGGCGAGGTCGTGGGTGATCAGGATCAGCGCCATGCCCTGGTCGCGCTGCAGGTTCAGCAGCAGCTCCATGATCTGTGCCTGGATGGTTACGTCCAGCGCGGTGGTGGGTTCGTCGGCGATCAGCAGCTTGGGTTCGCCGGCGATGGCCATGGCGATGGCGACGCGCTGGCTCATGCCGCCGGAGAGCTGGTGCGGGTAGGCGTCCAGGCGCTGGGCGGCGCCGGGGATTTCCACCCGTTCGAGCAGTTCCAGGGCACGCTGGCGCAGGGCTTTACCGCGCAGGCCGAGGTGCAGCTTGAGCACTTCCTCGATCTGGTAGCCGACGGTGAAGCTGGGGTTGAGCGCGGTCATCGGGTCCTGGAAGACCATGGCGATGTCCTTGCCGACGATGCGCCGACGCTCACGGCCTTTCAGGCGCAGCATGTCGGTGCCGTCGAACTGCATGGTGTCGGCGGTGATGATGCCGGGGGCGTCGATCAGGCCCATCAGGGCCATCATGGTCACCGACTTGCCGGAGCCGGATTCGCCGACGATGGCCAGGACTTCACCCTTGTCTACCGAGAGGTCGAGGCCATCCACTACCGGGATGGCATTGCGGTCGCCGAAGCGGACCGAGAGATTGCGCAGGTCGAGGAGGCTCATACGGCGGTCTCCGTCAGTCTCTTGTTCTGGTAGGAGCGAGCTTGCTCGCGAACGGGAAACGCAGAAGATTGCAGGTTCGCGAGCAAGCTCGCTCCTGCAGCGGCGGTCAGGTTATGCATGGCTGCTGTCCTCACGCCGCGTTCTTCAGCTTCGGGTCCAGCGCGTCGCGCAGGCCGTCGCCCATCAGGTTGATCGCCAGCACGCTGAGCAGGATGGTCAGGCCGGGCAGCGAGACGACCCACCAGGCGCGCTCGATGTAGTCGCGCGCGGAAGCCAGCATGGTGCCCCACTCGGGCGTCGGCGGTTGTACGCCGAGGCCCAGGAAGCCCAGGGCGGCGGCGTCGAGGATGGCCGAGGAGAAGCTCAGGGTGGCCTGCACGATCAGCGGCGCCATGCAGTTGGGCAGCACGGTGACGAACATCAGGCGCAGGGTGCCGGCGCCGGCGAGGCGCGAGGCGGTGACGTAGTCGCGGTTCAGCTCGCCCATCACGGCGGCGCGGGTCAGGCGCACGTAGGCCGGCAGCGAGACGATGGCGATGGCGATCACGGTGTTGATCAGGCCCGGGCCGAGGATGGCGACGATGGCCACCGCCAGCAGCAGCGAGGGCAGGGCCAGCATGATGTCCATCAGGCGCATGATCACCGGGCCCAGGCGGGTCGGCGAGAAGCCGGCGAGCAGGCCGAGGAAGATGCCGGGGATCATCGAGATCAACACCGAAGTCAGGCCGATCATCAGCGACAGCCGCGCGCCGTGCATCAGGCGCGAGAGCAGGTCGCGGCCCAGTTCGTCGGTGCCCAGCAGGAACTGCGCGTTGCCGCCTTCGAGCCAGAGCGGCGGGGTGAGCAGGAAGTCGCGGAACTGCTCGCTCGGATCATGGGGCGCGACCCAGGGCGCGAACAGCGCGCAGAACACGATGACCAGCATGAACAGCAGGCCGCCGACCGCGCCCTTGTTGCGCGAGAAGGCATGCCAGAACTCTTTCAGCGGGGATGGATAGACCAGGCTCGGGTCGCTGGCGGGAGTAAGAGAATCTGTATTCATTGCAAGCTCCGTAGAAGCTGCTCAGGGCCTCGCGAGCTAGAGCGAGACGAGGAAGAGTCCGCCGAGAAAGCGCAGTTTGCATGAAGCAAATGAGCATTTATCGGTGGAGTCTGACGCTGTATCGCCGACGCGCAGCAGGCCATGGGCAGTTTCTCAGCGTTGGTGGCGGATGCGTGGGTTGGCGAGGCCGTAGAGGATGTCCACGATGAAGTTCACCAGGATCACCAGGGTCGCCACCAGCAGGATGCCGTTCTGCACCACCGGGTAGTCGCGGCGGCCGATGGCGTCGATCAGCCATTTGCCGATGCCGGGCCAGGAGAAGATGGTTTCGGTCAGGACCGCGCCGGCCAGCAGCGTGCCGACCTGCAGGCCGAATACGGTGAGCACCGGGATCATGGCGTTGCGCAGGGCGTGCACGAATACCACGCGGGCGGGCGACAGGCCCTTGGCGCGGGCGGTGCGCACGTAGTCCTCGCGCAGCACTTCGAGCATCGAGGAGCGGGTCATCCGCGCGATCACCGCCAGCGGGATGGTGCCCAGCACGATGGCGGGCAGGATCAGATGGCGCACGGCGTCCATGAAGGCGCCTTCTTCATCGGACAGCAACGTGTCGATGAGCATGAAGCCGGTCTTCGGCTCGATGTCGTAGAGCAGGTCCAGGCGCCCGGAGACCGGCGTCCAGCCGAGGCTTACGGAGAACAGCATGATGAGGATCAGGCCCCACCAGAAGATCGGCATGGAGTAGCCGGCCAGGGAGATGGTCATCACCCCGTGGTCGAACAGCGAGCCGCGCTTGAGCGCCGCGATCACCCCGGCGAGCAGGCCGAAGACGCCGGCGAACAGCAGGGCCGCCAGTGACAGTTCGAGGGTGGCGGGGAACAGGGTGAGGAATTCGTGCCAGACGCTGTCGCGGGTGGTCAGCGATTCGCCGAGGTTGCCCTGGGCGAGGTTGCCGATGTAGTCGAGGTACTGCTGGTAAAGCGGCTTGTCGAGGCCCAGGCGGTGCATGGCTTCGGCGTGCATCTGCGGGTCGACGCGGCGTTCACCCATCATCACTTCCACGGGGTCGCCCGGAATCAGGCGGATCAGCGCGAAGGTCAGCAGGGTGACGCCGAAGAAGGTCGGTATCAGTAGCCCGAAGCGCCGGGCAATGAAGGACAGCATTGTGGGGAGTTCTCCACATGGGATGGTCACGGTTGGGCCGCGTCATGGGCGGTCCGTTCTTGTCGACATCGACCCTTTTGAGGTCTGGTCCTTGTCGTTATGGTCCCGGTGAGCCCTGTAGCTGCACACGGGAAAAATTGTTCGAGCCCAGCGGGCTCAGGGTAAAGCCTGTTACGCCAGGCCGCACCACGGCGAACTGCTTCGGGTAGGCCAGGGCGATCCACGGCGCCTCGTGCTGGTAGATCGCCAACGCCTGGCGGTAGAGGCCCGCGCGGGCTTCCTGGTCGGTAATGGCGCGGGCCTTGCGCAGCAGTTCGTCGAACTCCGCGTTGCACCAGCCGGCCTGATTCTCGCCGCTTTTCGCCGCCGCACAGGACAGGTTCGGCGTGAGGAAGTTGTCCGGGTCGCCATTGTCGCCGGCCCAGCCCATGAAGATCAGGTCGTGCTCACCCTGCTTGGCGCGCTTGATCAGCTCGCCCCATTCGAAGACGCGGATGTCCGCCTGGATGCCGATCTTGCCCAGGTCGTCCTGCAGCATCTGCGCACCGATGCCGGGGTTGGGGTTGGTCGGGCCGCCGCCGGGGCGGGTCCAGATCGACAGTTTCAGGCCGGGCTTGATGCCGGCTTCTTCCAGCAGTTGCCTGGCGCGTGCCGGGTCGTGGGGCCAGACCTTGAGCTGCGGATCGGAACCCCACAGTGTCGGCGGATAGGGCGCCACGGCCAATGTGGCGGCGCCTTCGCCGAACTGCGCGCGCAGGTAGGCGTTGCGGTCGAAGGCGAGGTTGATCGCCTGGCGCACGCGCACATCGTCCAGCGGCTTGTGCCGGGTATTGATGCCGACGTAGGCGACCAGCAGCGAGTCCAGTTCCTCGACCTTGAGTTTCGGGTCCTGGCGCAGCGCGGGCACGTCGGTGGGCTTGGGGTAGACGGCGATCTGGCAGTCGCCGGCCTTGACCTTCTGGATGCGCACGTTCGGGTCGGGGGTGATCGCCAGCAGCAGTCGGTCGATCTTCGGCTTGCCGCCCCAGTAGTCCGGATTGGCGGTGAAGCGCACCTGGGCGTCCTTCTGGTAGCGCTGGAAGACGAAGGGGCCGGTGCCGATGGGCAGGTTGTTCAACTGCTCGGCCTTGTCGGCGGCCAGCAGCAGGTCGCCGTACTCGGCCGAGTAGATGGAGGCGAAACCCATCGCCAGGTCGGCGAGGAAAGGCGCCTCGGGATGTGTGAGGGTGAAGCGCACGTGGTGCTCGTCGAGCTTTTCCACCGCGCTGATCAGGCTTGGCAGGCCCATTGCCTCGGCATAGGGAAAGCCGCGCGGGGCCAGCTTGTTCCACGGGTGCTTCGGGTCGAGCTGGCGCTGGAAGCTCCAGAGCACGTCGTCGGCATTGAACTCGCGGGTCGGCGTGAAGTAGTCGGTGCTGTGGAATTTCACGCCCTGGCGCAGAGCGAAAGTGTATTGCAGGCCGTCGTCGCTGATTTCCCAGCTCTCCGCCAGCGCCGGCACCACGCGGGTGCTGCCGGGGGCGAACTGCACCAGGCGCTCGAAGACCGTCTCGGCGGAAGCATCGGCGGTGGTCGCGGCGGTGTACTGGGTGATGTCGAAGCCCTCGGGACTGGCCTCGGTGCAGACCACCAGGGACTGGGCGAGTGCCGAAGTGCAGCCGAGCAGGCTCGCCAGGATCATCCCGGAGAGCCGTTTGCGGAAATGGCTGAGCATGGGGCTGGCGGTCGGGGCTTTGGCCGCCGGCGATTGCCGGCGGCCATTGGCCTTACTTGCCGACGCTGACGCCGTAGAACGAGTTCAGCGCGAACGGGCTGATCTTGAAGTCCTGCACCGTCTTGCGCATCGGCTGGTACACGGTGGAGTGGGCGATCGGGGTGATCGGCACCTGCTCCTTGAGAATGTGCTGGGCCTGCTTGTACAGCTCGGTGCGCTTGGCCTGGTCCGGGGTGCGCTTGGCATCCTTGATCAGCTTGTCGTAGGCCGGGTCGCACCATTTGGAGAAGTTGTTGCCGTCCACGGCATCGCAGCCATAGAGGGTGCCCAGCCAGTTGTCCGGGTCACCGTTGTCGCCGCTCCAGCCGATCAGCATGGCGTCGTGCTCGCCGCCCTTGGCGCGCTTGATGTACTCGCCCCATTCGTAGGTGACGATCTTCGCCTTGATGCCGACCTTGGCCCAGTCGGACTGCAGCATCTCGGCCATCAGCTTGGCGTTGGGGTTGTACGGGCGCTGCACCGGCATGGCCCACAGGGTGATCTCGGTGCCTTCGGCGACGCCGGCCTTCTTCAGCAGCTCCTTGGCCTTCTCCGGGTTGTAGCCGGCATCCTTGATGCTGTCGTCGTAGGACCACTGGGTCGGCGGCATGCCGTTCACGGCAAGCTGGCCGGCACCCTGGTAGACGGCGTCGATGATCGCCTTCTTGTTCACCGCCATGTCCAGCGCCTCGCGCACTTCGAGCTTGTCGAATGGCTTGTGCAGGACGTTATAGGCGATGTAGCCGAGGTTGAAGCCCGGCTGCGATGGCATGTTCAGGTTCGGGTCCTTCTTCAGCGCTTCCAGGTCGGCCGGGCGCGGGAAGAGGGTGATCTGGCACTCGTTGGCCTTGAGTTTCTGCATGCGCACCGAGGCGTCGGTGTTGATGGCGAAGATCAGGTTGTCGATCTTCACCTCGCCCTTGTTCCAGTAGTCCGGGTTGGCCTTGAAGCGGATCATCGCGTCCTTCTGGTAGCGATTGAACACGAACGGGCCGGTGCCGATGGGCTTCTGGTTGATGTCGCTGGCCTTGCCCTGCTTGAGCAACTGGTCGGCGTATTCGGCGGACTGGATCGAGGCGAAGCTCATGGCGAGGTTCTGGATGAACGCCGCGTCAACTTCGTTGAGGGTGAACTTGACGGTCTTGTCGTCGACCTTCTCCACCTTGGCGATGTTTGCGTCCATGCCCATGTCGGTGAAGTAGGGGAATTCCGTCTGGTACGCCTTACGGAACGGATGGTTCTTGTCGAGCATGCGGTTGAAGGTGAACAGCACGTCGTCGGCGTTGAACTCGCGGGTCGGCTTGAAGTACTCGGTGGTGTGGAACTTCACGCCCGAACGCAGGTGGAAGGTGTAGGTCTTGCCGTCATCGGATACGTCCCACTTTTCCGCAAGGCCGGGGATGACCTGGGTGCCGCCGCGCTCGAACTGGGTGAGGCGGTTGAAGACCGTCTCGGCCGAGGCGTCGAAGTCGGTGCCGGTGGTGTACTGGCCGGGGTCGAAGCCAGCCGGGCTGCCTTCGGAGCAGTAGACCAGGTTGTTGGCGGCGTGGGCGAACAGCGGGGCGCTGGCGAGCAGGCCAGCAGCAACCATGGAGCGAATGACGGCGTTCTTACGCATACGGACCTCTGATTATTCTGATTTTCTAGAGGGAACAGTCGGATTGACTGCGTTGCGTGAAGCTATGCACGGCACATGCCGCACGCAAGCTGCTAGCGCCGATCAGTGTAGAAGTTGTGACGCGGGTGCAAGGGAATGTCGCAATTTCGACAATGGGAACCGTGCGGTCGAGCGGCGGCGCCCCGGTCCCCCAAGGCGCCGCGCTGGAAATGGCCGTGAGTGTTACGGCATCTGCACCTCGATCGTGCCATCGGCGCTGACGGTGACCTGGCTGGTGCCGGCCTCGATTTCCTGCACCGGTGCCGAATCCATGGAGGCAAACTTGGCGGCGGCCATGCGCATCACCGGCATCGGCCGTGGCGCGCCGGAGGTGTTCAGGTTCAGGCTGACCAGCTTGTAGCCCTTGCCGCCGAGCGCGTCGGTGAGTACCTGGGCGCGGGCCTTGAAGGCATCCACGGCGCCTTTCATCATCGCGTCCTCGTTCTTCGCGCGGGTGGCGTCGGCGATGCTGAAGTCCATGCTGCCCATCTTCAACTTGCCCAGCAGGTCGGCGGTGAGTTGCGAGAGGGCGGCGAAGTCGGTGCTCTCCAGACGGATTTCCGCGCGCTCGCGCCAGGCGGTGATCTTCTGGCCCTTGTCGTCATACACCGGGTAGCTGTTGCGGCTGCCCAGGCTGACGGTCACGCCTTTCACCTTGCGTGCCTGCTCCACGGCCGCATTCAGCGCGGTGGTGGTCTCGGCGGCCAGCTTGGCCGGGTCGGTGCCCTGGCTTTCGTTGAACAGGGTCACATGCATCAGGTCGTGGGCAACTTCCTGGCTGACCTCGGCGCGCAGCGAAACCTGGTTGTAGCGAGGTTCGTCTGCCAGGGCTCCCAGGCTGGTGGCGCACAGGGCGATGGCGGCGGCGATGGCGGTGAAGGGTTTCTTCAGTACAGACATGGGTGACTCCTTGCTCCAGAAAATGTCCCGGCCACAGCTTAGTAGAGCCAGTGGCGAGGACTGTCAGACCCTTTGACGAGGATTCGTTCCGATCCGGGTTATTGACGGATGTCACCAATTGTTTCGGCGCGAGGCGGCCGACGCGGGCCGCGCTGGAGTATGCTGTGGCGCTATGCCGCATAAAGGAGAGGGGGCTCTTGGCTATACTCGCGCAAATTCCGGAATTCACCATGCGCCCACCGGTTTTCCAGCTTTCCGCCAGTCGTCAGAACCTTCTGCATCTGACGCTCATCCGTATTCTCGTGCTTGCCGCCCAGGCCGGTTCGGTCGGGCTCGCCTATAAGGCCCAACTGATTCAACTGCCCTGGCTTGCGCTGGGCGTGACCCTCGGTGTCTCCCTTGTGCTCTGCCTGGGCACAGCTTTGCGCCTGCGTGGCCCGTGGCCGGTGACGGAGCTGGAGTACGCTGTCCAGCTCGCCTGCGACCTCGTTATCCACAGCGTCCTGCTGTATTACTCCGGCGGCTCGAGCAATCCCTTCGTCTCCTATTACCTGGTGCCGCTGACCATCGCCGCCGCGACCCTGCCATGGCTCTACACCATCGCCCTGGCAGGCCTGGCGCTGGCCAGCTACACGGTCCTGCTGGTGTGGTTCCACCCGCTGGAGATGGCTGCGGGGCAACGCGACAACCTCCTTATTTATGGCATGTGGCTGAGCTTTGCCCTGGCTGCTGCACTGATCACTTTCTTCGTCGCCCGCATGTCCGAGTCGCTGCGCCGCCAGGAGCAGTTGCAGGCGCAGCGTCGCGAGGAAGGCATGCGTGACCAGCAACTGCTGGCCGTGGCGACCCAGGCCGCCGGCGCCGCCCATGAACTGGGCACGCCGCTGGCGACCATGAGCGTACTGCTCAAGGAGTTGCGCCAGACCAATGCGGACCAGCCAATGTTGCAGGAAGATCTCGCCCTGCTGCAGGAGCAGGTCAAGCTCTGCAAGACCACCCTGCAGCACCTGGTGCGCGCCGCCGAAGCGGATCGTCGCCAGGCGGTGGAAGAGCAGGGCGCCAACGAGTGGGTCGAAGCGGTGCTGCGGCGCTGGCATTTGATGCGCCCGGAGGCGAGCTATCGCTATCAGACGCTCGGCAAGGGCAAGGCACCGCGGATGACTCCGCCGACCGACCTGAGCCAGGCGCTGCTGAACCTGCTCAATAATGCGACGGACGCCTGTCCGGACGACCTGGACATCCGCCTGGACTGGGATGCCGGGGAAATCTGCCTGAGCATCCGCGACCAGGGCCCGGGCGTGCCGCTGGCCATTGCCGAACAGCTCGGCAAGCCGTTCTTCACCACCAAGGGCAAGGGGTTCGGCCTGGGATTGTTCCTGAGCCAGGCCAGCGTGACCCGTGCGGGTGGGACGGTGAAGTTGTATAACCATGAAGATGGCGGCACTCTGACCGAGTTGCGTCTGCCCAGAAGCTATGGCGTGGCCTGATCGCCGCGCCCGCGAGGAAGTACCATGAGCGAAGAGATCCTGTTCGAAGGCGAAGAGCAGCCCCACCTGCTGCTGGTGGACGACGATGCCACCTTTACCCGCGTCATGGCCCGTGCCATGACCCGTCGCGGGTTGCGGGTGTCGGTCGCCGGCTCCGCCGAGGAAGGCCTGGCCATGGCCAAGGACGATCTGCCCGACTACGCCGTGCTGGACCTGAAGATGGACGGCGACTCCGGCCTGGTGCTGCTGCCCAAGCTGCTCGAGCTCGACGCCGAGATGCGCGTAGTGATCCTCACTGGCTATTCCAGCATCGCCACCGCGGTGGAAGCGATCAAACGCGGCGCCACCAACTACCTGTGCAAACCGGCCGACGCCGACGATGTGCTCACCGCACTGCTGTCGCAGCACGCCGACCTGGAAACGCTGGTGCCGGAAAACCCCATGTCGGTCGACCGCCTGCAATGGGAACATATCCAGCGCGTGCTTGCCGAACATGACGGCAACATCTCCGCGACCGCCCGAGCGCTGGGTATGCACCGGCGCACATTGCAACGTAAGCTGCAGAAGCGCCCGGTGAGGCGTTAAGCGATCGATAACACAAAGGAGCGCCAATGAGCGCTCCTTTTTTGTATGTACAGCCGTGCGAGCCCATCCCATGACCGACAGCGCCGAATACCGCGCCGCGAACGATGCCGTTCGCAGCCGCTTCTTCCACCGAGTCTGGCACCTCACCGCGCCATACTGGCGCAGCGAAGAGAAGGGCATGGCCTGGTTGCTGCTGATCGTGGTCATCGCCCTCTCGCTGGTGGGGGTGGCCGTCTCGGTCTGGCTCAACAGCTGGTACCGCGACTTCTACAACGCCCTGCAGAACAAGGACGTCGACTCCTTCATCCGGCTGGTCCTGTACTTCTGCGGCATTGCCGCCGCCGCAATCCTGATCGCCGTCTACCGGCTCTACCTGACCCAGATGCTGACCATCCGCTGGCGCCGCTGGCTGACGGAAAAGCACTTCGCCGCCTGGTTGGGCGACAAGAACTATTACCGCCTTGAGCAGCGCGGCCATACGGACAACCCCGACCAGCGCCTGACCGAAGACCTCAACAACTTCACCGACACCACCCTGACCCTGGGTCTTGGCCTGATTCGCAACGTCGTCAGCCTGGTGTCCTTCTCGGTCATCCTCTGGGGCGTCTCCGGCAGCATCGAAATCCTCGGCATCACCATTCCCGGCTACATGTTCTGGGCAGCGCTGCTCTACGCGGCGGTTGGCAGCTGGCTGACGCACCTGATCGCGCGCCGCCTGATCACCCTGAACAACCAGCAACAGCGCTTCGAGGCGGATCTGCGTTTCGGCCTGGTACGGGTGCGCGAGAATGCCGAGAGCATCGCCCTGTACAACGGCGAGGCCAACGAGAACGAACGGTTGATGACGCGCTTCCGCAATGTCTGGGGCAACTTCTGGGAACTGATGAAGGTGCAGAAGCGCCTGACCTTCTTCAGCTCCGGCTACGCGCAGATCGCCATCATCTTCCCCCTGGTGGTCGCCGCCCCGCGCTACTTCGCCGGCAAGATCCAGCTTGGCGAGCTCATGCAGATCAACTCCGCCTTCGGCAACGTGCAGGACGGCCTGAGCTGGTTCATCGACGCCTACGCCAGCCTCGCCAACTGGCGCGCCACCTGCGACCGTCTGCTGAGCTTCCGTGGGGCCATGGCCGACATCGCCCAGGAGTCTGCCAACATCGACGTGCGCAAGTCCGGCGAACTGCTGCAACTGCAGAACCTCACCCTGAGCCTGGGCAGTGGTCGCGAACTGCTGCAGCCCACCAACCTGGCGATCAACACCGGGGAGCACGTACTGATCGGTGGCCCGTCCGGGGGGGGCAAGAGCACCCTGCTGCGCGCCATGAGCGGCCTGTGGCGCTACGGCAGCGGCGTTGTGCAAATGCCTGAGGCGCGAAGCCTGTTCGTCCCGCAAAAGCCCTACCTGCCCATCGGCACCCTCGCTGAGGCGCTCTGCTATCCGGAGCAGGGCGATCGTCACAATCCCGAGCAACTGAAACAGGTGCTGCACCTGTGCCGCCTGGATTCGCTGGTACCGCGGCTGGACGAAGCCGACCACTGGCAGCGCGTGCTTTCCCCGGGCGAGCAGCAACGTCTGGCCATCGCCCGTGCACTGCTTTATGCGCCGCAGTGGCTATTCCTCGACGAGGCGACTTCCGCGCTGGACGAAACCGACGAAGCCGCTCTCTACCAGGTGCTGCTGGACCAACTGCCTGGCGTCACCCTGGTCAGCATTGGCCACCGTGTCAGCCTGAAACGATTCCATCCGCGCCAGCTGCGCCTGGACGATCATCGTTTGCAGGAGATCGAGGCCGTTATACCTGTGTAGTGGCAGTTTGATTCACTGGGATACTGTGAACGTGTTAGTGGGAAACATCTGAAAGTCTTCTCAGACATGATGATTTCTTCTTATTTGTTTACATTTTTCAGTGTTTAGCCGCTGCGAAGCTTTCAATAACAGGTACCCTGTGCAGCCCGGTCCTACCAGGACCGGGTTTCGTAAGATTCAACGGTACCTCGCATGAGTTTCCTTTCTCCCACCCGGCAGGCATTGACCCGTTCGGACCTGCAGCTGATCGATCGGCGTCGGTTCCTGCTGGTGGCCGGCTGCACGGCGATGCTGTTCGCCGTACTGGCCTTCGTCGGCGGCGTCTGGGTGGGGCGGGCCAATGTCGAGCCGGTGGCGATTCCCGTCGTCGCGAGCGCCCCCGAAGTGTCCGAGGATGATTCCTCTGAGCGTTTCGCAGCGGAGCGGATCGGGGAGCTGGCCGGTCGCCTGCAAGTGCTGGAGAAGGACGCCACCTACCTGCTCAAGGCCGTCGACAGCCACGAGGAAATCGCGCGCAAACTGTCCAAGGTCGACCCTGAGCTCGTGCCAAAGCCCCAGGCGCCGACCACCAAGGGCAAAGGCGGCATCCTGCTGCCGCCGCGCCCTTGTGCCGAACCGCTGCCTGTTTCCAACGTCGATCTGGAGCGGAGCGAGCGCTCGGCAAAATGCCTGCGCCGGGTATTCGACCTGTTGATGGACCAGGTGGCGCGGCGCAACGCCGACTTCATGGCCATTCCCGCCCGCCGCCCGATGGAGCAGGCGCGCTTGGGGTCGCCTTTCGGCAACCGGCTCGACCCCTTCAATCACCGCCTGGCATTCCACTCCGGCCAGGACTTCTCGGCGCCGACCGGCAGTCCAATCCATGCGGCAGCAGGTGGACGCGTCATCGTCGCAGGGCCGAATCCATCCTATGGCAATCGCGTGGAGATCAATCATGGCAATGGCCTGGTTACACGCTATGCCCACGCCTCGAAACTGCTGGTGAAAGTGGGCGACGTAGTGCTGCCGGGGCAGGAAATTGCCAAGGTGGGCTCCACCGGGCGCTCCACGGGGCCGCACCTGCATTTCGAAGTGCTTTACCACGGCGAATTCGTCGACCCACAGAACTTCCTCTCTCTGGGAGGCATGGAGATCGATAGCGATGGTATGGCCTCGGACTAGGAAACCCTCCACCCGCGACCTGCTGCGCGCCGAGCACCGTCCCCATGTTCCTCGTGGCTCCGCGGCGTTGGGCCGCGCGGCTTTGCTCCTGGTTCTCTTGCTGGCAGTGGCGCTGGCGGGCGTCTGGTTGATGCGTCACCAGGGTGAGGTGGCGGGGCGTGTACAGGCTGATGAACTCCAGGCGCTGCGCGTGCAGGTCGAGCAGTTGACCGCCGAACTGGAGGACAAACGCCTGCAGGGCGACGAGGACCGCGCCAATCGGGAGCAGCTGATGCAGCGCATCGATTCGATGTCCGCCGAAATCAAGAAACTCAAGACTGAGCTGGCCTTCTACCGCCAGCAGAAACCTGGCAAGTAGTACGCGCGAGGAATTGCGATGTTCAGCAACAGCAAGAAGAAAGGCCCGCAGGTGTCGGTGGACAAATTCTCCAGCCTGCTCTCGGGCAATGTCGATCTGGTCGGTGATATGCAGTTCCAGGACGGCCTGAAGATTCTCGGTACCGTGAAAGGCAACGTCTGCCACAAGCCCGGCGCCGCCAGCTTGCTGGCGCTCAGTGCTGAAGGGCGGATCGAGGGGAATGTCAGTAGCTACGACGCGCTGATCGACGGCACAATCATCGGCGACCTGTACGTCGAGCACCTGCTGGAGTTGCACTCAAATGCCCGCGTGGTCGGCAATATCCAGTACCGCCAGTTGAGCATGGAGAACGGCGCCACCGTGGACGGCAAGCTGATGCGCCTGGCCGAAGGCGAGGCGCCCAAACCGCTGGAATTGGCGGCGCCGCTCTGGGGCGAAGCAACCGACGCGCAGGTCTGATTCGTCCTGTGGGGCGGGTACATAGCTTGCTATGATTCTGCCCCCGTCGTCCTGATGTCCGCTTCCCATGCTTGCCCTGCTGCTCCAGACCTTCGCCATCACCGCCCCGGTTTTCGCCATGTTGTTTCTGGGCGTGCTGTTGCGTCGCGTCGGGGCGATCAATCCGGAGTTCATCCAGACCGCCTCGGCACTGGTGTTCAACGCCACCATGCCGGCGATGCTGTTCCTCGGCATCTACCACTCCGACCTGCACAGCGCAGCGCGCCCCGAGGTACTGCTGTACTTTTGCGCGGCGACCCTGGTGGGCTTCCTGCTGGCCTGGGGTTGGGCGGCCTGGCGAGTGCCGCGTGCCGAGCGCGGCGTCTACGTGCAGGGCTCGTTCCGCGGCAACAACGGCATCATCGGCCTGGCCCTGGCCACCAGCATTTACGGTGACCACGGCCTGGCGCTGGGTTCGGTTCTCGCCGCCCTGGTGATCCTCTGCTACAACACGCTGTCCTCGGTGGTGCTGGCGATCTACAGCCCCAGCATGAAGTCCGACCCGCTGAGCATCGCCCGCAACGTCATCTGCAATCCGCTGATCATCAGCGTGCTGGCGGCGCTGCCGTTCTCCTGGTTCGGGATTGGCCTGCCGGCGTGGCTGCTGACCTCCGCGGACTACTTCGCCCAGATGACCCTACCGCTGGCGTTGGTGTGCATCGGTGGCACCCTGTCGCTGGCTTCCCTGCGTGAGAGTGGTGGCCTGGCGATCAGTGCGAGCCTGATGAAGATGATCTGGCTGCCGCTGATCTGCACCACTGCCGCCTGGTTGTTGGGGTTCCGCGGCGCAGAACTGGGCGTGCTCTTCCTCTATTTCGCCAGCCCCACGGCTGCGGCCAGCTACGTCATGGCTCGCGCTGCCAACGGCAACCACGAACTGGCGGCGTCGATCATCGTCATCACCACGCTGGTAGCGGCGCTGACGACCAATGTCGGCATCTTCGTCCTGCAATGGGGTGGTTGGATGTGACCTGGGCGGAGGCGAGATTCTTCCAAGTGGTGTTACGCCAAAAGCCATTTCGCTTGTAGGAAATTTCTGAAAGATCGCTCTGTGTCGCATCGTCGAGCGACGGCGCGTTCC
This sequence comes from Pseudomonas sp. AU11447, assembly GCF_001672555.2. NCBI lineage: Bacteria > Pseudomonadati > Pseudomonadota > Gammaproteobacteria > Pseudomonadales > Pseudomonadaceae > Pseudomonas > Pseudomonas sp. AU11447. The sequence goes on along the minus strand of NZ_LZDG02000073.1, from coordinate 59,843 downwards.
GCCAGTCGACAAGACCGGTTACATTTGGCTCCCCCGCAATGCACGATCAAGGAATGTTCATGCAGCTCACGCGTCGGATGGTTCGTGCCGTCTTTATTCTGTCAGCCAGTCTCCTGGCTGCGACGGTCGCTGCCGAGCCGGGTGTGGACCTTTCCAGCCCTACTGCCGGCTGGCGTTACTCCGGCCTGACCGATGATCCCAGCGTGCCGCGAGTGGCCTATCCCACGCCTCCCATCGACCGTGGCGGTGTTCGTGGCCGCAGCCTGATCGAAGGGCACCTGCGTGAAGTCTCTGGCGTCGATCGTGCCCAGCGCCTGGTAGTCAACGGCAATCCCCTCCCGCTCTACACCGATGCCGAAGGCAAATTCGTTCGCCCCTACAACTTCGGTGCGGGTAGCAACAGCGTTGCGGTCAGCAGCGACCAGGGCAAATCCCTCAAGCGCGTGCAGTTCTACGAAGCCAACACTGGCCGCATCCCGCCGCGCATCCGCCTGGCCCTGGGTTGGAACGACCCCAAGGCCGAACTCGACCTGCATATCGTCACGCCCGACGGCCAGCATGCCTTCTGGGCCAACCCGCGCCTGAGCAACGGCGGCGGCCTCGACCCGGATGGCGTCGACGGCCCCGGCCCGGAAATGTTCACCATGGCCGCGCCGCTGCACGGCACCTACCTGGTTTACGTGAACTACTGGGGCAACTACAGCGCCAGCCAGGGTTACAACTTCCAGGAAGGCAATCACGAGCAGGACGTGATCACCGCCGAGATCAACCTGGTGTTCAACGAAAATACCGTCAACGAGAAGCGCGAGACCTTCGTGGTGCCCATGCGCACCATCGGTGATCTGGTGCTGGTGAAGACCTTCAACTACTGAATTCGCCCCTCGCAGGGATGACACGGGACAAGCGATCCATGAGCGACAATACGCCCTCCAGCAGTCAAGACAGCACTCCGACGCCGCCGGCAGCACAAGCGCCGCGCCGTGGGCCGCTGATCGCCATCGGTGTGGTGGCTGCCGCGCTGGTCGCCGGCGGTCTGGCCCTGGCCTTCGGCCTGATCCCCGCCTTCCACTCGGCGCCGGTCGACACCCTGGAGGCGCCGGAAAGCCCGGAGGTGGTGCGCGACCTCAAGCGCCCGGACGCGTTGATCGAAAGCGCCTCCCTCAGCCAGTTGCCCAAGGCGGTGCTGGAAGTGCCGCTGCTGCGCGACGTGCTGACCGAGGATTTCGTCTTCTACTACGAGAACAACGCCGACCGCCTGGGCCTGACCGGCACGCTGCGGCGCATCGTCTACGAGCACGAGCTGACCCTGAAGGACAGCGTGATCGAGGAACTGCTCGACCAGCCGGCCCAGGTCGCCCTGTGGCGCGGCGCCGATGGCCGCCTGCGCGACTTCATGGTGGTCCTCAAGCGCGGTGGCCTGGCCAAGGTCCTGGAGCCGCTGGCCAAGGTGGCTGCCGACGATACCCAGCTGAAGAAGGTCTCGGAGATCCAGGTGAAAGGCGCCGCCACGCCGGTCTACAGCCTGCGCTACGGCGCGGAGAAGACCTTGCTGTTCGTCTCCCGTGGCGACCAGATGCTGGTGCTGTCGAACCCGAAGATGCTCTTCCCCAATCCGGACTACGACAACCTCGGTGAGCCCGATGCGGCAGTTGCCAAGGACCTGGGCAGTGCGCTGGAGGGCGAGCCGCTGTTCGCCAAGGACTTCGCCCTGGAGCCGCGCGGCGAGCTGAAGCAGCGTATTACCCTGAGCGCCGGCGTGCTCGCCATGGGCTATCAGCGCTTGATCCCGACCTTCGCCGGTGTGCGCTTCGAGCAGGGCAAGGACGGTTGGCACAGCTACCTAGCGCTCAACGAAGTGGCACGTCAGCCGGACCTGGATTTCACCCCCGTCTGGCAGGCCATGCCCATGGGAGCCAGCGCCTGCGTTGCTCTTCCGGTCACGCCGGGGCTGTACGACAACATGCTGGTCAAGCTGGGTGCCGAGCAGAAGATGGCCGCCGCCTTCTCCGAGCATCTCTCCGGTGCCGCCGGCCTCTGCTGGTACCCGGAGTCGCGCCTGCACTCGCCGCTGCTCGCGGTGAAGCTCGATGCACCCGCCAGCCCCGAGCTGGACGATCAACTGGGCAAGCTGTTCGGCAGCATGATCGGTGCCTACGAGGCCAATGTGGAGGCGGGCGCCTTCGAGGTGGAAAGTCGTGCCGAAGGCGATGGTCGCCTCTGGCAGCGCCAGGTCAGCTCGCGCTTCGGCCAGTACCCGGCCAGCGCGGCGGAGAATCCCGACCAGGTCAGCGGCAACGGTTTCTTCCGTGTCAGCCTGCTGCGCGATGGCAACACCCTGCTGTTCTCCATCGACGACAAGCTGCTCGACAAGGCGCGCAATACCTTGGCCAAGCGCTACCCGCCGCTGGCCGACGTGCTGCCCAAGGATGCATTGGTGCCGGCCTACCTGGCGCCCAAGACGCTGTCCGAGTTGCTCAAGCGCGAAACCCTCGACAGCCTGCCGCAGGACCTCGAGCCGGTGTTCCGCAACGCCGCCGATACGCTGCTCCTGCCACGCCTGAAGACCCTCGCCGGTAACGGCTCCTACGCCTTGACCCTGCCGGCCGGCAGCGAGCCGAGCGGCGAATGGGAGTGGCTGCCGCTGGACTGGAAGGCGCTGTGATCCGCAAACCCCTCACACTGCTCGCCGGTCTGCTCGTCGCCACGCTGGCGCATGCGGCTGAGCCGGCACTGGATGCGCAGCAGACCCAGGTGTTCCGCGCCTGGTTCGTGCGCATCGCCGAGGAACAACTGCGCCGTGGGCCGAACCCGCGCTGGTACCAGCAGGACTGCGCGGGCCTGGTGCGCTTCGCTGCCAACGAGGCGCTGAAGGTTCACGACGCCAAATGGCTGCGCGCCAACGGCATGTCCAACCGCTACCTGCCGCCGGAGCTGGAGCTTACCGACGCGCAGCGCAACCTCGCGCAGAGCTGGCAGCAGGGCGGTGGCAAGACCGGCCCTTACGTCAATGCGATCAAACTCATTCAGTACAACAGCCAGCTCGTTGGCCGCGACCTCAACCAGGCGCGCCCCGGCGACCTGATGTTCTTCGACCAGGGCGATGACCAGCATCTGATGATCTGGATGGGCCGCGACATCGCTTATCACACCGGCACTCGTACGGCGACCGACAACGGCATGCGCTCGGTCAGCCTGCAACAACTCATGACATGGAAGGACACCCGATGGATACCCGACGAATCCAATCCCAACTTTATCGGCGTCTATCGCTTGTCCTTCCTGACCCGATGAACGCGCTGCGCGGCATTGCCGCTGCCCTGGCCTGCGCCGGCCTGATCGCCGCCGCACCCACACTTGTGCAGGCGGACGACGACGTTCCGGCGAGCAATTACACGCCCATGGCCGGCGAGTCGTTCTTCCTGCTGGCCGACTCCAGCTTCGCCTCCGACGAAGTGGCTAAGGTGCGCCTGGAAGCGCCGGGCCGCGACTACCGTCGCTACCGCATGGAGCCATACGGCGGAGCGGACATCCGCGTCTACCGCATCGACCAGCCGCTGGACTTCCTCAAGCGCCAGAAGAACCTGCACCGCGTGCTGTCCGAAGGGCAGTTCAAGGGCGAGGGCCTGTCCAACACGCTGGCCTACCTGTGGGACAACTGGTACCGCAAGTCGCGTCGGGTGATGCAGCGGACCTTCTCCTACGAGTCGCGCCAGCAGGTCACCGAAGTGGTGCCCGAGCTGAAGATGGGCAATGCCATGCGCGCCGCGACGCCTTATGACGCCCAGCCGCAGTACGCGCCGATCCCCGGCCTGCCGATGGTCAGCCAGTTCCGCTATCCGCTTTGGGACGCCAAGCCGATCCAGCCGCCTAAGGAAGTCACCCTGGCCGGCTCCTCCAGCGAGTTCATCAACGTCGCTCCCGGCAACGTCTACGTGCCGCTGGGCAAGTTGAAACCCGGCCTCTATCTGGTCGAGGCGCTGGTCGGCAAATACCGCGCGACCACCGTGGTGTTCGTCTCCAACAGCGTTGCGGTGAGCAAGATCGCCGGCAACGAGTTGCTGGTCTGGACCGCGCGCAAGCATGAAGGCACGCCGGTGGGCGGCGCCAAGGTACTGTGGACCGACGGCCTCGGCGTGATGAGCAGCGGCAGCAGCGACGCCGATGGCTTGCTGCGCCTGCAACACGTCAGCCCCGAGCGCTCCTTCGTGATCGGTGAGGATGAGGAGGGCGGCGTCTTCGTCTCCGAGAACTTCTATTACGACAGCGAAATCTACGACACCAAGCTCTACGCCTTCACCGACCGGCCGCTGTACCGTCCGGGTGACTGGGTATCGCTGAAGATTGTCGGCCGCGAGTTCAAGAACTCCCGCGAATCGCAGGCTCCGCAAGCTGCCCCGCTGCGCCTGTCGGTGATCGACGCCGCCGGCACCACGCTGCAGACGCTGGACCTCAAGTACGACGCGAAAAGCGGCACCAGCGGCCGCTTCCAGCTGCCGGCCAACGCCGTGGCCGGCGGCTACGAGCTGCGCTTCGATTACCGCGACCAGACCTATAGCAGCGCCTTCCGTGTTGCCGAGTACATCAAGCCGCATTTCGAGATTTCTCTCGACCTCGCCAAGCCGGACTTCAAGACCGGCGAGCCGGTGAAGGGCAACCTGATCCTGCTCTACCCCGACGGCAAGTTCGCCATCACCTTCGACAAGCCCGGCACCTACAGTGTCGAGTTGCGCGACAAGGCTGGCCAACTGCTTGGCGGTACTGGCCACTCGGTCAGCGGCGACGGCGTGAAGGCCGTGCCGGGCACCGTGGAAATCGTCCTCGACAAGGCCGAGTACAAGGCCGGTGAGGAAGCGCTGGCGCTGATCACCTTCCCCGAGCCGGTAGACGACGCGCTGCTGTCGCTGGAGCGTGACAAGGTCGAGGCCACCGCACTGCTGTCCAAGGGCGGCGACTGGCTGAAGCTGGAGAAGCTCAACCCGACCCAGTACCGCGCGCGCATTCCGGTGAAGGCCGAGTTCTCGCCGAACCTGACCTTCTCCGTGCTCTACACCCGCAGCGGCGACTACAGCTTCCAGAATGCCGGCATCAAGGTCGCTGTGCCGCAGGTGGAAATCGCCGTCAGCACCGACAAGGAACGCTACGAGCCAGGCGAGACGGTCACCGTCAATCTCGACACCACCTACGCCGGCAAGCCCGTCTCCAGCCACCTCACCGTGAGCGTGGTGGACGAGATGATCTACGCGCTGCAGCCGGAGATCGCGCCGGGCATCGACCAGTTCTTCTACCACCCGCGCCGCAATAACGTGCGCACCAGCGCCAGTCTGTCGTTCATCAGCTACGACGTCGCCTTGCCGGGCACGCCCAGTGCCCCCGGCCGCGCCAACCGCAGCGAGCGTGGCGTGAAGGTGCTGGAGCGCCCGCGCCGTGAGGAAGTGGACACCGCCGCCTGGGAACCCGAGCTGGTTACCGATGCCAACGGCAAGGCGCAGTTCAAGTTCCGCATGCCGGATTCCCTGACCCGCTGGCGCATCACTGCCCGCGCCATGGATGACGAAGGCCAGGTTGGCCAGAAGAAGCAGTTCATCCGCTCGGAGAAACCGCTGTACCTGAAGTGGAGCGGCCCGAAACGCTTCCGCAGCGGCGATGCGCCGGCCCTTGGTCTGTTCGTCTTCAACCAGGGCGAGCAGGACACCAAGGCCGAACTGCTGATCCGCGCCAATGGCGAGGAGCAGACCCAGGCGCTGGAACTCAAGCGCGGCGTCAACTACATCGCCCTGCCGAAGCAGCCGCTCAGCGACGGCGACTGGAACGTGGAACTGCGCCAGGACGGTCAGGTTCGCGACAGTCTCGGCGTGCACTTCAGCCTGGTCGCCGATAGCTGGCAGGTATTGCAGTCCAAGCCGTTGCAGGTCAACGCGCAGAACACGCCGCTGCAGCTTCCGGCGGATGCTCGCGATGTGAGCCTGCGCCTGGATGACAGCGCCCAGGCCCTGCTGCGCGGCAACCTGGATTCGCTGCTCGACTATCCGTGGGGCGGCGTCGAGCAGACAGCCAGCCAACTGCTGCCGCTGAGCGTTGCCTACCCGATGCTGGCCAGTGGCGAGCCGCGTGTACGAGATCGCCTGCGCCTGATCATGCAGACCAGCCGCCTGCGCCTGGTGCAGATGGCTGGCCCGGATGCCTACTTCACCTGGTGGGGCGGTGAAGACAACGACGCCTTCCTCACGGCGTATGCCTACTACGCCGACTGGCATGCCAGCCGTGCGCTGGAAATCCAGCTGCCGCCGGACCACTGGCAGCGCGTGCTGGAACTCTATTCCGCGCGTGCCAGCGCCACGCCGCTTCTACAGCGTGCGCTGATCCTGGCCTTCGCCCGCGACATGCAACTGCCGGTACAGACGCTGGTCAGCGGCCTGCTCACCGACCTGGAAAACGCCGGCAACGGCGAGGCAGCGAAGTCGGTGAACGACTTCGACAGCGACGACAGCCTGGTCATGGGCGAACCGGACTCCGAGCTGGGTCTGGCGGTGGCTCGCGTGCTGACCGCCAGCCTGGCCGAGCAGAACAAGGTCGCGCTGCCGCAAGGCTTCGCCAAGCAACTGGATGGTGCACGCCTGAAGCTGAACACCAGTGACCAGCCGTTCGCCCGCGCCGTGCAGCTCTACAGCGGTAGCGTGGACGCCAGTCGCGCCCGTGCACTACTGCTGAGCCTGGCGCCGCAGCAGTCCACCGTCGAACGCGCCCTGGCGCTGACCTGGATGCAGCGCGCCGTAGCCGAGGCCCCGGCCGCTGAGTTGCCCAAGCCGGTGGCGGACTGGAAGGAAAGCCACAGCACCACGGGTGACGCCTTCTGGCAATGGCAGGGCAAGGAGGTGCCAGCGCAGCTGGACCTGAGCGCCGCGCCGTCGCGTCCGCTCAATGCTTCGGTGACCTTCCGCAGCGCCGAAGCGCCGGCCAGCCAGTTGCCGGTGACCATCAAGCGGCGCCTGCTGCGCCTGGTTCCGGGCGAAGACGCCTTCGCTTTCAAGGCCGAGGAGCTGGGTGACAAACCGCTGTCCAGCGACGAGCTGTACCTGGACGAAGTGACCCTCACCACCGACCAGGCGCAAGCCCTGCGCTACGGCATGCTGGAAGTGCCGTTGCCGCCGGGTGCGGATGTCGAGCGCACCACCTGGGGCCTGCAGATCAGCGGCCTGGGCGGCGTCGAGGCGACCAGCCTGGAGCGCGCGCGCAACGAGCCGGGCGACCTGTTCTACGGCGTGCCGGTGGATACCCTGGGCGGCGAATTGCGCTTCCGTCATCTGGTCCGCTTCTCGCAGAAGGGCGAGTTCGTCCTGCCGCCGGCGCGCTACCAGCGCCTCTATGCGCCGCAGGAGCAGGCGCTGGAGCAGCAGCCGGCCCTGGCGAAGATCAAGGTCCAGTAATCCATGCGCGCACGCCTTGCCGGGCTGATCCTGCTGTTGCCGCTGAGCGCCCTCGCGGCGCCCGGCTCGCAAGAGCAGGCGCAGCTGGCCTGGCGCAGCGCGCAGGGCGATGAACTGTTGCGCCTCGGGCCGCAGCAGGTACTGGATCGCCAGCCCTTGCCGGCTGAGCTGAAGGCGCCGCTGGGCAGCCTGTGGAAGCTGTTCGTCTATGCCTGGCTGAACGACACCGGCCAGCAGGAGCCGGCCTATCAGTGCCGTGGCGAGAGCAAGGAAGAAGTCTATTGCTGCACGGCCGGGCAGAGCATCGAACGTGACGCCGCGCTGGTGAAGTCCTGTGGCCTGTACTTCGAGCCGCAGCGGTTGGGTATCGACGGCGCTGTCTGGCAGCAGTACTGGCAGGCGCGCCATGCGCCGGGCTGGATCGCCCAGCTGGACAAGTTGGCACCGCAAACCGAAGTGCCGGTCGCCGAGCTGCTCGATCAACTACAACACCTGCCCGCCCAGGAACAGGCGCAAAAGGTGCTGCTGGATGTCAGCCTCGCTGCCGATGAGGGGCGTGCCCCGGCCGCATTGGGTGGACGTCTGCGGGTGAAGACCTGGAGCTGGGACGAAAATGGCAAGCGCGAAGGCGGTTTTGCCGGTTGGCTGGTGGACGGTACGCCGCTCTGGGCGCGCGGACCGGGCACCAGCAAGACGGTGCTGGCGAAGTACGGCAATGCCATCGGCGCCGCACTGCCGGCGCCCTGGCCGCATGACCCGGGACGTTGCGTGGAGGTCAGCCTGTTCAGTCGCTACCCACTGAAGGAGGTCTACGACGCGCGCAATCAACCGGCTGCCGAGGGGTTGCTGGCAGGCCGGCAGAGCGTACTGTTCGCCAACGGGGTTCGCCTCGACGTGGACAGCAACGGTGATCTGTTCCTGGAACGCGGCCCCCAGGGGCCGCGCCTGACTGCCCGTCTTTCCCGCGAGGAATACGTTGCACGAGTGCTGGATCGTGAGGCGTCGGCCACGCCGCCGGAAGCCGCCAAGGCGCTGGCCGTGACCATCCGGACTTACCTGTTGCAGAACGGCGCTCCGCGCGGCGACTGCCTGAGCATCGACGACAGCAGCCAACGCCAGCGCGTGGCGCCGCGCCCTGCCAGCGAGGCGGCGCGGGGCATCGCCGCCTGGACTGCCGATCTGGTATTGGCTGGCGGCACCGTAACCTATCATTCGGACGAGGCGGGGCAGTCGAAACTCTCCTGGCGCGACGCCCAGGAGCAGGCCGCCAAGGGCCTGCGCTACGACGCCATTCTCGCCCGCGCTTTCCCGCGCACCAGCCTGAGCCGCTGGAGCAACCCGACCGCTGCCTGCCAGCCCCTGCCGGAGGCCGAGCGCTGGCTGCAGGCACAGCGCCGCAACTGGCGGACGCGGCTGGAAGCAGAGGCGGGTTATGAAGAATTGCAGTCCTTCGCCGTGTGCCGACTGAGCAGCGGCCGACCCTACGTCGACCGCGAACGCCAGCGCATCTTCGTGCGTGGTCTGTATTCCCAGCAGGACCGCCTCGACCTGGCTCACGAATACCTGCACCTGGCATTCCAGGCGCACCCCAATGGACAAGACGAGGGCTACGTGGAAAGCCTGGCCCGTCGCCTGATACTGGAATGATCGACATGAAACTTGCCCATGCGCTCCGCCTGTCTCTGCTCGCCAGCCTGATACCGCTGGGCGTGCAGGCCGCCGAATCGCCGATCCGCCTGGATACTCCGCTGGGCGGCTGGCGCGCGGGCGACGGCGACAAGGCCGACTTCCGGCAGACGGTGAACTACCCGGCGTCGTCGGTGAATGCGCGGGAGGACCAGTCCGATACCGCGCGCATCCGTGGCGAAATTCGTGGGTTGCCCAAGGACAGCAAGGAGCCGGCGCGCCTGGTGGTCAACGGCGTGGCCATGCCGATGCGGGTCGAAAACGATGGCAGGTTTGACCGTCCCTTCGCTTTCCCCGCGGGCTCCAACAGTGTCGAGGTCATCAGTCCGGACGGCCAGCAGCACAAGCGCGTGCAGTTCTACCACGGCGGTGGCGGCGGCGAGGTGGCGGCCAAGCTGCGGGTCATGCTGTCGTGGGACTCGGACAACACCGACCTCGACCTGCACCTGGTGACGCCCGATGGCGGGCATGTCTGGTACGGCAACCGCTCACTGCCCAACGGCGCGGCCCAGGACGTCGACGTGACCACCGGCTACGGCCCGGAAATCATCGCCAGCCCGACGCCGCTCAAGGGGCAGTATCTGGTCTACGTGAACTACTACGGCGGTGGCTGGAGCTCGGACGAGAGCTCCGGCGACGTGAACGCGGCCAAGCCGCTGACCACGGCGCAGGTGACCATCGTCACGGAGGAGGGCTCGGTGAACGAGAAGCAGGAGTCCTTCCTGATCCCGATGCGCCAGCCCGGTGAGCTGACGCTGGTGAAGCGGTTCAGTTATCCGTAATGCCCTTGTAGGAGCGAGCTTGCTCGCGAACCAGCCCAGCGGATCCATTCGCGAGCCAGCTCGCTCCTACAGTTGTTCCGGTCAGGCCTTCTGATCGGCCTGCCAGGCGTCGATCACTTCCTGCGCCGCGCGGAAAGCGTCGATGGCCGCCGGGACGCCGGCATACACCGCGCAATGCAGCAGCGCTTCGCGAATCTCTTCCACCGTGCAGCCATTGTTCAGGGCACCACGCACGTGGCCTTTGAGTTCCTGCGGGCATTTCAGTGCGGTCAGCGCGGCCAGGGTGATCAGGCTGCGGGTTTTGCGCGGCAGGCCTTCGCGGTTCCAGACACCGCCCCAGGCGTGCTCGTTGACGAAGTCCTGCAGCGGCTGGGTGAACTCGGTGGCATTGCCCAGGGCACGGTCGACGAAGACGTCGCCCATCACTTCGCGGCGAACCTGCTCGCCGGCCTTGCGGTTGTCGTTGCTCACTTCTGGCTCCTTCAGAGACCTTCCAGGCGCACCCGGGCGGTGCCGGAGCGCAGCATGTTGAGTTGTTCGGCGGCGGCTTTCGACACATCGATGATGCGCCCGCGGCCAAATGGCCCGCGGTCGTTGATGCGCACCACGACGCTGCGGCCGTTGTCGAGGTTGGTGACTTTCACCCGCGTACCGAAGGCGAGCGTGCGGTGCGCGGCAGTCAGGGCGTTCTGGTTGAAGCGTTCGCCACTGGCGGTGCGCTTGCCATGGTGGGCCTTGCCGTAATAGGACGCGGTGCCTTCGGCGCGGTAGCCGCGGCCGGAGACTTCCGAGTCGCTGTCGTAAGACGTGGTGCTACAGCCGGCCAGCAGGGCCAGGCAGCCGACGAGGGCCATGGGTCGCAGCATCGAACCTCCGGACGAAAAAACGCCGGGCAAGCCCGGCGTCGTTGAAGTGTGGGCTCAGGCTTCGAGCTTCTTCTTCAGCAGTTCGTTCACTTGCGCCGGGTTGGCCTTGCCCTTGGCCGCTTTCATGGCCTGGCCGACGAAGAAGCCGAACATCTTGCCGCGCTTGGCTTCGTCGCTGGCGCGGTACTGTTCGACCTGCTCGGCGTTGGCTGCCAGCACGTCGTCCAGCAACTTCTCGACCGCGCCGCTGTCGGTGTTCTGCACCAGGTCCTTGGCCTTGATGATCTCGTCCGGCGAGCCCTCACCTTCGGCCATGGCGGCGAATACGGTCTTCGCGGCCTTGCCGTTGATGGTGCCGTCCTTCAGGCGCAGGATCATCTGGCCCAGGTGCTCGGCGGAGACCGGCGACTGCTCGATCTCCAGGCCGTCCTTGTTGAGCAGGCTGGAGAGCTCGCCCATCACCCAGTTGGCGGCCAGCTTGGCGTCGCCGCAGATGGTCTGAACCTTCTCGAAGTAGTCGGCCATCTCGCGGCTGGCGGACAGCACGCTGGCGTCATAGGCGGACAGGCCGTACTGGCTCTCGAAACGCTCGCGCTTCTGGTCCGGCAGTTCCGGCAACTGGCCGCGCAGGTCGTCGAGGAAGGCGCGCTCGATCACTACCGGCAGCAGGTCCGGGCAGGGGAAGTAACGGTAGTCGTTGGCTTCTTCCTTGCTGCGCATGGAGCGCGTTTCGTTGGCCGCTACGTCATACAGGACGGTTTCCTGGACGATCTTGCGGCCGGACTCCAGCTCGTCGATCTGCCAGGCAATCTCGGTGTTGATAGCGCGCTCGATGAACTTGAACGAGTTGACGTTCTTGATCTCGCGACGAGTGCCGAACTCGGTTTGGCCCTTCGGGCGTACCGATACGTTGCAGTCGCAGCGCAGCGAGCCTTCGGCCATGTTGCCGTCGCAGATGCCGAGGTAGCGCACCAGCGCGTGGATCGCCTTGGCATAGGCTACGGCTTCTTTGGCGCTGCGCATCTCGGGCTCGGAAACAATCTCCAACAGAGGCGTGCCGGCTCGGTTCAGGTCGATGCCGCTCATGCCGTGGAAGTCTTCGTGCAGGCTCTTGCCGGCGTCCTCCTCCAGGTGTGCGCGGGTGATGCCGACGCGCTTGACGGTGCCGTCTTCCAGGGTGATGTCCAGGTGGCCCTTGCCGACGATGGGGTGGTCCATCTGGCTGGTCTGGTAGCCCTTGGGCAGGTCCGGATAGAAGTAATTCTTCCGGGCGAAGACGTTGCGCTCGGCGATCTCGGCGTTGATCGCCAGGCCGAACTGGCAGGCCATGCGCACCGCTTCCTGGTTCAGCACCGGCAGGGTGCCGGGCATCGCCAGGTCGATCAGACTGGCGTGGGTGTTCGGGGCTGCGCCGAAAGTGGTGGCGCTACCGGAGAAGATCTTCGATTGGGTGGAGAGCTGTGCGTGGATTTCCAGCCCGATCACGGTTTCCCATTGCATGTGTGTCGTCCTCAGAATCCAGCCGGTGCTTGTTTATGCCAGTCGGTTGCCAGTTGGTACTGGTGCGCGACGTTGAGCAGGCGGCCTTCCTGGAAGTACGGCGCGAGCAGCTGGACACCTACCGGCAGGCCGTCGACGAAGCCGGCAGGCATGGACAGGCCCGGAATGCCGGCGAGGTTGGCGGTGATGGTGTAGATGTCTTCCAGGTACTGGGCGACCGGATCGTTGTTCTTCTCGCCCAGTTTCCAGGCCGGGTTCGGCGTGGTCGGGCCAAGGATCACGTCGACTTCGGCGAAGGCGCTGGTGAAATCGTTCTTGATCAGGCGGCGAATTTTCTGAGCTTTCAGGTAATACGCGTCGTAGTAACCAGCGGAAAGCGCGTAGGTGCCGACCATGATGCGGTTCTTAACCTCGGCGCCGAAGCCTTCGGCGCGGGAGCGCTTGTATAGGTCCTGCAGGTCCTTCGGGTCTTCGCAGCGATAGCCGTAGCGCACGCCGTCGAAGCGCGACAGGTTGGAGCTGGCTTCTGCGGGCGCGATCACATAATAGGCAGGGATCGCGTGCTGCATGTTCGGCAGGGAGATCTCCTTGACCACCGCGCCGAGCTGCTTGAGCTGCTCGACCACGTTCATCACCGCGTCGGCGATGCGGCTGTCGAGGCCAGCGCCGAAGTATTCCTTCGGCAGGCCGATGCGCAGGCCGGTCAGCGGCTTGGCCAGGGCGGCCAGGTAGTCGTCCACCGGCTGGTCGACGCAGGTGGAGTCCTTCGGGTCGAAGCCGGCCATGGCGCCGAGCATCAGTGCGCAGTCCTCGGCGGTGCGGGCCAGCGGGCCGCCCTGATCGAGGCTGGAGGCGTAGGCGATCATGCCCCAGCGCGAGACGCGGCCGTAGGTCGGCTTGATGCCGGTGAGGTTGGTCAGCGCAGCCGGCTGGCGAATCGAGCCTCCGGTGTCGGTGCCGGTGGCCGCCGGAATCAGGCGCGCGGCCACGGCAGCGGCGGAGCCGCCGGAGGAGCCGCCCGGCACGCGGGAGGTGTCCCAGGGGTTCTTCACCGCGCCGTAGTGGCTGGATTCGTTGGCCGAGCCCATGGCGAACTCGTCCATGTTCAGTTTGCCCAGGCTCACGGTGCCGGCATCCGTCAGGCGCTCGACGACGGTAGCGTCGTAGGGCGAGACGAAGGCGTCGAGGATCTTCGAGCCGCAGCTGGTGCGCACGCCCTGGGTGCAGAACAGGTCCTTGTGGGCGATAGGTGCACCGAGCAGGGCGCCGGTTTCACCTTTGGCACGCCGCTCGTCGGCCGCCTTGGCCTGGGCCAGGGCGATTTCTTCGGTGACGGTGATGAAGCTGTTCAACTGCGGGTCGAGCTGCTGGATGCGCGCGAGCAGGGCAGTGGCCAGTTCCTGGGCAGAGAATTGCTTGTCGGCGAGTCCGCGGGCGACTTCGGCGAGGGTCAATTGATGCAGCATATGTCCGTGTCCTTAGCGCTTACTCGATGACTTTCGGGACGAGGTAAAGGCCGTCTTCCACGGCCGGCGCGATGGCCTGGTAGGCTTCGCGGCGGTTCTCCTCGGTGACTGCGTCGGCACGCAGGCGCTGCGTGGCTTCCAGCGGGTGGGCCAGGGGCTCCACGCCGTCGGTGTCGACCGCCTGCATGGCGTCGATCAGGCCGAGAATGTTGTTCAGGGTGTCGGTGGTACGCGAAATGTCGGCTTCCTCCAGGCCCAGGCGGGCGAGGTGGGCGATCTTTTCCACGTCGGAGCGTTCAAGCGCCATCGGGATCTCCAGCTAGAGCGGCCCGGTTCGAACTGGACCTGGCCGGAAGGAATGAGGGGGCGGGGAACAGAACCCGCGGCAGACGGTCGAAGGCCGCTGGGAAGGGCCTGCAGGCCCGAGAAACGAGGAATCTAGCATAAATTGCCGCCTTGCCCAAAACCCCCGTCATTGTTAGAGTTTGCCGCACTTTTTTACCCGCGCACTTTTCACCCACGCGCCACCTATGGGTTTCTTTCCAATGTTCAAAAAACTGCGTGGCATGTTCTCCAGTGATCTGTCGATCGACCTGGGCACTGCCAATACCCTTATTTATGTGCGCGAGCGCGGCATCGTCCTGAACGAACCGTCCGTGGTCGCCATCCGTAGCCATGGCAGCCAGAAAAGCGTGGTTGCCGTTGGTACCGAAGCCAAGCGCATGCTGGGCCGTACTCCGGGCAACATTGCCGCCATTCGTCCGATGAAAGACGGCGTGATCGCCGACTTCAGCGTCTGCGAGAAGATGCTGCAGTACTTCATCAACAAGGTTCACGAGAACAGCTTCCTGCAGCCTAGCCCTCGCGTGCTGATCTGCGTGCCGTGCAAGTCCACCCAGGTGGAACGCCGCGCGATTCGTGAATCGGCCCTGGGCGCTGGCGCCCGTGAGGTCTACCTGATCGAAGAGCCGATGGCCGCGGCCATCGGTGCCGGCCTGCCGGTGGAAGAGGCCCGTGGTTCCATGGTCGTCGATATCGGCGGCGGTACCACCGAGATCGCCCTGATCTCCCTCAATGGCGTGGTCTACGCCGAATCCGTCCGCGTCGGCGGCGACCGCTTCGACGAAGCCATCGTCACCTACGTGCGCCGCAACTACGGCAGCCTGATCGGCGAATCCACCGCCGAGCGCATCAAGCAGGAAATCGGCACCGCCTTCCCGGGCGGCGAAGTCCGCGAAGTCGACGTCCGTGGCCGCAACCTGGCCGAAGGCGTACCGCGCAGCTTCACCCTGAACTCCAACGAAGTGCTCGAAGCGCTGCAGGAATCCCTGGCGACCATCGTCCAGGCAGTCAAGAGCGCCCTGGAACAGTCTCCGCCGGAGCTGGCTTCGGACATCGCCGAGCGTGGCCTGGTGCTGACCGGTGGTGGCGCTCTGCTGCGCGACCTGGACAAGCTCCTGGCCCAGGAAACCGGCCTGCCGGTGATCGTTGCCGAAGACCCGCTGACCTGCGTGGCCCGTGGCGGCGGCAAGGCGCTGGAAATGATGGATCGCCATTCGATGGACCTGCTTTCCACCGAATAAGGTAGGAAAGCTCTGTAAAGGTCGGTTAACGTTTCGCCCACGCTGGTGAATCTTCAACCGACCTTGCACAGCTAGGAGCCGGTCATCAAACCGATATTCTCCAAAGGGCCCTCGCTGGGCGCGCGCCTGCTGGTGCTCGCCGTCCTGTCGGTCGCCTTGATGGTGGTCGATGCCCGCTTTGATTACCTGAAACCGGTACGCAGCCAGATGGGCCTCGTGCTGAGCCCCTTCTATGGCATCGCCGACATCCCGGTTCGAGCCTGGGAAGGCGTGCGCGACCAGTTCACCAGCCGCAGCGAACTGCTGGCCGAGAACGAGCGCCTGAAGGCCGAGCAACTGCTGATGCAGCGCCGCCTGCAGAAGCTGGCCACCCTCACCGAACAGAACGTGCGCCTGCGCGAGTTGCTCAACTCGTCCGCGCTGGTCGACGACAAGGTGCTGGTGGGCGAGTTGATCGGTGTCGACCCGAACCCCTTCACCCAGCGCATCCTGATCGACAAGGGCGAGAAGGACGGCGTGTTCCAGGGCCAGCCAGTGCTCGATGCCAGCGGTCTGATGGGCCAGGTGGTCGAGGTGATGCCCTACACCGCGCGCGTCCTGCTGCTGACCGATACCACCCACAGCATTCCGGTGCAGGTGAACCGCAATGGCCTGCGCGCCATTGCCGTGGGCACCGGCAATCCGGAGCGCCTGGAGCTGCGCTACGTCGCCGATACCGCCGACATCAAGGAAGGCGACCTGCTGGTGAGTTCCGGCCTGGGCCAGCGCTTCCCGGCGGGTTATCCGGTGGCGGTGGTGAAGGAAGTGCTGCACGACACCGGTGGGCCTTTCGCCACTATTCGTGCCGTGCCGACCGCCAAGATGAACCGCAGCCGCTATGTGCTGCTGGTCTTCAGCGACAGCCGTACGCCCGAACAGCGTGCCACCGATGCCGCCGAAGCCCAGGCCGAAGCCGATCGCAAGGCTGCCGAGTCCGGTGCGCCGGCCCAGCCTGCACCCGGCGCTCCGGCCGCCCAGCCGCATGACAGCGCGCAGCCTGCCGCCCCTGCGGCTCCCGCCGCGCAGCCCGCCCATCCGACCGGCGCCAACGGCGCAGCGCCTGCCGCGCCTGGTGCGCCGGCGTCGCACCCCGATGCAAGGACCCGACGCTGATGGCGGGCCAGGGCTCGAACAATGGCTGGGCCATCTGGCTCACCCTGCTCCTGGCGCTGTTGCTGTCGGTGGCGCCCATGCCCAGTTTCATGGAGATCGGCCGCCCGCTGTGGCTGGCGATGTTCCTCACCTACTGGGTGCTCTACCTGCCGCACAAGGTCGGCATGCTGAGCGCCTGGGTGCTGGGCGTTGCCGAAGATGTGCTCTACGGCAGCCTGCTGGGGCAGAACGCCCTGATCCTGAGCCTGATCATCTGCCTGGTGCTGTCGCTGCACCAGCGCCTGCGCATGTTCCCCATCTGGCAGCAGTGCCTGGTGTTGCTGGTGGTCTTCGGTCTCGCCCAACTGGTCCAGTTGTGGATCAGCGCCCTGACCGGCAATCGTCCGCCGACCCTGGTGTTCCTGCTGCCGGCGCTGGTCAGCGCCTTGCTCTGGCCCTGGGTCTATACATTGCTGCGGGCCCTGCGGTTGCGCCTGAACATCAATTGATCGCCCCCTTGCGGGGGAATCGCCGGGCCGGCATTGAGCGGGCCCGCTTCGGAGTCCCTGATGGCCCAGCTGTACCTCGCCTCCAGTTCGCCGCGCCGCCGCGAGCTGCTCACCCAGATTGGCTTGCCATTCCACATAGTGCCTGCGTCGATTGACGAAACGCCCGAGTCCGGCGAGTCGGCGCATGCCTATGTCGAGCGCCTGGCGCGCAGCAAGGCCCTGGCCGGGCTGAACTTCCTCGCCCAGCGCGCCGATGTCTGCGTGCTGGGTGCCGATACCGCCGTGGTGCTGGATGGTCGCATCCTCGGCAAGCCGCTGGACCGCGACGACGCCCTGACGACGCTTCAGGCCCTGTCCGGCCGCGAGCATGAGGTGCTGACCGCCGTGGCAGTGGCCGATCGCGATCGCTGCGAAGCACGCGTGGTCAGCAGTCGCGTGACCTTCCGCGAGATTTCCGCCGAGGAGGCCGAGCATTACTGGGAAACCGGCGAGCCGCAGGACAAGGCAGGTGGCTATGCTATCCAGGGGCTCGCGGCAGTCTTCGTCAGCCGCGTCGAGGGCAGCTACAGCGCCGTGGTCGGCCTGCCCCTGTGTGAAACTGCGGCATTGCTGGCTGACTTCTCCATCCCTAGCTGGCAGTCTTGATCACGAAGTAGCGCTGGCACGACTCCGGGCGCGATAAGGAAGGGCGCATGAGCGAAGAGATCCTGATCAATATCACGCCGATGGAATCGCGCGTGGCGGTGGTGGAGAACGGCGTCCTGCAGGAGGTCCATGTCGAGCGCACGCTGCGTCGCGGGATCGTCGGCAACATCTACAAGGGCAAGGTCGTGCGCGTGCTGCCGGGTATGCAGGCGGCCTTCGTCGACGTCGGCCTGGAGCGCGCAGCCTTCATCCATGCCGCGGAGATTTCCACCCGCGAGGGCAGTGCGGTGGAAAGCATCGGCGCGCTGGTCCACGAAGGGCAGAGCCTGGTGGTGCAGGTCACCAAGGACCCCATCGGCACCAAGGGCGCACGGCTGACCACGCACCTGTCGATCCCGTCGCGCTACCTGGTCTACATGCCGCGCACCAGTCATGTCGGGATTTCCCTGAAGATCGAGGACGAACACGAGCGCGAGCGCCTCAAGCAGGTGGTCGCCAAGTGCGTCGAGGCCGAGGGCATCGTCGAGCGTGGTGGGTTCATCCTGCGCACCGCTGCCGAAGGCGCCGGCGAGGACGAGATCCTCGCCGATATCCGCTACCTGCGCCGCCTCTGGGACCAGATCGACGCGCAGATCCAGACCGTCGGCGCGCCGACGATGATCTACGAAGACCTTTCCCTGGCCCTGCGCACCCTGCGCGACCTGGTGAACCCGCGCATCGAGAAGATCCGTGTCGATTCCCGGGAGAACTTCCAGAAGATCACGCAGTTCGTCGAAGAGCTGATGCCGGAAATCGCCGACCGCCTGGAGCACTACCCGGGCGAGCGGCCGATCTTCGACCTCTACGGGGTCGAGGACGAGGTACAGAAGGCGCTGGAGCGCAAGGTGCTGCTCAAGTCCGGCGGCTACCTGATCATCGACCCGACCGAGGCGATGACCACCATCGATGTGAACACCGGCGCCTTCGTCGGCCACCGCAACCTCGAAGAGACCATCTTCAAGACCAACCTCGAGGCGGCGACCGCCATCGCCCGCCAGCTGCGCCTGCGCAACCTGGGCGGGATCATCATCATCGATTTCATCGACATGGAAGACGAGGAGCACCGCCGCCAGGTCCTGCGGACCCTGGAGAAGCAGCTCGAACGCGACCATGCCAAGACCAACATCATCGGCATCACCGAACTGGGCCTGGTGCAGATGACCCGCAAGCGCACCCGCGAAAGCCTGGTGCAGGTGCTCTGCGAGCCCTGCCCGAGCTGCCAGGGGCGCGGCATGCTGAAGACTGCCGAGACCATCTGTTACGAGATCTTCCGGGAAATCCTCCGTGAAGCGCGGGCCTACCAGGCCAACTCCTACCTAGTGCTGGCCAACCAGAAAGTGGTGGACCGCCTGCTCGACGAGGAGTCGGGCAACGTCGCGGACCTGGAGCTGTTCATCGGCCGCCCGATCAAGTTCCAGGTCGAGGCCATGTATTCCCAGGAGCAGTACGACGTGGTCCTGCTTTGAGCGGCGGCTCGCACATCCTCGAGATCCGGCGGGAGGCAGCTTTGCCATGGGGTTTTTTGGAGCTTTGCCTGACGCACACTGTCAGACCTGGTTCGACCTTGGATGGCTGGGAGGCCGCTCGATGACCCTTCGCTTCACCTCACAGGCAGCCGCCTAACATGGATCGCGCCGGCCGCCTGCTCTCCACCTCGCTGCGCATCGTCCTCGGCCTCCTGGCGCTGGGGCTGGTGCTGCTGGCCTTGTACGTCAGCCTTGGCCGGCAGTTGGTGCCGTTGGTGGCGGAGTATCGCGACGATCTGGCGCGCAAAGCCAGCGAGCAACTGGGCCTGCCGGTGGCTATTGGCGCCCTGGAAGGGCATTGGCGCGGGTTCAGCCCGATCATCGTGGTGCGCGACATCCAGCTGGGCGAAGGCGCCGATTCGCTGCGCCTGGAGCGCGTGCGCCTGACCCCGGACATCCTCGGTAGTGTGATGGCGCGCCAGCCGCGCATCGACAGCCTGGAGCTGGAAGGCCTGCACCTGACTCTGCGTGAGGACGAGGACGGCAACTGGCACGCCGACGGCCTGCCCAGCCGTGGCGGCGACACCGACCCGCGCAAGCTCATGGACCTGCTGCTGACCCCGCATCGCCTGTCGCTGATGGACAGTCAGCTGACCGTACTGCCGCAACAGGCCAACCCGCTGTCGTTGAACTATGTCGGCATGACCCTGCGCAGCGGCAGCCGCCAGCGCCTGGAGGCACGCTTCAGCCTGCCCGGCGGCGAACCGGTGGCGGCGCGGCTGGAGGCCCGGCTGAACCGCGATGACTGGGCGAAGAGTTCGGCCCAGCTATACCTGAGCCTGCCCCAGGCCGACTGGGCCAAGTGGCTGCCCGAGCGTCTCACTGGCGCCTGGAAGCTGTCCCACGCCAAGGCTGGCGGCGAATTCTGGGCGACCATCGACAAGGGCGTGCCGGTCTCCGCCGCAGCCCGCCTGAATGCACCGAAGATTGATGCCGCGCTGGGCGACCGCAAGCCGGTGAGCCTGAGCGACCTGGGCGTCAGCCTGTTCTTCCAGCGCAACGGCGACGATTTCGATCTGCGTGTCGCCGATCTGGCAGCGAATTTCGGCGAAAGTCGTTGGGGCGAGGTGGAGCTGGAGCTGACTCGCCGGATGAAGGACGAGGAGCATTGGCAACTGCGTGCCGATCGCCTCGACCTGACCCCGCTGGGGCCGACCATCACAGCACTGGCACCGCTGCCGGACAAGGCCATCGAGTGGCTCGAAGGGCTGAAACCGCACGGCGTGTTACACAACGTCAATTTCGATTACTGGCCGCAGCGCGAGGGCGCCGAGCGCGTCGCCTATGCCACCAACCTGGAGAAGGTCGGTGTCAGTGCCTTCCATGATGTGCCGGCCGTGGCCAACGTCGACGGCACCTTCCGCGGCAACCTTGGCGGCGGCACGCTGGACGCCAACGCCCAGGATTTCATGCTGCACCTGGCCACGCTGTTCCCCGAGCCCTGGCACTACCGCACTGCGCGCACGCGGATGTTCTTCCAGCTCAACGACGAGTCCTTCACGCTCGGCAGCCACCTGATGCAGGTGGAGGGCGACGAGGGAACCATCGCCGGCGACATCCTGATTCGCCTGATGCGCGACCCGGCGCAGGAAGACTACATGGACCTGCGCGTAGGCATGAGCAACGGCGATGCGCGCTACACCGGTAAATACCTGCCCACCGTCATCCCGCAGATGAGCAAGGATCTGGCTGCCTGGCTCAAGGGCTCGATCAAGAGCGGGCGCATCGAGCAGGGCTATTTCCTCTGGCAAGGTTCGCTGCAGAAGGGCTCGGCGCCCGAAGCCCATGCCATGACCCTGTACTTCAAGGTCCATGACGGCGTGCTCGACTACCAGCCGGGCTGGCCCGGCCTGAGCAAGGCCGAGGGCGAGGTGCGCGTGGAGGACACCGGCGTCAGCATCAACGCAACCAGCGGGCAGATTCTCAACAGCCAGGTGCGCGATGTCTCGGTGGAGATTCCCCATTCCAATCCGGGGGAAGTCGCCCACCTGCATGTGGACGGCGATATCGACAGCAACCTCGTCGATGGCCTGAAGATCCTCCAGGACTCACCCATCGGTGCAACGCACACCTTCGCCGGCTGGGAAGGCAAGGGTGACCTCAATGGCCACCTCAACCTCGATATTCCGCTGGCCAAGGGCGAGGCGAGCAAGGCGCGGGTGATCGTCGATTTCGACACCGACAAGGCACAGCTGAAGATCGCCAAGCCCGAACTGAACCTCGAACAGGTGAAGGGCAAGTTCCGCTATGACACCGACAGCGGCCTGAGCGGGCAGAACATCTCTGCTCAGGTGCTGGGTAGCCGTATCACCGGCAGCATTCGCGCCGAAGGCCGCAACGGCGCTCCGCGTACACGGGTGCTGGTGGGTGGCCAGGTATCGGTGAAGACCCTGCTCGACTGGGGCAAGGTACAGAAACAGTTGCCGGTCGACGGCCGCGTGCCGTTCCAGCTCAACCTGCTGCTCGACGGCAAGGATAGCCAGCTGCAGGTCGCCTCGAACCTGCAGGGCGTCACCATCGATCTGCCGGCACCGCTGGGCAAGGCCGCGCAGGAAACTCGCGAGAGCGAATGGCGCATGACCCTCGAGGGCGCCGAGCGACGCTACTGGGCAACCTACGGCGATCGCGCCAGCCTGGCCTACGCGGCTCCGGCGGACCAACCGCTGGCCGGCCGCGGCGTGCTGCGCCTGGGTGGCGACCCGGCCGTGCTGCCCAACTGGAGTGGTGTCCAGGTGCGCGGCAAGATCGACGAAGTCGACGCCGACGCCTGGATGGCGGTCGCGAAGAAATACTCCAATACCGGGGTTGAGGGCGCCGCTGGCCTGTTGCGCGGCGCAGACCTGCAGATCGGTCGCTTCAAGGGCTTCGGCCAGACCCTGGAAAATCTCACGCTGGATGTGGTGCGTGTCGACAGTAGTTGGCAGGTCGGCCTGGTCAGCTCGCTGGTCTCCGGCAAGGTCACCCTGCCCGACAGCAAGGTGAAGCCGATCCAGATCGCCCTGGACCGCCTCGACCTGCCCAAGGGTGAGGCCATCGATTCCGCGAAGGCAGTCGAGCAGCCCGACCCGTTGGCGAAGGTCGACCCGCGCAGCTTGCCGCCGATGGACGTGAGCATCCGCCAGGTCCTCAAGGCCGGCAAGCCGGTCGGTGCCTGGAGCTTCAACCTGCGCCCGACGCCTACCGGGGTTGGCTTCAACAATGTGAATCTGGACCTGCGTGGCCTGTCGGTGAAGGGCAACCTGCGCTGGGATGGTCTTGAGGCAAGCGCGCGCAGCACCTTCCAGGGCAAGCTCGAGGGCAAGAACCTGGGCGACGTGCTGAAGGCCTGGGACTTCGCGCCCAGCGTGACCAGCGAGCGTTTCAACGTGGACATCAACGGCAACTGGCCGGGGTCGCCGGCGGCGCTGAATCTGCGGCGGTTCGGCGGTACCCTGGACGCCAGCCTGCGCAAGGGGCAGTTCGTCGAAGTGGAGGGCGGCGCCAATGCCCTGCGGGTGTTCGGCCTGCTCAACTTCAACGCCATCAACCGCCGCCTGCGCCTGGACTTCTCCGACCTGCTGGGCAAGGGCCTGAGCTACGACCGGGTCAAGGGTGTGCTCACCGCCACCGATGGCGTCTACTTCACCCGCGAGCCGCTGCGTCTGGATGGACCGTCGAGCAACCTGGAGCTCAACGGCACCCTGGACATGGCCCACGACGAGATCGACGCCAAGCTGCTGGTGACGCTGCCGGTGACCAACAACCTGCCGTTGGCGGCACTGATCGTCGGCGCTCCCGCCATTGGCGGCGCGCTGTTTGTGGTGGACAAGTTGCTGGGCGACAAGGTCGCACGCTTCGCCAGCGTGCAGTACAGCGTGAAGGGACAATGGCAGAGCCCGACCATCACCTTCGAGAAACCCTTCGAAAAACCTCACTGAACCGGCGGCCAAGCACAATGCCCGGGCATCGGTTAGCATGAAACCCAGGTATTCCCGGAGCTGACCATGTCCATCGCCGTCATCCAGATGGTCAGCCAGGACGATGTCCTGGCTAATCTCGCCACCGCCCGTCGCCTGCTGGAGCAGGCCGCCAACGGCGGCGCGCGCCTTGCCGTACTACCGGAAAACTTCGCCGCCATGGGGCGCCGAGACCTCGCCGACATCGGTCGTGCCGAAGCCCTTGGCGAAGGCCCGATCCTGCCCTGGTTGAAAAGCACCGCCCGCGACCTCAGGTTGTGGATAGTCGCCGGCACCCTGCCGTTGCCGCCGGAGAACCAGCCGGAAGCCAAGGCCAATGCCTGCTCGCTGCTGGTGGACGAGCGCGGTGAAGTGGCGGCGCGCTACGACAAGCTGCATCTGTTCGACGTGGACGTTGCTGATGCCCGTGGTCGCTATCGCGAGTCGGACGACTACGCCTTCGGCCAGCGCGTGGTGGTGGCGGATACGCCGGTCGGGCGGTTGGGGCTGACGGTCTGCTACGACCTGCGCTTCCCCGAGCTTTACACCGCGCTGCGCGAAGCTGGCGCGGAGCTTATCAGTGCCCCCTCGGCATTCACCGCGGTGACTGGCGCAGCGCACTGGGAAATCCTCATCCGCGCCCGCGCCATCGAAACCCAGTGCTATGTGCTGGCGGCTGGACAGGGCGGGACCCACCCCAAAGGACGGGAAACCTGGGGCCAGTCGGCCATCGTCGACCCCTGGGGGCGTATCCTGGCTGAAGAGGCCAAGGGCGAGGCCGTGCTGCTGGCCGAGCGCGACAGCGAGGAACAGGCGGCGGTGCGGCAGCGCATGCCGATTGTCCGGCACAGAAGATTTTTCCCGCCGGTCGAACCACGACCGGCGCGTATGGAGTGAATATGAGCGAACTGTTGTCATCCGTCAGCCAGCACCTGCTGGCCCCCGGTGGTCTGGATATCGACCAGCTGTCGCCGATCCTGCACGAGCTGAGCGGCCCCGGCATCGACGCCGCCGACCTGTACTTCCAGAGCCAGGTCTCCGAGTCCTGGATGCTCGAAGACGGCATCGTCAAGGAAGGCAGCTTCCACATGGACCAGGGCGTCGGCGTGCGCGCACAGTCCGGTGAGAAGACCGGCTTCGCCTACAGCAACGCGATCAACCACGAAGCGCTGATCCAGGCTGCTCGCGCTGCACGCTCGATCTCCCGATCCGGGCAGAATGGCAAGGTGCAGGCGTTCCAGGCCGTGGTGCCGACCCGCCTGTATGCCGGCGAGAACCCGCTGGACGTGATGAGCCGCGCCGAGAAGGTAGAGCTGCTGCAGAAGATCGACGCCGCCACCCGCGCCCTTGATCCGCGCATCCAACAGGTCACCGTCAGCCTCGCCGGTGTCTGGGACCAGGTGCTGATCGCTGCGGCGGATGGTTCGCTGGCTGCGGACATCCGCCCGCTGGTGCGTTTCAACGTCAGTGTCATCGTCGAGCAGAACGGCCGCCGCGAGCGCGGCGGTCATGGCGGCGGCGGTCGCACGGACTACAAGTATTTCCTGCAGGAAGACCGCGCCATGAGCTACGCCCGTGAGGCGCTGCGCCAGGCGCTGGTCAACCTCGAAGCCGTTCCCGCGCCGGCTGGCAGCCTGCCGGTGGTGATGGGCGCCGGTTGGTCCGGCGTGCTGCTGCACGAGGCCGTGGGCCACGGCCTGGAAGGCGACTTCAACCGCAAGGGCAGCTCGAACTACAGCGGTCGCATCGGCGAGAAGGTCGCTTCCAGCCTGTGCACCATCGTCGATGACGGCACCATCGCTGGCCGTCGCGGTTCGCTGTCGGTGGACGACGAAGGTACGCCGACCAACTGCAACGTGCTGATCGAGAACGGCATTCTCAAGGGCTACATGCAGGACAAGCTCAACGCCCGCCTGATGGGCGTGGCGCGCACCGGCAACGGCCGTCGCGAGTCCTACGCGCACCTGCCGATGCCGCGCATGACCAACACCTACATGCTGGCCGGGGAGAGCGATCCGCAGGAAATCATTGCCAGCGTCGAGCGTGGCATCTACTGCGCCAACCTTGGCGGAGGCCAGGTGGACATCACCAGCGGCAAGTTCGTCTTCGCCACCAGCGAGGCCTACCTGATCGAGAAC
Organism: Pseudomonas sp. AU11447; assembly: GCF_001672555.2. Taxonomy (NCBI): domain Bacteria; kingdom Pseudomonadati; phylum Pseudomonadota; class Gammaproteobacteria; order Pseudomonadales; family Pseudomonadaceae; genus Pseudomonas; species Pseudomonas sp. AU11447. The sequence continues at coordinate 34,613 of NZ_LZDG02000073.1, read as the reverse complement.
GGCAAGATCACCCGCCCGGTGAAGGGCGCGACGCTGATCGGCAACGGGCCGGAAGTGATGAGCCGGGTGTCCATGGTCGGCAATGACCTGGCACTGGACAGCGGCGTGGGCACCTGCGGCAAGGACGGCCAGTCCGTGCCGGTCGGTGTCGGCCAGCCGACCCTGAAGATCGACGCGATCACCGTTGGCGGCACGGGCGCCTGAGGCCGTTGCCCGTGAGGCTTGGAGAGAGGGACGCGGCTGCTCAGCGCAGGCCGCGTTTGAGCTCGTCCAGTTCGCGGATGTACTTGAAGATCTTCCGCGCCGCGGCCGGAGGCTTGTTGTGAGCGGCCTCGTGCTGGGCGTGGCGGATCAGCTGGAGCAGGTGCTGGCGGTCGCTTTCCGGGTATTCGCCGAAGAACGCGGACAGCGCTGCGTCACCGCCGGTGATCAGGTGGTCGCGCCAGCGCTCCAGGGCGTGGAAGCGTTCGTTGTACTGGCGGGTCGAGGTATCTACCTGTTCCAGCAGGGCGAGGATGGCCTCGACGTCCTGGTCGCGCATCAGCTTGCCGATGAACTGCCGATGGCGTTTCTTGGCGGCGTTGGCCTTGTGCTTGGGTGCTTCTTCCAGCGCGCGGCGCAGCGGATCGGTCAGCGGCATGCGGTCGAGCATGTCGGCCTTGAGCGTCGTCAGGCGCTCGCCGAGTTCCTGCAGCGCGTGCATTTCGCGTTTTACTTGCGACTTGCTCTTCTCATCGAAGGACGAGTCGTCATCGTGAATTTCAGCCATGGCGGGGGTCTCTTTGAAAACGCCGCCATGATAACGAGTCAGGGGCCGCTTGTCCGGCCCGCGCCGGTTGCCGCCGCCTGATGGCGGGGCCGGAACATGAACAGGAGAGGCATGCAATGAGCGAACACAACCCGGCAGTGAGCCCGGAGGTCCTTCCCGAACTGCGCGAGCAGGTCGAGCGGATCATTGCCGAGGCTTCCCGGCAGGGCGCCAGCGCCTGCGAAGTGGCTGTGTCGGTGGAGCAGGGGCTGTCCACCTCGGTGCGCCAGGGAGAAGTCGAGACCGTCGAGTTCAACCGCGACCAGGGCTTCGGCATCACTCTTTACGTTGGCCAGCGCAAGGGCTCGGCGAGCACCTCGGCAACAGGCGCGGACGCCATCCGTGAAACCGTGGCAGCGGCGTTGGCGATTGCCAAGCATGCCTCTGAAGACGACTGCGCCGGCCTGGCGGACCCTGCGCTGATGGCGCGGGACCTGCCGGACCTGGATCTTTACCACGGCTGGTCGATCACCCCCGACCAGGCCATCGAGCGCGCGCTGGCCTGCGAGGCTGCCGCGTTCGCCACCGACAAGCGCGTCACCAAGGCCGACGGCACCACGCTGAACACTCATCAGGGCTGCCGCGTCTACGGCAACAGCCATGGCTTTGTCGGCGGCTATGCCAGCACCCGCCACAGCCTGAGTTGCGTGATGATCGCCGAAGGCGAAGGGCAGATGCAGCGCGACTACTGGTATGACGTGAACCGCCGTGGTGAGCTGCTGGCGACTCCCGAATCCATCGGCCGCCGTGCTGCCGAGCGAGCTGCCAGCCGGCTCGGCGCGCGCCCGGTGCCGACCGCCGAGGTGCCGGTGCTGTTTGCCCCGGAAGTCGCGGTCGGCCTGTTCGGTCACTTCCTCGGTGCCATCTCCGGCGGCAGCCTGTACCGCAAGTCTTCCTTCCTCGAAGGCGCGCTGGGGCAGCGACTGTTCCCGGAATGGCTGACTCTGGACGAACGCCCGCTGCTGCGCGGCGCGCTGGGCAGTGCCTCGTTCGACAACGACGGCCTGGCGACCTATGCCAAACCCTTCGTCGAAGGCGGCGAGCTGGTCTCCTATGTGCTCGGCACCTACTCCGGGCGCAAGTTGGGCATGCCCAGCACGGCCAACTCCGGCGGCGTACACAACCTGTTCGTCAGCCATGGCGACGAGGACCAGGCCGCCCTGATCCGTCGCATGGGACGTGGCCTGCTGGTCACCGAGCTGATGGGGCAGGGCGTCAACCTGGTGACCGGCGATTACTCGCGTGGTGCCGGCGGTTACTGGGTGGAAAACGGCGAAATCCAGTTCCCGGTGCAGGAAGTCACCATCGCCGCCAACCTGCGCGACCTGTTCCGCAATATCGTCGCCATCGGCAACGATGTGGAGTATCGCGGCAACCTGCACACAGGCTCCGTCCTCATTGAAAAGATGATGGTCGCCGGCAACTGATCCACCCACCGCGGCCTTGCTGGCCGCGGCTTTCAGGCCTTCCCCAAGCCCTTCTCCAGACAGGCCGTCCAGCGCATTGCGTTCGGGCGGCTTGTTTTTTTGATTCTCGCAAACAATAATCAATCTCATTATCGATTGAGAGATTGCCATGTTTGTCGAGATCGACAGCTCGATCACCGATCGCTGGTACCGCCTGGGGACCCGCATCCGCTGCGCCCTGGAGCCGGATGAGCCGCGTCTGGTCGAACAGTACTTGTGCGAGGCGCGTTACCTGGCGGCCTGGGAGCCGGTGCCGGCTTGGCGCCTCTTCGAGAAGTGCTTCCAGTTGCTGCTCGACAGCAGCCGCGACATCGCATTGCCCTGGCACTGGCGGGTGCTCTGCCTGGATCACGCCTATCTCCCTCTACGCGAACTGCAACGCCTGGCGACCTCTACCGCCCAGCGCCAACGCCTGTGCCTGCTCGGCCGGCGGATGGCGCAGCAGGAGATAGCGCCTTCCCTGAAGCTGCAAGAAGGAATCGAGAATGACTGACAGCCGTATCGAACGCGACAGCATGGGCGAACTGGAGGTGCCGGTAGCGGCGCTCTACGGTGCCCAGACGCAGCGGGCGGTGAACAACTTCCCGGTGAGCGGCCAGCGCATGCCGCGTCCGTTCATCCGCGCGCTGTTGCTGGCCAAGGCCGCCGCGGCACGCGCCAATGTCAGCCTGGAACAGCTGGACGCGGAAACCGGCGCCGCCATCGTCGCTGCCTGTGAGGAGTTGTTGGCGGGCGACCTACAGCAACACTTCCCGGTGGATGTGTTCCAGACCGGCTCGGGTACCAGCTCGAACATGAACGCCAACGAGGTGGTTGCGACCCTCGCCGGCCGCCGCCTGGGCAAGCCAGTCAACGCCAATGACCAGGTCAATTGCGGGCAGAGCAGTAACGACATCATCCCTTCGACCATCCACATCAGTGCGGCGGTAGAGATCCACCAGCACCTGCTGCCGGCCCTGGATCACCTGCACGCGACCCTGGAGAAGAAGGCCAAGTCCGTGCACTTGTACGTGAAGACCGGCCGCACTCATCTGATGGATGCCATGCCGGTGCGCCTGAGCCAGGTGCTTGGCGGTTGGGCGCAACAGGTGCGCCAGGCGTCTCTGGGCATAGAAGGGCAACTGCCGGCGTTGCAGCAACTGGCTCAGGGCGGCACTGCCGTCGGAACTGGCGTGAACGCTCACCCGCAGTTCTCCGCGCGCTTCTGCGAAGAGCTCAACGGACTGACTGGCCTGGCATTCCGCCCCGGTGACGACTTCTTCGCGTTGATCGGCGCCCAGGATATCGCCGTGGCCACCTCCGGCCAGCTCAAGGCGCTGGCCGTGGCGCTGATGAAGATCGCCAATGACCTGCGCTGGATGAACTCCGGCCCGCTGGCCGGCCTTGCCGAGATCGAACTGGAGGCGCTGCAGCCGGGTTCCTCGATCATGCCGGGCAAGGTCAACCCGGTGATCCCGGAAGCCACTGCCATGGTCGCCGCCCAGGTCATGGGCAACGACACCACCATCGCCGTCGCCGGGCAGTCGGGCAACTTCGAGCTCAACGTGATGCTGCCGGTGATCGCCGACAACCTGCTGCACAGCATCCACCTGCTGGCCAACGTCAGCCGTCTGCTGGCGGACAAGGCCATCGCCAGCTTCAAGGTCAACGAGGCGAGCCTGCGCGAGGCGCTGTCGCGCAACCCGATCCTGGTCACCGCGCTGAACCCGATCATCGGCTACCAGAAGGCCGCGGAGATCGCCAAGCAGGCTTACCGCGAAGGGCGGCCGATCATCGACGTCGCGCTGGAAAACACGGACCTGGACCGCGCCCGACTCGAGCAACTGCTCAATCCCGAGAAGCTCACCGCCGGCGGACTCTGAGTCCGCCCCACCCGCTGGAGGAACCTGCCATGCGCCACTGGCAACGCACCATCGAACTGGGCAACCGCTGCTTCATTCGTAACGAGTTGATCGATGCCCGTGAGCACTACCTCCACGCGCTGGCGCTGGCCCAGGTCCTGCTGGACCGCTGGCACGACCCGGAGGAAGCCGTGATGGCGTTTGTCATCTCCCACCACAACCTCGGTGACCTGCACCTGCAACTGGGCCAGCCGGAGGAAACCGCCGAGTACCTGTGCGCCTGCCACGAACGACTGCTGGTGCTGGGCGAAGACCTGCGCAAATGCTCGGATCTGCGCGCGGCCGCGGTGCAGCACAGCCGCCGTACCTACGTCGAACTGCTCAACTTCATCGGCGAGCACGGTACCTATCCGCGCACCCAGCGCCTGCTGCGTCGCCAAGGCGCGGTCGAGTTGCGCCCGGGGCTGTTCACTGCCGTTCAATCGATGCGCTACCACTGAGCCGATGCGCTACCACTGAAGAAGGTTCGAAGATGCCTCACGTCCTGCCCGCCTTGCCCTATGCCTACGACGCCCTGGAACCGCACATCGATGCGCAGACCATGGAAATCCACCACAGCAAGCACCACCAGACCTACATCAACAACCTGAACGCCGCGCTGGAAGGCACAGAGTTCGCCGAGGCTCCGGTGGAAACGTTGCTGCAGAAACTCGACCGCCTGCCCGAGGCACTGCGCGCGCCGGTGATCAACAACGGCGGCGGCCACGCCAACCACTCGTTGTTCTGGACCGTCATGGCTCCTGACGGCGGTGGTCATCCGCAGGAGGAGTTGGGCCAGGCCATTGACGCCCAACTGGGCGGCTACGAGGCCTTCTGCCAGGCGTTCACCAAGGCGGCCTTGACTCGCTTTGGCAGCGGCTGGGCGTGGCTGAGCGTTGATCCGCAGGGCCAACTGGTGGTGGAAAGCACCGGCAACCAGGACAGCCCGCTGATGCAGGGCAACTTGCCTATCCTCGGGCTGGACGTCTGGGAGCACGCTTACTACCTGCGCTATCAGAATCGCCGGCCGGAATACATTGCCGCGTTTTACAACGTCGTCGCCTGGCCGGAGGTGCTCCGGCGTTACCGCGAGGCACTGCAAGCGCGGGGGCAAGGATGAAACCGAAGACCGTCCCATGCGTCTGATCGTGCAGAGTCTGCGTGAAAGCGGAGGACGCAATTTGCGTTGGTTGCTGGGGTTGATCATTGTCCTCGGCGGCGGTCTGCTGGTGGCCCAGCACCTGATGCTGCTGGCGCGATTGTCGCTTTCCCCGCCGATGTACCTGGCCTTGCATGGCGGCATGCTCTGCGCGCTCGGAACTGCCCTGGGCGCGCTGCCCGTGCTGCTGGTGCGCAGCATGCCGGCGCGAATCGCCGACGCCATGCTGGGCTTCGGCGCTGGCGTGATGCTGGCGGCCACCGCATTCTCGCTACTGCTTCCCGCGCTGGAGGCGGCAGAAGCCTCGGGCCGGGCCACTTGGCTGGCATCGGTGCTGGTCAGCCTCGGCTTGGCGCTGGGTGCCTTCGGTCTCGCTGTGTTCGGCCGAGTACTCGAGGACGCGCAGGCGAACATCCAGGGCGTTGCGGATGGAAAGGTGCCCGCGCGCATCCTGCTGTTCGTTGCTGCCATCGTCCTGCACAACATTCCCGAAGGCATGGCTGTTGGAGTCGCCGCCGGGGGAGAGGTGCAAGGCGCCAGCGGATTAGCGCTGGGCATCGCGCTGCAGGACGTGCCAGAAGGGCTGGCGATTGCGCTGGTGCTGGCCGGGGCGGGCGTGTCGCGCGGCAAGGCGGCATTGGCAGGCGCGGCGTCCGGGCTGGTCGAGCCACTGTTCGCGGTGCTCTGCGCCTGGCTGATCGGTATCTCGCGGATGTTCCTGCCCTGGGGGCTGGCCGCGGCAGCGGGCGCGATGCTCTACGTAGTGGTGCGCGAGATCATCCCCGAATCACAGCGGCGCGGCCATGCGGCGCAGGCCACCCAGGGGCTGATCATCGGCTTCTGTCTGATGATGGTGCTGGATACGTCGCTGGGCTGATCGAAGGCCCGGCGAGTCACTCGCCTTCGTCGAAGTAGTTGTTGATCAGTTCGACCAGCGCCTTGAGCGCCTCGTCTTCCTGCTCGCCTTCGGCAGCGAGGTGCAGATTGGTGCCCTTGCCGGCGGCGAGCATCATCACCGCCATGATGCTCTTGCCGTCTACCGTACTTTCCGGATTGCGCCCTACGCGAACCTGGCAGGGATAACGTCCCGCCACGCCGACGAATTTGGCCGCCGCACGGGCGTGCAGGCCAAGCTTGTTGATGATGGTGATTTCGAGGGCGGGCATCGCGAGGGGCTGTCCTTTTGTTGTCTGTCGCTGCTTAGCTCAGGTCGCGGTGGCGAATCTGTACGTTGGTGAGGGTTTCCTTGAGGGCCTGACCGATGCGCTCGGCAATATAGGTCGAGCGATGCTGGCCACCGGTGCAGCCGATGGCGATGGTCACATAGGCCCGGTTGCTCGCGGCGAAGCGCGGCAGCCATTTGTTCAGGTAGGTGAGGATGTCCTGGTACATCTCTTCGACATCCGGTTGCGCCGCCAGGTATTCCTGGACTTCCGCTTCCAGCCCGGTGTGCTCCCGCAGTTCCGGTTTCCAGTAGGGATTGGGCAGGCAGCGCACGTCGAACACCAGGTCCGCATCCACCGGCATGCCACGCTTGAAGCCGAAGGATTCGACCAGGAAGGCGGTGCCCAGTTCGGGCTTGTTCAGCAGGCGCAGCTTGAGCACGTCGCGCAGCTGATACAGGTTGAGATTCGTAGTGTTGAGCTTGAGATCCGCCAGGTCGGCGATCGGTGCCAGCAGATGCGTCTCGTCGGCGATTGCTTCGGCCAGCGAGCGGCTGTCGGTGGTCAGCGGGTGGCGCCGGCGGGTCTCGGAGAAGCGCTTGAGCAGCGTTTCATCGTCGGCATCGAGGTACACCACGTCACACTGGATGTGCTTGTCGCGAGCTTCCTGTAGCAGCTCGGGGAAACGCTGCAGTTGGCTGGGCAGGTTGCGCGCGTCGATGGAGACGGCGACTTGCGGGTGCAACAGCTCGGTGTGCAGCAGCGCGCGCTGGGCCAGGTCCGGGAGGAGGCTGGCCGGCAGGTTGTCGATGCAGTAGAAGCCGTTGTCTTCCAGCACGTTGAGCGCGGTGCTCTTGCCGGAGCCGGATCTTCCACTGACGATGATCAGGCGCATGATCAGTGCCCGTTGTTCTGGAAGTCCACGACGATCCGGTACAGGTCCTCGCCGTTGGCGGCGTGACGCAGGCGGTCGCGGACGTCGGAGCGGTCGAGCATGGAGGCGATCTGCCGCAGCAGTTCCAGGTGCTCCTCGGTGGCGGCTTCGGGCACCAGCAGCACGAACACCAGGTCGACCGGCGCGCCGTCGAGGGCGTCGAAATCTACCGGGTGATCCAGGTGCAGGATGGCGCTGATCGGCGACTGGCAGCCGGGGAGGCGGCAGTGCGGAATGGCGATGCCATTGCCGAAGCCGGTGGAGCCCAGGCGTTCCCGGGCCACCAGGCTGTCGAAGATGTCTTGGGAATCGAAACCCGGCAGCTCGCGAGCCACCAGGTTGGCGATTTGTTCGAGGACACGTTTCTTGCTGCCGCCCGGCACGTTCACGAGGGAACGGCCGGGGGTCAGGATTTGCTCAAGTCGGATCATAGGGAGGGGTTAACGGACGCCAACACCTTGCTGGCGTTCGAGGTATTTTTCCTTGTGCTTGATCAGTTGGCGGTCGAGCTTGTCGGTGAGCAGGTCGATGGCCGCGTACATGTCTTCATGTTCGGCGCAGGCCACCACTTCGCCACCGGCGATGTGGAGGGTGGCTTCAATTTTCTGCTTCAGCTTCTCGACCTCCATGATGACCTGAACATTGGTGATCTTGTCGAAGTGGCGCTCCAGTCGGCCAAGTTTCTCGCCGACATAGTCGCGCAGGGCGTCGGTCACATCCAGTTGATGTCCACTGATGTTGACTTGCATACCGCTTTCTCCTTGTTGCCCGTGTGTAAGTGGCAGGTTATGGGGCCTGCCGCCGGAACACCTTGGCGTGGATCAACGTCACACCAGCCGCTTGCGCTCGCTCGAGGGAGAGATTCCTAGGGACTCCCGGTACTTGGCGACGGTACGACGTGCCACTTGAATGCCCTGTGCTTCCAGTAAACCAGCGATCTTGCTGTCACTCAATGGCTTTTTCGGACTTTCCGCCGCGACCAGTTTCTTGATGATCGCGCGGATCGCGGTGGACGAGCACTCGCCACCCTCGGAGGTGCTGACGTGGCTGGAGAAGAAATACTTCAGCTCGAAGATGCCACGCGGCGTGTGCATGAACTTCTGCGTGGTGACGCGGGAGATGGTCGATTCGTGCATGCCCACCGCTTCGGCGATGTCATGCAGGACCAGCGGTTTCATCGCCTCCTCGCCGTACTCGAGGAAGCCGCGCTGATGCTCGACGATCTGGGTCGCCACCTTCATCAGTGTCTCGTTGCGGCTCTGCAGGCTCTTGATGAACCAGCGCGCTTCCTGCAACTGGTTGCGCATGAAGGTGTTGTCGGCGCTGGAGTCGGCGCGGCGCACCAGGCCCGCATACTGCGAGTTCACGCGCAGGCGCGGTACCGCTTCCTGGTTCAGTTCCACCAGCCAGCGCTCGTTGTGCTTGCGCACGATGACATCCGGAACCACGTATTCGGCTTCGCCGGATTCGATCTGCGAACCGGGGCGTGGGTGCAGCGACTGGATCAGTTCGATGGTCTCTCGCAGCTCGTCTTCCTTGAGCTTCATGCGTCGCATCAGCTGGCTATAGTCGCGGCTGCCGAGCAGGTCCAGGTGGTCGTTGACCAGGCGGATGGCCTCGGCCAGCAGGTAGGTCTTGGTGGGCAGCTGGCGTAGCTGCAGCAGCAGGCATTCGCGCAGGTTGCGCGCACCGACTCCGGCAGGCTCGAGCTGCTGCACACGGCGCAGGACGACTTCCACTTCGTCCATTTCCACGCCCAGTTCAGGGTCGATGGAGGCGAGGATGTCTTCCAGGGATTCTTCGAGGTAACCGTCGTCGTTGATGCCGTCGATGATGCTCAGGGCGACCAGGCGATCGGTGTCGGACATCGGCGCCAGGTTCAGTTGCCAGAGCAGATGGCTCTGCAGGCTTTCGCCAGCGGAGGTGCGGGAAGTGAAGTCCCACTCGTCGTCATCGTTGCTGGGCAGGCTGCTGGCGCTGGTCTGGTAGATGTCTTCCCAGGCGGTGTCGACCGGAAGCTCGTTGGGGATGCGTTCGGCCCACTGGTCCTCGTCGAGGCTGTCGGCGTTGGGCGTAGTGCTTTCCTGGAAGTTGTCCTGGGAGTTGTTGCTGGTGCCGTTGGCGCCCGATTCGGCGCCGTCGGCCATGGGATCGCTGTTGTCGTAGTCCTCGCCTTCTTCCTGGCGCTCCAGCATCGGGTTGGACTCCAGGGCTTCCTGGATTTCCTGTTGGAGGTCCAGCGTGGAGAGCTGGAGCAGTCGGATGGCCTGTTGCAGCTGCGGGGTCATCGTCAGCTGCTGGCCCATCTTGAGGACTAGCGATGGTTTCATGGCTGGAACTAGGCACCTTGTTCGCTGGCGCAAAGCGCGCCATATCCACGACTACGGACGCCGGGGCGCCGCGAGGAAGCAAATTATATGCCTGAGTTTGGACGCTTTGCCTAGGGGCTGTCGACCTTTCGTTACAACCCGGTTGCGCCAGCGGGGATCCGGCAGCCGGATACGTCATGGCGCAGCCGACAAGCCGCACCATGCAAGGGATGGAAATGAGCTGCCGCGCCCAGGCAGGGCGCGGCTCAGGGCGTCAGAGGCGGAACTCGTGGCCCAGGTAGACTTCCTTCACCAGGTCGTTGGCGAGGATGCTCTCGGCATTACCTTCGGCGATCAACTGGCCGTCATTGACGATGTACGCCGTCTCGCAGATATCCAGGGTCTCGCGGACGTTGTGGTCGGTGATCAGCACACCGATGCCCTTGGCCTTGAGGTGGTGGATGATCTGCTTGATGTCGCCGACGGAGATCGGGTCGACACCGGCGAAAGGTTCGTCCAGCAGGATGAACTTCGGCGAACTGGCCAGTGCACGGGCGATCTCCACGCGGCGACGCTCGCCACCGGACAGGCTCATGCCGAGGTTGTCGCGGATGTGGTGGATGTGGAACTCCTCGAGCAGGCCTTCCAGGGCTTCCTGGCGTCCGGCGCGATCCAGGTCGCTGCGGGTTTCGAGGATTGCACCGATGTTGTCCGCCACCGACAGCTTGCGGAAGATCGAGGCTTCCTGCGGCAGGTAGCCGATGCCGGCGCGGGCGCGGCCGTGCATGGGCAGATGGGTGACGTCCTGCTCGTCGATGCGCACGACCCCCTGATCGGCGCGAACCAGGCCGACGATCATGTAGAAGCAGGTAGTCTTGCCCGCTCCGTTGGGGCCGAGCAGGCCGACGATCTGCCCACTCTCGATGCTCATGCTGACGTCGCGGACGACTTGCCGGCTCTTGTAGCTCTTGGCGAGGTGCTGGGCGGTTAGCGTAGCCATTACTGCGCTTGATCCTGCTTTTTCTTGGGCTGTATGACCATGTCGATACGCGGGCGCGGCGTGGTCACCTGGGAGCCGGTGGCGCGGCCTGCGTTGACGATCTGGCGCTGGGTGTCGTAGACGATCTTTTCGCCTTCGAAGGTGTTGCCTTCCTGGATCACCTTGGCCTGGTCGATCAGTACGACGCGGTTCTGGGTGACGAAGTACTGGATCGTCAGGCCGTAAGCCTGGGTGATCTGCTTGTCCGGCGCCGGCTTCTGCTCGAAGTAGGCGGGCTTGCCGACCGAGGTGACGACTTCAATGTCACCATTCTTGTTCTGCTTGAGCGTGACGGTGTTGCCAGTCAGCTTCATGCTGCCCTGGGTTACCACCACGTCGCCGCGATACACGGCGACGCCCTGCTTGTCATCCAGTTCGGCGCTGTCGGCCTGGACCCGGATCGGCTGTTCCCGGTCGGTGGGAAGAGCCCAGGCTGCACTGCTGCCGATAGCGGCGGCGAGGCTGAAAAGAAGGGGGAGGGTGTTAACGAGCCTCATGCTGACCTCTTACGTTGGACAGCAGGAGCATCCGGCTGTCTTTCAGATACGCTTTCATGCCAACTGCCGTGGTCACACCGTTGGGTTCGGTGATCTTCACGGGCTGGTCAGTCTGCGCATAGTCCTTGTCTGGGAACACCGTCATGCGCGAGGTGTTGAGCAGGAGCGTGCGTTGCTGTGCGTCGGTGCGCGCAACACGCACGTCGTCGATCAGCTCGACCTGCTTGCCTTCGGGGGCCACTTCGGCGTGAACGCTCTGGACATGCCACGGCTGGGGCTCGTTCTCCCGATGGAAGTAGAGGTCAGGCGTGGTGACCAGGGTCACGTCGGTTGCTTTCAGGTGTTCGAGTTTGTCGGCGGTCATCTCGTAGGCGAGGGAGCCGTCGATGCGGTACTGAACGCTCTTGGCGTTGACCACGTAAAAGTCGATGGCGTCGCTGGTCTGCGACTTGAGTTGCCGCTCATTGAAGTCCAGGCGCACGTTCCAGTAATAGCCGAGGGCGATCAGCAGGATGGCGATCAGGGCGAGCAACAGCTTCTGTTGGAGTGTCTTGGGCATGTTCGGCTCTAGAGATACGCGTTCTGGGCAGCTTCGAGGTTGCCCTGGGCGCGCAGGATCAGTTCGCAGAACTCGCGGGCGGCGCCTTCGCCGCCACGGGCCTGGGTTACGCCGTCGGCATGCTGGCGCACGAAGGCATCGCCGCTGGCGACCGCCATGCCCAGGCCGGCGCGGCGGATGGCCGGCAGGTCAGGCAGATCGTCGCCCAGGTACGCGACTTCTTCATAGCCTAGACCGAGTTCGGCGAGCAACTCGTCCAGGGCGACCAGCTTGTCTTCGCGGCCCTGGAACAGGTGGTTGATGCCCAGGTTCTTCGCCCGGCGCTCGACCACCGGGCTCGAACGGCCGGTGATGATCGCGGTGCGCACGCCGGAGTTCATCAGCATCTTGATGCCCTGGCCGTCCAGGGTGTTGAAGGTCTTGAACTCGCCGCCGTCGGGCAGGAAGTAGAGCTTGCCGTCGGTGAGTACGCCGTCGACGTCGAACACCGCCAGGCGGACCGCTTTCGCGCGTTGCAGCAGGTCGGCGGTCATTCAGATGACCCCCGCGCGGGTCAGGTCGTGGACGTGCAGTACGCCGACCGGGTGGTCCGTGTCGTCGACGACCACGAGCACGTTGATCTTGTGGTCGTCCATGATCTTCAGGGCCTCGGCGGCGAGCATGTCCGGGCGGGCGGTCTTGCCATGCACGGTCATCACCTGGTCGATGGTCACCTGGCGCACGTCCAGGCCCTTGTCCAGAGTGCGACGCAGGTCGCCGTCGGTGAAGACCCCGGCGAGCTTGCCGTCTTCGCCGAGGATGACGGTCATGCCCAGGCCCTTGCGGGTCATTTCCAGCAATGCACCGCTGAGCGAAGTGCCGGGAGAAACCTGCGGCAATGCTTCACCCACGTGCATGATGTTTTCCACTTTCAGCAACAATCGACGGCCCAGCGCACCGCCCGGATGCGAGAAGGCGAAGTCTTCGGCAGTGAAGCCGCGTGCTTCGAGCAGGGCGATGGCGAGCGCGTCGCCGATCACCAGGGAAACCGTGGTGGAGGAGGTCGGTGCCAGGTTCAGCGAGCAGGCTTCGTGCTCGACACTGGCATCCAGGTTGACCGCGGCGGCCTTGGCCAGCGGCGATTCGGCGTTGCCGGTCATGCTGATCAGGGTGATACCCAGGCGCTTGATCAGCGGCAGCAGGGTAACGATTTCCGCGGTGGAGCCGGAGTTGGACAGGGCCAGGACGACGTCGTCCTTGGTGATCATGCCCATGTCGCCATGGCTGGCCTCGGCCGGGTGCACGAAGAACGACGGCGTACCGGTGCTGGCGAGGGTGGCAGCGATCTTGCGTGCGATATGGCCGGACTTGCCCATGCCGACCACGACGACGCGGCCCTTGCAGCTCAGCAGCAGTTCGCAGGCCAGCGAAAAATCGGCGCCGATGCGCGGCAGCAGGGCGTCCACCGAGTCACGCTCGAGGCGGATGGTGCGTTGTGCCGACTGGATGAAATCGTGTTTCTGGCTCATGTTCGAAAGGCGCGGGGCAAAATGAAGTGCGAGATTATAACGGGAAAGCGGCAAAGGCTTCATCACTGGCAACTCAATGTTGCTCGCATTTTGCTGAACTGAGCCTTAACGGTGGCTTAGCAGCCCTTGGGGCGCGGCTTCACGGGGTGTTATAGTTCGCGGCCGTTCGGCCTGCCGCGCCGTGTTTCTGCCGTATGACAGACGGGGCAACGGACAGCGCCGTGATGAAAGGAGTTCTATGAGCACCAATGACCAATACGCGGTCGAGCTGAAGGGCCTGAGCTTCAAGCGTGGCACGCGTAAGATTTTCGATAACGTGGACATCCGCATTCCACGCGGCAAGGTCACCGGGATCATGGGGCCGTCGGGGTGTGGCAAGACCACCCTGCTGCGACTGATCGCCGCCCAGCTGCGTCCGGCGAGCGGCGAGGTGTGGGTCAACGGCCAGAACCTCCCCACGCTGGGGCGCAGCGACCTGTTCGACATGCGCAAGCAGTTCGGCGTGCTGTTCCAGAGCGGTGCACTGTTCACCGACCTCGATGTCTTCGAGAACGTCGCCTTCCCGCTGCGCGTGCACACCGAGCTGCCCGAGGACATGATTCGTGACATTGTCCTGATGAAGCTCCAGGCCGTTGGCCTGCGCGGGGCGGTGGAGCTGATGCCCGACGAGCTGTCCGGCGGCATGAAACGCCGCGTGGCGCTGGCCCGCGCCATCGCGCTGGACCCGCAGATCCTGATGTACGACGAGCCCTTCGTGGGCCAGGACCCGATCGCCATGGGCGTACTGGTGCGCCTGATCCGTCTGCTCAACGATGCCCTGGGCATTACCTCCATCGTGGTGTCCCACGATCTGGCGGAAACCGCGAGCATTGCCGACTACATCTATATCGTCGGTGATGGCCGCGTGCTCGGCCACGGAACACCGGCCGACCTGCAGGGTCTCGATGATCCGCGGGTACGCCAGTTCATGAAGGGCATCCCGGATGGTCCGGTGCCGTTCCACTATCCTGCTCGCGATTACCGCGCCGACCTGCTGGGAGAACGTTGATGCGCAAGACTTCTTCGCTCGAGCGAGTTCGCCTGCTCGGGCGCGCGGGCCTCGATGTTCTCGAGTCTCTGGGCCGTTCGAGCCTGTTCCTGGTCCACGCCATCTTCGGCCGCCGGGTGCACAGCGGCGCCTTCCAGTTGCTGGTCAAGCAGCTGTATTCGGTGGGCGTGCTGTCCCTGGCGATCATTGTCGTGTCCGGCCTGTTCATCGGCATGGTGCTGGCCCTGCAGGGCTACAACATCCTGGCGAGCTACGGCTCCGAACAGGCGGTCGGCCAGATGGTTGCGCTGACGCTGCTGCGTGAACTGGGACCGGTGGTCACCGGACTGCTGTTCGCCGGGCGTGCAGGTTCCGCGCTGACTGCCGAGATCGGCAACATGAAATCCACCGAGCAGCTGTCCAGCCTGGAGATGATCGGCGTCGACCCGCTCAAGTACATCATCGCCCCGCGCCTTTGGGCCGGCTTCATCTCGATGCCGCTGCTTGCAGCTATCTTCAGTGTCGTCGGCATCTGGGGCGGAGCCCTGGTCGCCGTGGACTGGCTGGGTGTGTATGACGGTTCGTACTGGTCGAACATGCAGAACAGCGTGCAGTTCACCAAGGACATTCTCAATGGCGTGATCAAGAGCGTGGTGTTCGCCTTCGTCGTGACCTGGATCGCCGTGTTCCAGGGTTATGACTGCGAACCCACCTCCGAAGGAATCAGCCGCGCCACCACCCGTACCGTTGTGTATGCCTCCCTGGCCGTGCTGGGGCTGGACTTCATCCTGACCGCCTTGATGTTTGGAGACTTCTGATGCAAACCCGCACCCTGGAAATTGGTGTAGGCCTGTTCATTCTGGCCGGCCTGCTGGCCCTGCTGCTGCTGGCCCTGCGTGTCAGCGGACTGACCATCGGCAATACGGGCGATACCTACAAGCTGTACGCCTATTTCGACAACATCGCCGGCGTTACCGTCCGCGGCAAGGTCACCATGGCAGGTGTCACCATCGGCAAGGTCACTGCGGTGGACCTGGACCATGACAGCTATCGTGGTCGTGTGACCATGGAGATCAATCGTCAGGTCAACAACCTGCCGGACGACTCCACCGCCTCCATCCTCACTGCCGGCCTGCTGGGCGAGAAGTACATCGGCATCAGTGTCGGTGGCGATGAAGAGCTGTTGAAGGAAGGCGATACCATCAAGGACACCCAGTCGGCACTCGTGCTGGAAGACCTGATCGGCAAATTCCTGCTGAATTCGGTCAATAAAGACGACTCGAAGAAATGAGGGCTCACTCCATGTTGAAAACCTTGCGTCGTGGCTTCCTGGTCCTGCTCGCGATCCTGCCGTTGTTCGCCCAGGCCGAGCAGACTGCTCAGCAGGTTGTGCAGAAGACCGTCGACAGCCTGTTGTCGGACCTGAAAACCAACAAGGCCAGCTACAAGGCCAATCCCCAGGCGTTCTACGACACCCTGAACCGCATCCTCGGCCCGGTCGTGGATTCCGAGGGCATCGCCAAGGGCGTGATGACCGTCAAGTACTCCCGCCAGGCGACGCCGGAGCAGGTCAAGCGCTTCGAGGAAACCTTCAAGAACAGCCTGTTCCAGTTCTACGGCAACGCGCTGCTGGAGTACGACAACCAGGACATCCGCGTGCTGAACAGTGGCAAGCAGGAGCAGGATCGCGCTTCGGTGAACATGGAAGTGGTCGGCAGCAACGGCGCCGTCTATCCGGTGCAGTACACCATGGTCAACCAGGGTGGCGACTGGCGCCTGCGTAATGTGATCATCAACGGCATCAACATCGGCAAGCTGTTCCGTGACCAGTTCGCCGACTCCATGCAGAAGAACCGCAACGACCTGGAGAAGACCATCGCCGGTTGGGGCCAGGTCGTCGCCAAGGCCAAGGATGCCGCCAAGGGTCAGCCGGAAGGCAGTGCAGAATGAGTCAGGGCAGTATCACGGAGCGTAGCGAGGGCGATCTGGTCCTTGCCGGCGTGCTGGACTACAGGACCGGGCCGGCGCTGCGCGAGCAGGGCAGAAACCTGATCGCCGCCAGCAAGGCCGCGGCGCTGCGCCTGGACTGCTCGGCGGTGGAACACTCCAGTAGCGTCGGATTGTCGCTGTTGCTGTCCTACACCCGTGATGCGCGCAAGGCTGGCAAGACGCTGCAGATCTCCGGCATGCCCAAGGACATGCATGAAATCGCCAAGGTTGGCGAGCTTCTCGATATTCTGCCGCTACAGCATTGAAACACTGAGAAAGCCCTCCGTCCGCGACTTCCCCTGCCGGGGTTCGCAGGCGGGGGGCTTTTTTGTATCATGGCCGACCCGCGCGCGTAGGGCGCCGAACGAGGTTGAGCATGCAGGCCGTAGAAGTCAAAAACTTCCTGGAATCGAAACTGCCAGGTACCCAGATCGAAGTGGAAGGCGAAGGCTGCAATTTCCAGCTGAACCTGATCAGCGACGAGCTCGCCGGCCTGAGCCCGGTCAAGCGCCAGCAACAGATCTATGCCCACCTGAACGAATGGATCGCCTCCGGCGCCATCCATGCCGTCACCATGAAATTCTTCAGCCGCGCCGCCTGGGCCGAGCGTTCCTGAGCCCACGGGGAAATTAGCAATGGATAAACTGATCATTACCGGCGGTACTCGTCTCGATGGCGAGATCCGCATCTCCGGCGCGAAGAACTCTGCGCTGCCGATCCTCGCCGCAACTCTGCTGGCGGACACCCCGGTGACCGTCTGCAACCTGCCGCACCTGCACGACATCACCACCATGATCGAGCTGTTCGGCCGCATGGGCGTGCAGCCGATCATCGACGAGAAGCTCAACGTCGAAGTCGACGCCAGCACCATCAAGACCCTGGTGGCACCGTACGAGCTGGTGAAAACCATGCGTGCGTCGATCCTCGTGCTTGGCCCGATGGTCGCCCGTTTCGGCGAAGCCGAAGTCGCGCTGCCCGGCGGCTGCGCCATCGGCTCGCGTCCGGTGGACCTGCATATCCGTGGCCTGGAAGCCATGGGCGCAGAGATCTCCGTCGAAGGCGGTTACATCAAGGCCAAGGCCCCAGCCGGTGGCCTGCGTGGCGCGCACTTCTTCTTCGATACCGTCAGCGTGACCGGTACCGAGAACATCATGATGGCCGCTGCGCTGGCCAATGGCCGCTCCGTGCTGGAAAACGCCGCGCGCGAGCCTGAGGTCGTCGACTTGGCCAACTTCATCAACGCCATGGGCGGTGATGTGCAGGGTGCCGGTACCGACACCATCGTGATCAACGGTGTAAAAAGCCTGGGTGGCGGTGCCAAGTACAACGTCATGCCCGACCGCATTGAAACCGGCACCTACCTGGCTGCGGCTGCTGCCACCGGCGGCCGCGTCAAGCTCAAGGACACTGATCCGACCATCCTCGAAGCGGTGCTGGCCAAGCTGGTCGAAGCCGGCGCGCACATCACCACCGGCAGCAACTGGATCGAGCTGGACATGAAGGGCAACCGGCCGAAGGCGGTGAACATCCGCACTGCGCCGTACCCGGCATTCCCGACCGACATGCAGGCCCAGTTCATCTCCATGAACGCCATCGCCGAAGGCACCGGCGCGGTCATCGAGACCGTGTTCGAGAACCGCTTCATGCACGTCTATGAAATGAACCGCATGGGCGCGCAGATCCTGGTCGAAGGCAACACTGCCATCGTCACCGGCGTTCCGCAGCTCAAGGGCGCACCGGTCATGGCGACCGACCTGCGTGCTTCCGCCAGCCTGGTGATCGCCGCCCTGGTGGCTGAAGGCGACACCATGATCGACCGCATCTACCACATCGACCGTGGCTACGAGTGCATCGAAGAGAAACTGCAACTGCTCGGGGCGAAGATTCGCCGCGTGCCGGGCTAAGGCAGAATCAGACGATGCTGACGATTGCCCTGTCCAAGGGCCGTATCCTCGACGACACCCTGCCGCTGCTCGCAGCGGCGGGCATCGTGCCGACCGAGAATCCGGACAAGAGCCGCAAGCTGATCATCCCCACCACCCTCGATGACGTGCGCCTGCTGATCGTGCGCGCCACCGACGTGCCGACCTATGTCGAGCACGGCGCCGCCGACCTCGGCGTGGCGGGCAAGGACGTGCTCATGGAGTACGGTGGCCAGGGCCTGTACGAGCCGCTGGACCTGAAGATCGCCAACTGCAAGCTGATGACCGCCGGTGCGGTCGGCGCGCCGGAGCCCAAGGGGCGTCTGCGCGTGGCCACCAAGTTCGTCAATGTCGCCAAGCGCTACTACGCCGAGCAGGGTCGCCAGGTCGACGTGATCAAGCTGTACGGCTCCATGGAGTTGGCACCGCTGATCGGCCTCGCCGACAAGATCATCGACGTGGTCGACACCGGTAACACCCTGCGCGCGAACGGCCTGGAGCCCCAGGAGCTGATCGCGCACATCAGCTCGCGCCTGGTGGTGAATAAGGCCTCGATGAAGATGCAGCATGCTCGCATCCAGGCGCTGATCGACACCCTGCGCGAAGCCGTCGAAGCTCGACACCGTCACTGATACCCACCGCGACCCCGGTCGCGGCAGCCTATCCGTGTCATAGCCAAATTTTCTCGGGTGCCCGCACGGAAGGCTTGATAGTCTTGCGGCGCCCGAGATCATGCCAATTAAAGAGGCCAGCTATGACCGCACCCTTCGCTATCCGTCGACTCAACGCCGCCGATCCGGACTTCGCGCGTCATCTGGACCATCTGCTCTCCTGGGAAAGCGTGTCCGACGATGCGGTGAACCAGCGTGTGCTGGACATCATCGCTGATGTGCGCAAGCGCGGTGACGCCGCGGTGGTGGAGTTCACCCAGCGCTTCGATGGCGTCGATGCCAAGACCATGGCCGACCTGATCCTGCCGCGCGAGCGCCTGGAACTGGCCCTGACCCGCATCACCCCGGCCCAGCGCGAGGCGCTGGAGACTGCCGCTGAGCGCGTGCGCAGCTATCACGAGAAACAGAAGCAGGACTCCTGGCGCTACACCGAAGCCGATGGCACCGTGCTCGGCCAGCAGGTTACGCCCCTGGATCGCGCCGGCCTGTATGTGCCGGGCGGCAAGGCATCCTATCCGTCTTCCGTGCTGATGAACGCCATTCCGGCCAAGGTCGCCGGCGTCGCCGAGGTGGTGATGGTAGTGCCGACCCCGCGCGGCGAGATCAATGAAATCGTCCTCGCCGCCGCCTGCATCGCCGGCGTCGACCGCGTCTTCACCATCGGTGGCGCCCAGGCCGTGGCCGCGCTGGCCTACGGTACCGAGAGCGTGCCGCAGGTGGACAAGATCGTCGGCCCAGGCAACATCTACGTCGCCACCGCCAAGCGCCACGTGTTCGGCCAGGTCGGCATCGATATGATCGCCGGCCCGTCGGAAATCCTCGTGGTCTGCGACGGCGGCACCGATCCGGACTGGATCGCCATGGACCTGTTCTCCCAGGCCGAGCACGACGAGGACGCCCAGTCGATCCTGGTCAGCCCGGATGCCGCCTTCCTCGACAAGGTCGCCGCCAGCATCGAGAAGTTGCTGCCGACCATGGAGCGCGCCGAGATCATCCGCACCTCGCTAACCAACCGTGGCGCGCTGATCCTCGTTGCCGATCAGGAGCAGGCCTGCCAGGTTGCCAACCGCATCGCCCCGGAACACCTGGAGCTGTCGGTGGCCGACCCGGAAAGCTGGCTGCCGAAGATTCGCCACGCCGGCGCCATCTTCATGGGCCGCTACACCGCCGAGGCGCTGGGCGACTACTGCGCAGGCCCGAACCACGTGCTGCCGACCTCCGGCACCGCGCGATTCTCCTCGCCGCTGGGCGTGTACGACTTCCAGAAGCGCTCCTCGATCATCTTCTGCTCCGCGCCGGGCGCTTCCGAGCTGGGCAAGACCGCGTCGATCCTGGCCCGTGGCGAGTCGCTGACCGCCCACGCGCGCAGCGCCGAATTCCGCATCCTTGACGGCAAGAGCGAGTAACCCATGAGCAAATTCTGGAGTCCCTTCGTCAAGGAACTGGTGCCCTACGTTCCGGGCGAGCAGCCGAAGCTGGCCAAGCTGGTCAAGCTGAACACCAACGAGAACCCCTACGGCCCGTCGCCGAAGGTGGTTGCCGCGATCCAGGCCGAGTTGAACGACACGCTGCGCCTGTATCCGGACCCCAATGCCGACCGCCTGAAGCAGACCATCGCCGAGTACCACGGCGTGAAGACCTCCCAGGTCTTTGTCGGCAATGGCTCGGACGAAGTCCTGGCCCACGCTTTCCACGCGCTGTTCCAGCACGGCAAGCCGTTACTGTTCCCCGACGTGACCTACAGCTTCTATCCGGTCTACTGCGGCCTCTACGGCATCGAGTCGGAGGCGCTGCCGCTGGACGAGCAGTTCCAGATTCGCGTCGAGGACTATGCGCGCCCGAACGGCGGCATCATCTTCCCCAACCCCAACGCGCCCACCGGTTGCCTGCTGCCGCTCGAAGCCATCGAGCGCCTGCTGCAAGCCAGCCCGGACAGCGTGGTGCTGGTGGACGAGGCCTACGTCGACTTTGGCGGCGAGACCGCGATCTCCCTGGTCAACCGCTACCCCAACCTGCTGGTGGCGCAGACCCTGTCCAAGTCGCGCTCCCTGGCGGGCCTGCGGGTCGGTTTCGCGGTTGGCCATGAAGACCTGATCGAGGCGCTGGAGCGAGTGAAGAACAGCTTCAACTCCTACCCGCTGGACCGCCTGGCCCTGGCCGGTGCGGTGGCGTCCTTCGAGGACCAGGCGTACTTCGAGCAGACCTGCAACGCGGTTATCCACAGCCGCGAGAAGCTGGTGGCCGAGCTCAAGACGCTGGGCTTCGACGTGCTGCCGTCCGCGGCGAACTTCATCTTCGCCCGCCACCCGCAGCGTGACGGCGCCGAACTGGCCGCGGCCCTGCGCGAGGAAGGCGTGATAGTGCGCCACTTCAAGCAGCAGCGGATCAATCAGTTCCTGCGTATCAGCATCGGCACCGAGGAGCAGAACCAGGCTCTGATCGAGGCCCTGCGGCTGAAGCTGTAAAGATATCGCGGTAAAGAAAAACGGCGCCTTCAGGCGCCGTTTTTCATTGCGGTATCAGTTGGCGTTGGGGGCCGGCGGGGGACGCAGGCCGACTTCGGCGTTGAGCGTTACCGGCTTGCCGTTGCGCAGCACTTCGATGGTGATCTTCTCGCCCGGCTTGGTGCGCGCCACCTGGTTCATCGAGCGGCGGCCATCGCTGGCGGCCTCGCCATCGATGTTCAGGATGATGTCGCCCGGCAGCAGGCCGGCCTTGGCGGCGGGGCCGTCGCGGTAGACACCGGCGACGACGATACCAGCCTTGTCCTTGAGGTCGAAGGATTCGGCCAGTTCCGGGGTCAGCGGCTGCACTTCGACGCCGAGCCAGCCGCGGATCACCTGACCGTGCTCGATGATCGACTGCATGACTTCCAGGGCCAGCTTGGTCGGGATGGCGAAGCCGATGCCCTGGGAGCCGCCGGACTTGGAGAAGATCGCGGTGTTGATGCCGATCAGGTTGCCGTTGGCGTCCACCAGCGCGCCGCCGGAGTTGCCGGGGTTGATTGCTGCATCGGTCTGGATGAAGTCTTCGTAGGTATTCAGGCCGAGCTGGTTGCGCCCGGTGGCGCTGATGATGCCCATGGTGACGGTCTGGCCGACGCCGAAGGGGTTGCCGATGGCCAGGCAGACATCGCCGGTGCGGATGCCGTCGGAGCGGCCGAGCATGATCGAGGGCAGGTCCTTGAGGTCGATCTTCAGGACTGCGAGATCGGTCTCGGGATCGCTGCCCACCAGGCGGGCGATGGTCTCGCGGCCGTCACGCAGGGCCACGACGATCTGGTCGGCACCGGAGGTCACGTGGTTGTTGGTTAGCAGGTAGCCTTCGGGGCTCATGATCACCGCCGAACCCAGGCTGGACTCCATGCGCTTCTGCTGCGGCAGGTTGTCGCCGAAGAAGCGCCGGAACAGCGGGTCGTCAAGCATCGAGTTGTTCGGCTTGCTGACCATCTTGGTGGTGTACAGGTTGGCCACGGCAGGCGAGGAGCGGGTCACGGCGTCGGCGTAGCTGACGGGGCCCTGCTGCAGGCGGCTGAGCAGCGGGGCCTGTTGCAGGTGCACTTCCTGCTGCGGAAGGCCGACCCATTGCGGGTTATGCTGGATGATCAGCAGCGCCAACAGGACGCCAACCAGCACGGGCCAGCCGAGGAAACGCAGGGCCTTCAGCATCGAAGAAAATCCTTGGGGTTGCTTGGCCGGGGGATGGCCGATAGGGTGGCGGCCATTATACGGGCGGCGAGCCAAGAAAATAGACGCTCGCAGCCGATGTTGGAGGAATTTCGATGGCAATCGCACTGAGCACGCTGGTCGAGGAAGCTGACCGTTTCCTGGAGGCAGCGAAGATCCAGGATTACTGCCCCAACGGCCTGCAGGTCGAGGGCCGCCCGCAGGTTCGCCGCATCGTTTCCGGTGTCACCGCCAGCCAGGCGCTACTGGATGCCGCCGTGGAGGCGGACGCCGATGTGGTGCTGGTCCACCACGGCTATTTCTGGAAGGGCGAGGATGCCCGCGTGGTGGGCATGAAGCAGCGGCGCCTGAAGACCCTGCTGAACAATGACATCAGCCTGTTGGCCTATCACCTGCCGCTGGATCTGCATGCCGAGGTGGGCAACAACGTGCAGCTTGGCCGTCAACTCGGTTTCGA
Source organism: Pseudomonas sp. AU11447 (assembly GCF_001672555.2). NCBI lineage: Bacteria > Pseudomonadati > Pseudomonadota > Gammaproteobacteria > Pseudomonadales > Pseudomonadaceae > Pseudomonas > Pseudomonas sp. AU11447. The sequence goes on along the minus strand of NZ_LZDG02000073.1, from coordinate 11,539 downwards.
GATCGAAGGGCCGTTGGAGCCAGGTAACCCGCGCTCCATCGTGCTGGTCGGCTCGCTGACCGAGCCCATGCTGCCGAGCGACCTGGCGCTCCATGTGCGCGACGTGCTGGGCCGAGAGCCGCTGCTGGTGGATGGCGGCCAGCCGATCCGTCGCATCGCCTGGTGTACCGGCGGCGCCCAGGGCTACATCGACCAGGCGATCGCCGCGGGCGTCGATGCTTACCTGACTGGTGAAGTCTCCGAGCAGACCGTGCACAGCGCGCGGGAGAACGGCATCAGCTTCATCGCCGCCGGCCACCACGCCACCGAGCGCTATGGCGTGCAGGCGCTGGGGGATTACCTGGCCAAGCGCTTTGCCATCGAGCACCTGTTCATCGATTGCCCGAACCCCGCCTGATGACGTTCAGGCCAAGCGCCAGGCCATGCAGGGAGACCTGTAGGAGCGAGCTTGCTCGCGAACCCGCCCGGCGCTGAGGCGGCAGGAAACCCCGTTCGCGAGAGCAAGCTCGCTCCTACAAAGAGCCCGCTGCCTGCATCCGGAAACAGACATGAAAAAGGCCGGCTCAATGAGCCGGCCTTTTTGTGCGCGCCTCAGCGGTAGCCGTGACGCTGGCGGTCCACCGCCTTGCCCAGTTCCCACACCGCCATGGCGTAGTGCGTGCTGTGGTTGTAGCGGGTGATCACGTAGAAGTTCGGCAGGCCGTACCAGTACTGGTAGGTGTTGCCCATGTCCAGGCGCAGCAGGCTGGCGGTCTGGTGATTGCCCAGCGAGCCCTGCGGACGCAGGCCGGCAGCAGACAGGGCGCCAATCGAGTACTGGGTCTTGAAGCCGTCTTCCAGCGAGCGGGCCTGGCCGATGGCGGGGATCGCCACCGCATCGCCGGTGACCCAGCCGTGCTGCTTGAAGTAGTTGGCCACGCTGCCGATGGCGTCGCGCGGGTTCCACAGGTCGCGGTGGCCGTCGCCGTCGAAGTCCACCGCGTACTGGGTGAAGGAGGAGGGCATGAACTGCCCGTAGCCCATCGCACCGGCGTAGGAACCGCGCATCTCCAGCGGGTTGTCGCCTTCATTGCGCGCCTGGAGGAGGAACTGCTCCAGCTCGCCGCTGAAGAATTCGGCGCGGCGCGGGTAGGAGAACGACAGGGTGGCCAGCGCGTCGATGATTCGCGTCTTGCCCATCACGCGGCCCCAGCGGGTTTCCACGCCGATGATGCCGACGATGATTTCCGGCGGCACGCCGTAGGTGCGCGAGGCGCGTTGCAGGTCGGCTTCGTGCTGGTCCCAGAACTGCACGCCCTTCTGCACGTTATCCGGGGTGATGAACTTCTTCCGGTAACGCAGCCAGGCGCCGTTCGGGCCGCTGGGCGGGGTGTAGGTCGGCGCCTGGCGGTCCATCAGGCGGATTACCCAGTCCAGTTCCTGGGTCTGTGCAAACAGGTCGTGCAGGTCCTGCCGATTGAAGCCGTGCTTGCTCACCATCATGTCGATGAAGCGATTGGCGTTGGCATTGTTCGCGTAGTCGCCGCGCAGCGGGGTGATCGGCTGCACCGAGCCGAATGCCGGGTGGGCGCTGGGCGTGATCAGGGTGGGCGTCTTCGGCTTCTGGGCCGGTTGTGGTGCGGGAGTCGGTTTGCTGCTGCACGCAGAGATCAGGACGAGTAATGGCAGGGCGAAAGCGATGCGGCGCATGGGAAATCTTCTGGGGCAGGAAAACGTGCCCGCTATGCTAGCGCAGTGCCGCGCGGGCACAAGCCGGGACATTGCGAGACTGTTGCAGGAAAAGTCCTTCAGCCTTGCGACAGCAATGTCGGGCGATGGTATCTCAAGCGTCGATAGGATGGGGTTCAGGGCCTTCCTCAAGCGCCTCCTCACCGGGTGCGAAGTACCGATGGGGACTGAGCGCGGATGGCTATATCGGTATATTTTTTCGGTATAACCCGCTCCCCGGTTAGAGCCTTGTGCTGTGATAGAGTGCGCGCTCGTCTACGGCCCGCCGGCCGTCCATAAGCAATTCCGTGAGTAGCCATGGTCGACAAACTGACGCATCTGAAACAGCTGGAGGCCGAGAGCATCCACATCATCCGCGAGGTCGCCGCCGAGTTCGACAACCCGGTGATGCTGTACTCGATCGGCAAGGACAGCGCGGTGATGCTCCACCTCGCGCGCAAGGCTTTCTTCCCCGGCAAGCTGCCATTCCCGGTGATGCATGTCGACACCCGCTGGAAATTCCAGGAGATGTACAGCTTCCGCACCAAGATGGTCGAGGAACTGGGCCTGGACCTGATCACCCACATCAACCCCGATGGTGTGGCGCAGGACATCAACCCCTTCACCCATGGCAGTGCCAAGCACACCGACATCATGAAGACCGAGGGCCTCAAGCAGGCGCTCGACAAGTACGGCTTCGACGCCGCCTTCGGTGGTGCCCGCCGCGACGAGGAGAAATCCCGCGCCAAGGAGCGGGTGTACTCGTTCCGCGACAGCAAGCACCGCTGGGACCCGAAGAACCAGCGTCCGGAACTGTGGAACGTCTATAACGGCAAGGTGAAGAAGGGCGAGTCGATCCGTGTCTTCCCGCTCTCCAACTGGACCGAGCTGGACATCTGGCAGTACATCTACCTCGAGCAGATCCCGATCGTTCCGCTGTACTTCGCCGAAGAGCGCGAAGTCATCGAGATGAACGGCTCGCTGATCATGATCGACGACGAACGCATCCTCGAGCACCTCACGCCCGAGCAGAAGGCCAGCATCCAGAAGAAGATGGTGCGTTTCCGCACCCTGGGCTGCTACCCGCTGACCGGCGCGGTGGAGTCGACCGCTACTTCTCTGCCGGAAATCATCCAGGAAATGCTGCTGACGCGGACTTCCGAGCGCCAGGGCCGGGTCATCGACCACGACGCCGCCGGCTCGATGGAAGAAAAGAAACGTCAGGGCTACTTCTAAGGTTCTCGCACCATGTCGCATCAATCCGATCTGATCAGCGAGGACATCCTCGCCTACCTGGCCCAGCACGAGCGCAAGGAACTCCTGCGCTTCCTCACCTGCGGCAACGTCGACGACGGCAAGAGCACCCTGATCGGGCGTCTGCTGCACGACTCCAAGATGATCTACGAGGACCACCTCGAGGCCATCACCAAGGATTCCAAGAAAGTCGGCACCACCGGCGACGAGGTTGACCTGGCGCTGCTCGTGGATGGCCTGCAGGCCGAGCGCGAGCAGGGCATCACCATCGACGTGGCGTACCGCTACTTCAGTACCTCCAAGCGCAAGTTCATCATCGCCGACACCCCCGGCCATGAGCAGTACACCCGCAACATGGCTACCGGCGCCTCCACCTGCGACCTGGCCATCATCCTGATCGACGCCCGCTACGGCGTGCAGACCCAGACTCGCCGGCACAGCTTCATCGCCTCGCTGCTGGGCATCAAGCACATCGTCGTCGCCATCAACAAGATGGACCTCAAGGGCTTTGACCAGGGCGTATTCGAGCAGATCAAGGCCGACTACCTGCAGTTCGCCGACAAGATCAACCTCAAGACCAATTCCCTGCACTTCGTGCCGATGTCGGCGCTGAAGGGCGACAACGTGGTCAACAAGTCCGAGCGCTCGCCGTGGTACACCGGCCAGTCGCTGATGGAAATCCTCGAGACCGTGGAAGTCGCGGGCGACCGCAACCTCGACGACATGCGCTTCCCGGTGCAGTACGTCAACCGTCCGAACCTGAACTTCCGTGGCTTCGCCGGCACCCTGGCGAGCGGCATCGTGCGCAAGGGCGACGAAGTCATTGCCCTGCCGTCGGGCAAGGGCAGCAAGGTCAAATCCATCGTCACCTACGAAGGTGAGCTGGAGCAGGCAGGTCCGGGCCAGGCCATCACCCTGACCCTGGAAGACGAGATCGACGTCTCCCGCGGCGACATGCTGGTGCATGCCGACAACCGTCCGCAGGTCACCGACGGCTTCGACGCCATGCTGGTGTGGATGGCTGAAGAGCCGATGCTGCCGGGCAAGAAATACGACATCAAGCGCGCCACCAGCTACGTGCCCGGTTCCATTCCGAGCATCAGCCACAAGGTGGACGTGAATACCCTGGAAGAGACCGCCGCCAGCGAACTCAAGCTCAACGAGATCGCCCGCGTGAAGGTCAGCCTGGATGCTCCGATCGCGCTGGACGGCTACGAACAGAATCGCACCACCGGTGCCTTCATCGTGGTCGACCGCCTGACCAACGGCACCGTCGGTGCCGGCATGATCATCGCCGCGCCGCAGGCCGGGCAAGGGGCTTCCGTCCACCACAGCAACGGCCACGTCGCTCGTGAGGAGCGCGCTGCACGCTTCGGCCAGCAGCCGGCTACCGTACTGTTCAGCGGCCTCTCCGGCGCCGGCAAGAGCACCCTGGCCTATGCGGTGGAGCGCAAGCTGTTCGACATGGGCCGCGCGGTCTATGTGCTGGACGGCCAGAACCTGCGCCACGACCTCAACAAGGGCCTGCCGCAGGACCGCGCCGGTCGCAACGAGAACTGGCAGCGTACCGCCCATGTGGCCAAGCAGTTCAACGAAGCCGGCCTGATCAGCCTGTGTGCCTTCGTCGCTCCGAGCGCCGAAGGTCGCGCGCAGACCAAGGCGCTGATTGGGGCCGAGCGCTTCATCACCGTCTACGTCCAGGCTTCCCCGCAGGTCTGCCGCGAACGCGACCCGCAAGGCCTGTACGCCGCCGGCCAGGACAACATCCCGGGCGAGTCCTTCCCCTACGACGTGCCGCTGGATGCCGATCTGGTGATCGACACCCAGAGCCAGTCGGTGGAAGAGGGCGTCAAGGCTGTCCTCGACCTGTTGCGCCAGCGCGGCGCGATCTGATCGTCGCCACGCTATGAAAAAGCCCCGCCTTCGCGGGGCTTTTTCTTTGGCTCTTCGTAGGAGCGAGCCTGCTCGCGAACCATACCCGGTCGATTGAGTATCCAGCGGTTCGCGAGCAAGCTCGCTCCTATAGGTCGTGCATTTGTGCGGACATGAAAAAGCCCCGCCGAGGCGGGGCTTTTTCTTTGGGGCAGAGGCCTCAGTACTTGCTTTTCAGCCCGTACGTCTCGTCCAGGGTGCCCGGGCCGTCGCCGGTCTTGGGCGCATAGTCCTTGGGCACTTCGTTGTTTGCCGGCGGGGTCAGGCGCTCGCGGCGCTCTGGGTATTCGTCGGCATGCAGGGCCGCCAGCAGGCGCTGTTTGGTCTGTTCGTCCAGGGCCAGGCGCTCGGCGCCCTCGGACAGGTGCTCCTGCACATCCTGATAGCTCTGGGTGAGCTTCTTCATCAGGCTGGCGGAGGTGCTGAAGTGGGTCACCACTTCGCGCTGGTAGCTATCGAAACGATCCTGCATGTCGTCCACTTGACGCTGCAGCTTGTTGGGCGCGGCGTTGGGCAGCAGGCGGGCGATCAGAAAGCCGATGCCGACCCCGACGATCAGGGCGAGTAGCGGCAGCAACCAGGTGGTGAGGGACTGTTCCACGCGAATCCTTCCTCTATAGACGGCTTTGCTTTACGTTAGCGGCTTGCACCTGTGCTTGTATACCGTGGCGAATGCTTCGCCGCCTGCGCAGGTATTGAGCTAGACGAGACGACCCGCCACGGGGTCACGGAGCTGTTGTTTGACCACCCGCGAAATTCCCCTGTTCCTCGATGGCCCCGAGGGCCAACTGGAAGCCCTGCACCTCGCCACGCCTGATGCCAAGGGTGTCGCGCTGATCTGTCATCCGCACCCGCTGTTCGCCGGCACCATGCAGAACAAGGTGGTCGCCACCCTGCAACGCGCCGCACGGGATGCAGGATACGCCACCCTGCGTTTCAATTTTCGTGGCGTGGGTCAGAGCGCCGGCAGTTACGCCGAAGGCCGCGGTGAAATCGACGACGTGCTGGCCGCCGCGCACTGGCTGGCCGGGCAGCATCCGGGTCTGCCGCTGACGCTGATGGGCTTCTCCTTCGGTTCCTGCGTGGCCGGCAATGCTGCCGAGCGCCTGGAAGAGCAGGGCGCAGAACTCGCACAGCTGTTCATGCTGGCGCCGCCGGTGGAGCGCTTCGATGTCGACCTGCCCGAGCGCTGCCCGCTGACGGTGATCCAGCCCGAAGCCGACGAAGTAGTCACGCCCGAGCGTGTGTACGCCTGGAGTGCGGAGCTCACCAAGCCCCACGAACTGATCCGCATCCCCGAGTGCAGCCATTTCTTCCACGGCAAGCTGATCGAGCTCAAGGACCTGATACAGGCCCGGCTCGCCTAGGCCGCCAAGCCGCGTTACCATCCGGCCCGCCATTTCATTTGTGTTGATTCCTGGATTCCCATGACGACCCGTATCCTGACCGGCATCACCACCACCGGTACTCCGCACCTGGGCAACTACGCCGGCGCCATCCGCCCGGCCATCGTTGCCAGCCGCGATCCGCAGGCAGATTCCTTCTACTTCCTGGCCGACTACCACGCGCTGATCAAGTGCGATGACCCGGCGCGCATCCAGCGTTCGCGTCTGGAAATCGCCGCCACCTGGCTGGCCTGCGGCCTGGATGCTGACAAGGCGACCTTCTATCGCCAGTCCGATATTCCCGAAATCCCCGAACTGACCTGGCTGCTCACCTGCGTCAGCGCCAAGGGCCTGCTCAACCGCGCCCACGCCTACAAGGCCTCGGTGGACAAGAACGTCGAGGCCGGCGAAGACCCGGACGCCGGCGTCACCATGGGGCTGTACAGCTACCCGGTGCTGATGGCCGCGGACATCCTGATGTTCAACGCGCACAAGGTGCCGGTCGGTCGCGACCAGATCCAGCACGTGGAAATGGCCCGCGACATCGGCCAGCGCTTCAACCACCTGTTCGGCAACGGCAAGGAACTGTTCACCCTGCCTGAAGTGGTGATCGAGGAAGACGTCGCGACCCTGCCGGGCCTGGACGGTCGCAAGATGTCCAAGAGCTACGACAACACCATCCCGCTGTTCGGCAGCGCCAAGCAGCTCAAGGACGCCGTGGCGCGCATCGTCACCGACTCCCGTGCCCCGGGCGAGCCGAAGGACCCGGACAATTCGCACCTGTTCACCCTGTACCAGGCCTTCTCCACCCACGAGCAACAAGCCGCGTTCCGCGCAGAGTTGCTCGGTGGCCTGGCCTGGGGTGAAGCCAAGCAGCGCCTGTTCGAACTGCTCGACAACGAGCTGGGCGAGGCCCGCGAGCGCTACCACGCGTTGATTACCCGTCCGGCGGATCTGGAGGACATTCTCCTGGCCGGCGCCGCCAAGGCCCGCCGCATTGCCACTCCGTTCCTCGGCGAGCTGCGCGAGGCCGTGGGCCTGCGCTCGTTCCGCGAGCAGGTGCAGGTGGCGACCGAAGGCAAGAAGAAAGCTGCCAAGGCGGCGCGCTTTGTCAGCTTCCGCGAGGAAGACGGCTTCCGCTTCCGCCTGCTGGATGCCGCTGGCGAGCAACTGTTGCTCTCCATCACTTTCGCCGACGGCAAGGCCGCCGGCCAGGTGACCAAGCGCCTGCAGTCCGAGGAAGTGGACCTGCACGCCGAACTGAACGCCTTCAGCGTACGCCTGGATGGCGAAGCCGTGGCGTACAGCCCAGAGTTCTCCACCGACGCGGAGCGCGACGCCGCCATGCAGCGTCTGCGCGAGGCTCTCGCTCCGCAGGAGTGAGGCGCAGCAGGCCGGTCCGACTACCGGCCAATTGCCAAGAAACGGGGGCGCCGCTAAAGTGTGCGCCCCCGTTTTCGTTGCCTTGCTACCGATCATGACGCCTCTTCAGCGCTACCAGGAAGACCTCAAACGCCCCGATTTCTTCCACGACGCCGCGCAAGCGAACGCCGTGAAGCACCTGCAACGCCTCTACGACGACCTGGTCGCCGCCGACAAGGGCAAGTCCGGGCTGTTCGGCAAACTGCTGGGCAAGAAGTCCCAGGAGCCGGTGAAGGGCCTGTATTTCTGGGGCGGTGTCGGCCGCGGCAAGACCTACCTGGTGGATACCTTCTTCGAAGCGCTGCCCTTCAAGCAGAAGATGCGTACGCACTTCCACCGCTTCATGAAGCGCGTCCATGAGGAAATGAAAACCCTCAAGGGCGAGAAGAACCCGCTGACCATCATCGGCAAGCGATTCGCCGACGAGGCCCGGGTGATCTGCTTCGACGAATTCTTCGTCTCCGATATCACCGACGCGATGATCCTCGCGACCCTGCTGGAAGAGCTGTTCAAGAACGGCGTGAGCCTGGTGGCGACTTCCAACATCGTGCCGGACGGCCTCTACAAGGACGGCCTGCAGCGCGCCCGCTTCCTGCCAGCCATCGCGTTGGTCAAGAAGTACACCGAAGTGGTCAATGTCGACAGCGGCGTGGACTACCGCCTGCGCGCCCTGGAACAGGCCGAGCTGTATCACTGGCCGCTGTCCGAGCAGGCCGACCAGGCCATGACCCGCGACTTCAAGGCGCTGACCCCGGAGTGCGCTGCAGCGACCCGTGATGACGCGCTGATGATCGAGAACCGCGAAATCCGCGCGCGCATCACCTGCGATGACGTGGCCTGGTTCGAGTTCCGCGAGCTGTGCGATGGCCCGCGCAGCCAGAACGACTACATCGAGCTGGCGAAGATCTTCCACGCGATCCTGATTTCCAACGTCGAGCAGATGGGCGTGGCCAAGGACGACATGGCGCGCCGCTTCATCAACCTGGTGGACGAGTTCTACGACCGCAACGTCAAGCTGATCCTCTCCGCCGAGGTGGAGCTCAAGGACCTGTATACCGGTGGCCGCCTGGAGTTCGAGTTCCAGCGCACCCTGAGCCGCCTGCTGGAAATGCAGTCCCACGAGTACCTGAGCCGCCCGCACCGTCCGTGACGGCTCGGTGAATGAAAAAGGCTGCCTTCGGGCAGCCTTTTTTGTTGTGGCTTTTCGTAGGAGCGAGCTTGCTCGCGAACATTTCACCGGCAGCTCAGAAGCTGGGCGGTTCGCGAGCAAGCTCGCTCCTGCAAATCAAGAATCAGCGCTGCGCCATCTCCTGCTGCGCCTTCTTCAGCAGTTGCTGAGCATGGGCAACTTCCAGTGCCTCCATGGCATTGATCGGCTTGATTGCCACCGCTTTCTGCAGCTGTTCCAGCGCTTTCTGCTCTTCATCTTCGCCATACACATAACCCAGCGCGTTGGCGTACTCGTAGTGACCGATAGGCAGGTCGTCGGCGGCGCGGAAGGAGCGGGCGAAGTACTGCTCCATTTTGTCCGCGCTGACGCCGTAGGTCATCTTGCCCACCAGCTTGCCGACCTTGCGGATCACGCCGGCTTCGTAGCCGCCGTAGAGTGCCAGGGCGAACGGCTGGTTCGGCTGCTTGGCCAGCAGGGCGTCCAGTTCCTTTGGAATCTCGCTGGTGTAGCCGCGCTTGAGCACCACCGGCACCGGCAGGTCTTCTGCCAGGCGGGCCTTGGCGTAGGCGCGGCCGAACTGAGCGATGGGGTCGGCGTTGAGCAGCGGGCCGGCTTCGTCGGTGTAGCTGATCACTTCTTCCAGCAGGCGTTGCTTATCGTCCTGGTTCGGTGCGAGGAACATGGCGTAGAGCACCTGGGCGAACATCCCCGGAACCTGGCCGCCGACGCCCAATGCCAGGCCGTCCTTCTTGGCCTGCGCGAAGTCGCCGCGGAACACCTTGCGCCACACGTCCTGCAGCTTCTCGGCGTAGACCTGTGCTTCTTCCGGCTTGCCGCTGAAACCGGTGCCGGCGGCGACAGTCTTCTCCAGGGCTTCGGGATGCCGGGTGGCCATGGTCACTACCCAGTCCGCGTCCGGGAACGGGTAGTTGGCGCCGAAGCCTCGGGTCAGTCGCGGCCAGGCCTCGCGCAGCTTGTCGCCGCTGTAGTCGAAGGCCTTCTGGTCGTAGGGGAAGGGTTTCCAGGTGTCGTCCGCCACAGCGTTGAGGCTGAAGACGGTCAGGAGGGCAAGCAGAAAGCGGCGCATGGCGATATCCCGTGAAGTTCTTGTTGTCGGAAGCTGCCCCGATCATAGGGCCGCCCCCGAGTCAGTGAACCCATCCTAGGGATGGCCTGTTTCAGCCTTCCTTCTGCTCGTACTGGCGCCGGTAATGATTCGGCGACAGCCCGGTGTGTTGGCGGAAAAGCCGAGCGAAAAAGCTGGCGTCGTCGTAGCCGACTTCGTAACTGATGGTCTTGATGCTCTTGCGGGTCGTGGACAGCAGGTTGCGCGCGGTCTCGATACGCAGACGCTGCAAGTAGTGCAGTGGCTTGTCGCCGGTAGCCGCCTGGAAGCGCCGCATGAAGTTGCGGATGCTCATGCCGTGCTCGCGGGCCACATCCTCGAAGCGGAACTTGTCGGAGAAGTGCTCCTCCAGCCAGTGCTGGATCTGCAGGATCGCTGGGTCGTGGTGCAGTTTCTGTCCGCCGAAGCCCAGGCGCCCTGGCGTGTAGTTGCGCTGCACCTCGTAGAGGATGTCGCGGGCCACGCCCTGGGCGACGGTGGCGCCGCAGAAGCGTTCGATCAGGTAGATGTACAGGTCGCGCACCGAGGTCAGGCCACCAGCGCTGTAGATGTTGTCAGCGTCGGCGATGTGCTTGTCCTGGTTGAGCAGTACCTTGGGGTAGCGCTCGGCGAACTCGCGGAAGAAGCGCCAGTAGGTGGTGGCTTCCTTGCCGTCCAGCAGGCCTGCTTCGGCGAGCCAGAACACCCCCGAGACCTCACCGCAGAGCACGCAGCCGGCGGCGTGACGCTCGCGCAGCCAGGCCGTTACCTGTGGGTAGAGGGTCAGCAGTTCGTCAAAGTCGCCCCAGAAGGCGGGGAGGATGATCAGTTCCGGCTCGTCCAGGGCGCCGTGCACCGGTAGCAGGTCGCCGCTGAAGCTCATTACCGGCTGGCCGTCGGGGCTGACGATGCGGGTCTCGAAGCTGGGCTGCAGGCCGAGGCCCTGTTGGCGGCCGTGGCGCAGGGCGGCCATGTGGAAGAAGTCCTTGGCCTGCATCAGGGTGGAGCCGAAGACGCCATGGGTGGCGAGGATGCTGACGCGGCGCAGCACCTGGGAAACTGAATTGGGCATCGATTCTTGTACTTCTTATGGATGTCTTTGCATGACGCTAAAGCGGTCATGATGCGGCTGGATCGTCTTATTTTTTGGCGAAAGTGTCCAGTGCAGAGCGGTTCGGGCTGGCCTACAGTCGGCCTTCCAATAATTCCTACAACCGATTCGCAGGTGCACCGCATGATTCCCAGAACCCTGTTCAGTTCCGATCACGAGCTGTTCCGCGACAGCGTCCGCAAGTTCCTCGAACAGGAGGCGGTGCCCTTTCACGCCCAGTGGGAAAAGGACGGCCATATCGACCGTCAACTGTGGAACAAGGCCGGGGAGGCCGGAATGCTCTGCTCGCACCTGCCCGAGGCGTATGGCGGCATGGCGGCGGACTTCCTCTACAGCGCGGTGGTGATCGAGGAGATCGGCCGTCTCGGGCTGACCGGCATTGGCTTCTCGTTGCACTCGGACATTGTCGCTCCGTACATCCTTCATTACGGCAGCGAGGAATTGAAGCAGCG
>NZ_LZDG02000072.1:0-5141 GCF_001672555.2 Pseudomonas sp. AU11447 | reverse complement strand
GCGCCTGCCGACGCAGAAGGCCAGCGCCCTGGCCGAGCTGCTGCCGCACAACTGGGTATCCGCCGGCAAGGTGTGATGCCCGTTCGCTTACGCCTCAACCACCCAAAATACTCCCGATTGAGGAAGAGGTGATTTGCCATGATTCTTCGCGGTATAGCACAGATGCACATCGACGACCTGCCCTCAAGCTTCCAACAACTGGTCCAGAAGCTTGCGGGATCAGCGGTGTCGGGGTTCGTCTGGGTGGTTTTTTACAACGGGCGTATTTTTGGTGCCTATCCGAGTGCTGATCTGGCGTTACGCAAAGTGACCGAGATCGAGCATTGCATCAGTGAAGACGAAGTCCCCACAGCTCAATGTTGACGCCCGGTTTGCTTCCTGAACGCGTTCATTTTTAAAGACGGTACCGCAAATGCTCCCCCATGCTCCAAGGCCGCGCAGCCCCACAAGAGTGCGACTACACATACTGCGTGGACGTGTCGGATTGGGGCTCGTTGCTGGCTTGTCGGTGCTAGCGGGGATGACCGATGCAATAGGCTTTCTAGCAACGGGGGACTTCGTATCCTTCATGAGTGGCAATACCACGCGTCTCGCTGTTGCCGTCAGCGATCATGATCTAGCCACTTTGTGGCGTCTTTCACTCGCGCTGATCTGCTTCGTTGCGGGTAATGCAATAGGTGTTGTCCTAGCCCGCGGGTTCAAGCGGCGCGCGGCCCCTTTACTCCTGCTTGTCGCCGCGCTTCTTGGATTTTCTGCCATTTGGCCTGCGGACTGCGTGCTACCTGCATTTGTATCAGCCATCATTGCGATGGGGATGCTGAACGCCGTAGTGGAGCAAGTGAATGGCATGCCTATCGGCCTCACTTACGTGACGGGAGCGCTGTCTCGTTTCGGCAGAGGTCTTGGGCGTTGGCTCATAGGGGAGCGTCCCAACGGCTGGCGGGTTCAACTCGTTCCCTGGAGCGGGATGCTATTGGGTGGCACAGCCGGAGCGCTACTGGAACATCATTTAGGGTTGACGGCCATGGCGGCTAGCAGTGCCCTGGCATGCACTTTGGCTTTGGCCGTTTACTTCGTCCCACGGTCCTGGCAGTTGGGTTATATGCCCAGATAAACAACAGCCCTCATTGCTGTACAGGTTCTAAACCTATGCAGATGGATACAATTGCTCTGACTTCTCCAAGTATTCGCGAAATCCAAATGCTGATCAAAAATCGATGATAAGTCTTACCCCAACTGATTATTCAAAAAGAGAGCCCCGTCGCGAATCTAAATTACACCAAAGCGCCTCTAGGTTCCGAAACCCCCACTTCTCTGGCAATTCACGACCGAGAATGCGCTCTTGACCCTTCAAATTGGATAGATCAATTAGCTCTATAGGCAGTGCAGCCTTCGTTCGAGTCGAGTAAAACACCTTCACAATGGGCAGCAGCAACTCACTGCTCTGCTCCACCACTACCCCAAGCCGCTCGCTTTGGAGGTGCACAAGCGTTCCCACTGGATAGATCCCCAAGCAGCGCACAAACGATTGGAAAAGCGCTCCGTCGAGATGTCCGCCGCACCAGCGAGACATTCTCTGCAAGGATTCCGCAGGATCCCATCCTGGCTTGTAGGGGCGATCGGAAGTCACTGCATCATAGACGTCGCAGATGGCGCCCATCCTTGCGAATAAGCTGATTTGATCCCCAGCCAATCCGTGAGGATAACCCGTGCCATCGAGCTTTTCGTGATGGTGAAGACATACATCTAGAACCAAAGCGCTAACCTGGCGGCCTTCTCGTAAAATATCTGCGCCTCGACGAGGGTGTTCGCGGACTGTGGCGAACTCGCTTTCGTCCAGCCGGCCGGGCTTGTTGAGCACATCGATTGGAACAGACATTTTGCCAATGTCGTGTAGCAATCCAGCAACCCCAGCTTCACGCACCAAGGACTCCTCAAGTCCAATTTGACGCGCGAGTGCAATCATCAGGGCGCAGACTGCTATTGAGTGCAAATATGTGTACTCATCAGCCGTCTTTAGCCTAGCCAGGCTAATAATGGCGCTGGGATGGCGCTCCACTGAGGCTGCAATCTCGCTCACGAGCGCATGAGCGCCTTCGGCCTGGATAACCTTTCCCAAACGAGCATCCTGGAACATCTCCATCACAACTTTCTTCGACCTAATACACAACTGTCGAGCAGACTGAAGCTCATCCTCCAGGCTGCGTCGTTGAGAGGTACTGAGCTGTAATGGTGCCTGCGCCGCTAAAGTGACACTTGCCCCTGGTGAAATCACGTCGTATTGCGAAGTTCTGGCGTCGTCAGGCTGCGCCGGAGGAGCAGAAGAAAGACCTTTCCGAGGATCAATCAACACCTCTTTCACAGAGCTTTGCCGAAGCTTTAGGAGATCCTTCGGATCCTCGATCAGAAAGCACCCCCGCCAAAAAGGATGCGTGATCCAAGAACCGCACAGTTTGTGCACATACATTCCCAAAGTAACGGCTTCGACTGGAATACGCAGGTATGGCGAATCAGGCATGACGTCACCTAGACGGACTCGTTCAAATTCACGCCCCACACATACGCAAACGACCGCTCTCGGTCTCGTTTGCCTGTGCTTAACGTCGTTCGATTACCGACCTCTCTTGAGGACGGCCTCCATCCCTGAGAGCCGAGCCATTGAGGGGCAGCATTCGATCCAAAGTGGCGCAGATGCAATTATTAGCAGAGGACCTAACCCGGGCGCTAGTGGGCTTACTGCTGGCCGCGAAAACAGAATGCATAGCCCAACCCGAAATCTACCGTCCGCGCCTGGAACCCAATCGACGAGCCTGTATCCGTGCATCGGTTGCTGGGTGATGGATAGCCATTCGCCATCCACAGCCCGGCGAAGTTAGAATATCGTGTCCGGGCCAGGGCTCCCAGGTATTTGGCGTCCTCTGGCAAGGGAGGCGGCGGAAATTTGGCGCTGGAAATGGCTCTCCCGTAACAGCACCTATTAGGTTCTTATTCATGGCGAACGGACCGTCTCCAAGAGTCACCCTGCGCACGCTAATGGTGCTCACCGCGCTATTGGCGATCCTTGCCACATTATTCAATGACCTCTATGCAATTTACCGAATCCAGCGTGAGGTTTTAGTTCGCCTCTCGCTGGAGGCAAATCGTGCATACGCAGCCAAAGTGGCCTTGACTATTGGCCAAAGCTTACGCGATAACCTTGATCGTCTGGCATACACTTCTCGCGTTATTGGCCAAAACTTCCATCTCGAAACGCTTCGCGCGACTGAAGCTTCTCGCCTAGCCGAGCAGGACCGCAACTTCAATAGCGTGATCGTAGCCAATGCCGATGGCGAGGTCGTTGCATCCTATCCAGTAGCGCTCAGCGTCAATGGCCAAACTCTTAGCTTTAAGAAGCCGCTGGAAGAGCGCCGGGCTATGATCAGCCCTGCCTTCCATTCGCTGGCGGGAAATTTGATCATATTCGTCTCACAGCCAATCTGGAGTCCTGAAGGCGCGTACCTCGGACTGGTGGGCGGCACCATTTATCTGCAAGAGGAAAACTCTCTCAGCGACCTCATTAGATCGCACTTACAGCAAGACTTGTCTTACGTGTACATAGTGGATGAAACACGCCATCTCTTGTTTCACCCCACCCCGGATCTCATCGGCAAAGAGATCGGCAGCAACGCTGTCGTTGACGCAGTGCTGCACGGCGAAAACGGCTCCTTGCATGTCCGCACCTCGAACGGCATGGAAATGCTGGCAGGCTACGCAGCGGTCCCCCATAGCGGCTGGGGAGTAGTTTGCCAACAACCGTTAAGTGTTCCACTTGGGACGGTCTGGAGCCAGATGCTACAGGCCGTGCTGGTTATTGTCCCTATGAGCATGTTGATGCTACTGATGACTTGGTGGGTAGCATCGCGCATAAGCCGACCTCTTAACCAATTGGCCGACCTCGCCGGTCAGCGCCCGAACGAAGAGGGCATCATCAAGGTCCGTGCTTGGTATTTCGAAGCCTGGCGTATTCGCCGTGCGATGATCATGGGCGCCCTGCTGAACAACGAGCGTATAGGCCAACTAAATCAACAAGCGCTGAGCGATCCGCTTACAGGGCTCGGAAATCGCCGAGCATTAGAGGAAACTCTGTGCGAGTGGCACTCAATTGGCAAACAGTATGCCGTAATAAGCATGGATATCGACCACTTCAAGTGCATCAACGACAAGTATGGTCACGCGGTCGGCGACAAGGTGTTGCGGGAGGTTTCGGCTTTGCTTGGTCGAAATTGCCGAGGTGAGGATCTTGCCTGCCGGGTGGGCGGCGAAGAGTTCATACTGCTTTTGCCGCGAACGAATTTGGCCGAAGCGACTGAGGTGGCTGAACGCGTCCGCCGAGCGCTGGAACTCATGTCTATACCACCGGTGGAACAAGTCACTCTATCGCTTGGAGTCTCTTGTTGTGAGGATGGGCAGTCGGATCCGACCGGAGTGCTGGAACTGGCCGATACGTTGCTTTACAAAGCGAAGCAAGCTGGTCGTAACCGTGTCGTGGCTGAAAGCGGTTGCGCCCTCGGTGCAACGATGTAATTCCTCTTAGTGGCCTGTTCCGAGCTGAGTGGACACTGATCTACTGTAGATATTGCCCACCGCAAGGAGTGTTTGTGCTCCATGGCCTGAAGATATTTTTCCCGAATCCTTCAAGCTCACGGAGGTTGCCCAGGTCCTTGCCAGTACGCCGCTTCGTCACGTACCCGACACGTTGGACATCGATGATAGCCAGTTGCGCAAGTGGAAGCGCCAATAGGGGCAGCGAGGCACGATGCCCTTCCGGGAAATGGCGAGTAGCGGGGCGAGAGCATGGAGCTGTTTCCTCTGCACCAGCATTTGGCTCCGGTCACCATGGAACGCAACGTTTTTAAAAAGGCGCTCGCTATCTTCTCGCGCAGCGCACGAAATGAAGTTCCGCGCCAGCGAGGCGTTAGCAAGTCTCTATCCCGTGGCGCGGATGTGCCGGATACTGCAAGCGTCCCGCAGCGGCTTCTATCCACCTTCAGCGAGAGAGGTAGCGAATCAGCGTAAGCGTCTGGCCAACACACCTCCCCGGTTCTTCCAGCTAGCGGCATGGTGTCCACCTGTTTTTGGTGGACACCATTTCAAGCCCCCCT
>NZ_LZDG02000071.1:0-13853 GCF_001672555.2 Pseudomonas sp. AU11447 | reverse complement strand
GACCGGAGGGGCGCTCCACGGTTCCCCGTGGCGCGGGAGGCGAGCATTCTAGGCCCGCCCCGGGCTGCGTCAACGCGGGCGGTTCAGTAGCTGCGCGTGGTGATGGGCTTGGCTTCGGCGCCCAACTCGCGCAGCAGATCGTCAAGCAACGACGATGCGCCGAAGCGCAGATGCTCCGGGGTAATCCAGCCAGCGCCGAAACGCTCCTCCACCAGCGTCCGGTAGCCCTGCGCATCGGCCAGCGTGCGCAGCCCGCCAGATACCTTGAGCCCCACCTTGCCGCCCTCCTCCTCGATGGTTTCGAGTATCACCCGCACCGCCTCGGGCGTGGCATTCACCGCCGCCTTGCCGGTGCTGGTCTTGAGGAAGTCGGCGCCGCCGGCGATGGCTTCCCGGCAGGCCGCGCGGATCAATTCGGGATCGGCCAGCTCGCCGGTTTCCAGGATCACCTTGAGCCGGTGGTACGGCCCGCACAGCGTCTTGCAGGTACGAATCAGCTCCACCGCGCCGGTTGGCTCGCCGGCCTTGAGCTTGCGCCACGGGTAGACCAGGTCGATCTCGTCCGCGCCTTCGGCAAGGGTCTTGCGCACCTCCTCCACCACGTCCGCCAGCGGGGCGTTGCCCGCGGGGAAGTTGCATACGCTGGCGACCTTCACCGAGCGCCCGCCCAGGGTATTGAGTGTGCGCCGGGCGACGTGCACCAGCTTCGGCCAGACACACACCGCCGCCACATCGCCGTAGGGCGTCAGCGCACGGCGACAGAGTTCGACAGTGCTTTGCAGGTCGTCGCGATCATTCAGGGAGGTCAGGTCCAGCAGGGCGAGCGCGCGGCCCGCCGGGGTCTTGCGAGGATCGGTCATCGGCAACACTCTCCTTCGGCTTTCTTCAGCACCGTAGGGCGCATAACCTGGAACAGGTTATACGCCGCAACCTGCACGGCGGATAACGCTGGCGCGTTATGCGCCCTACGCTGCTTCCTTGATGCAGCTGAGGCGACCACCATCACCCTGCTGGTCGCCCCGTGCCCTGTCGCAGATCAGCGGAACGGTGGCTCGTCGAAGCTGCGCAGCTTGCGCGAGTGCAGCGAGTTGAGCTGGGTGCGCAGCAGGTCGACGGCGGCGATGCCGATGGACAGGTGCTGGCTCACCGCGCGCTGGTAGAACGCCGTGGCCGCGCCGGGCAGCTTGATCTCGCTGTGCAGCGGCTTGTCCGAGACGCACAGCAGCGTGCCGTAGGGCACCCGCAGGCGGTAGCCCTGGGCGGCGATGGTGCCGCTCTCCATGTCCACCGCAATCGCCCGCGCCAGGTTGATCAGCGGGCGCTCCTGGGCCCAGTGCAGCTCCCAGTTGCGGTCGTCGTAGGTGAGCACGGTGCCCGTGCGCAGGCGGCGCTTGAGCTGGTCGCCGCGTTCGCCGGTGACCAGTGCGGCGGCTTCCTGCAGCGCCAGCTGCACTTCGGCCAACGCCGGGATCGGGATGTGCGGCGGCAGCACGCGGTCCAGAATGCCATCGCGGCGCATGTAGGCGTGGGCCAGCACGTAGTCGCCGATGGTCTGCGACTGTCGCAGGCCGCCGCAGTGGCCGACCATCAGCCAGCAGTGCGGGCGCAGCACGGCCAGGTGGTCGGTGATGTTCTTCGCGTTGGACGGTCCGACGCCGATGTTCACCAGGGTCACGCCGTCACCATCCTCGGCGATCAGGTGGTAGGCCGGCATCTGGAAGCGATGCCACTCGACGCTGGCGACGATGGCGTTGGCCTCGCCGGCATCGGTGCCGCGCTCGATGATCACATTGCCCGGCAACACCATGCGCACGAAGCGCGGGTCATCGCGCAGGCGCTCCAGGCCCAGGTGGATGAACTGGTCGACGTAGCGGTGGTAGTTGGTCAGCAGGATCCACGGCTGCACATGGCGCCAGTCGCTACCGGTGTAATGCACCATGCGGCGCAGGGAGAAGTCGGTACGCGCAGCGTCGAACAGCGCCAGCGGCATCGGGTCGGCGTTCTCCCATTCGTACAGGCCGTCCGCCACGCCGTCGGAAGTAGCCGACAGGTCGGTGCTGGGGAACACCCGCGCCAGCTCGGCGGCGGTCACACCGGAACCGCCCAGCTCGTCGCCGCTCTCTACCACGTAGGGGTAAGGAATGTTCTGCTGGCTGACACCGACTTCCACGCGCACGGTGAAATCTTCCATCAGCGGGCGCAGCTGCTCGAGCAGGTATTTGCGGAAGGCCTTGGGCTGGGTGATGGTCACCGCGTAAGTGCCGGGTACCTGGACCTTGGCGTAGGCGCGGGTGGTGGATGGCACTTCGCCCTGGCACAGGTAGGTCACCCGCAGCAGCGGGTAGCGGAATTGTTCGCGCTGTTGCGCGTCGGGGACTTCGCGGTCCTTCAGGTACCGCTTGAGCGCCTGGTTCAGGGCGCCGGTGGCACGCTCGTGAAGCACGGCCAGTTGATCGACGGCCTCTTCGGCGGTCTGCGCGACGAAGAACTCGTCGCCAGTCGTAAGACTCATGGTGGGCATCCTGTCTGAACGATCAGCTCCATCTTGCCTGCTTCCGTGGCGGAAGGGGATGACAGATTCAACAGAGACGATCAATGACAGGACCAGGCCAGCTGCCCGTGGCGGGCAGCTGGCAAAGTTGCATCACGCCAGGTGCGGCGTCGCCCGCGCCACCAGCGCTTCCACATCCACTCCGCGCGGCAGGGTGCCGTAGACGCGGCCACCGTCGTCCAGGCGGCTGGCGATGAAGGCGTCGGAGACCACCGAGTTGCCCGCTTCCAGCAGCAGCTTGGCCTGCAGGGCGACGGCGACGTTCTCGGTGAGCTGGCGGGCGCGGTACTGGATGTCCTGGGTATCAGCGAAGGACGCCTTGAGGTTGCCGATGAACGAGGCCAGGCGCGCGTCACCATGGCCGTCGCCCAACTCGGCGAACAGTGCGTCGAGCACGCCGGGCTCCTTGGACAGGGCACGCAGGACGTCCAGGCACTGCACGTTGCCCGAGCCTTCCCAGGTGGAGTTGACCGGCGCTTCGCGGTACAGGCGCGGGAGGATGGTGTCCTCGACGTAGCCGGCACCCCCCAGGCATTCGGCGGCTTCGTTGATCATCGCGGGGGCGCGTTTGCAGATCCAGTATTTGCCCACGGCGGTGACCAGGCGGGCGAACTTGTCTTCCTGTTCGTCGTGCAGGTGGTCCAGGGCACGGCCCATGCGCATGGTCAGGGCCAGCGCGGCTTCGCTTTCCAGGGCGAGGTCGGCCAGTACGTTCTGCATCAGCGGTTGCTCGGCCAATACGCGACCGCCGACTTGGCGATAGGCGCAGTGGTGCGCGGCCTGGGTCAGCGCCTGGCGCATCAGGGAGCTGGAACCGATCATGCAGTCGAAGCGGGTCATGGCGACCATCTCGATGATGGTCGGCACGCCGCGGCCTTCCTCGCCGACCATCCAGGCCAGCGCGCCGCGGTATTCCACTTCGCTGGAGGCGTTGGACCAGTTGCCCAGCTTGTTCTTCAGGCGCTGGATGTAGAACTCGTTGCGGCTGCCGTCGGGGCGGTGGCGCGGCAGCAGGAAGCAGGTCAGGCCCTTGTCGGTGTAGGCCAGGGTGAGGAAGGCGTCGCACATGGGCGCCGAGCAGAACCACTTGTGACCGACCAGCTCGTAGGCCTGGCCGGGACCGGGAATGCCCACCGGGTAGGCGCGGGTGGTGTTGGCGCGGACGTCGGTGCCGCCCTGCTTCTCGGTCATGGCCATGCCGATGGTGGCGCCGGCCTTCTGCTCGATGGGCAGGTTGCGCGGGTCGTATTCGGTGGAGAGGATCTTCGGCAGCCACTTCTCGGCGACGTCCGCTTGCAGGCGGATCGCCGGCACGCTGGCGAAGGTCATGGTCAGCGGGCAACCGGTGCCGGCTTCGGCCTGGCTGTGCAGGTAGCTGAGGCCGGCACGGGCGACGTGAGCGCCGGCACGCGGATCGGTCCAGGGCATGGACGGGATGCCGGCCTCGATGGAGGCGCGCATCAGCTCGTGATAGGCCGGGTGGAATTCGATCAGGTCGACTCGATGGCCGTAGCGGTCATGGGACTTGAACACCGGCTTGTTCTCGTTGGCCAGGAAGCCCGCCGCCATCAGCGGCCCGCCGGCCAGCGCGCCGTAGGCGTCGAGTTTCTGCTCGGCGAAGCCACCGCCGTAGCGACGCACCCACTCCTGCAGCGGTACGTCGACGCGATAGAGGTTGGCGCCATCCAGCGGCGGCACCTGGTTGGTCACTTCGTGGGTTTCGGCGTACTGGTGCGGGATCATGGCTGGTCCTCCATCACAGGCGTGGGCCTGGCAGGTTTTGGCAAAGCAGCAGGGAACGCACCGACGGCGCGCAGGCAGAAGTTCACGAGGGCGTCGCTGACGTCCTCCAGGGAAACCTTGGATTCGCCGGCATCCCGCGCGGCGCGGGCCGGTGGCGAGAGCGGACCGATCAACGCCTCGGCGATGGCGCCGACCAGGCAGGCGGCAGTGAGTTGCACCGGCTGGGGCTGGAATTCGCCGGTGGCGATGCCCTGCTCCAGCAGGGTGATGAACAGGGCAGCGTAGGCTTCGCGGTAGACCAGGCGCTGCTCGTCCACCTCCGGGTCGACCGGTTCGGCGATCAGCGCAAAGGCCAGCTGACGACTGCCCCAGGCACGCGCGGCGAATTGCTGGAGGCCTCGATTCAGGCGCTCGGCGGCGCTGCCCGAATCCTTCAGCAGCACGCCCAGAGCATCGACCTCGCGCTGGCTGGCGCGAGCGAAGACTTCGGCGGCCAGTTCGCCCTTGCCGCTGAAATGCCGATAGAGGCTGCCGGTAGCGATGCCGGCGTCATCCGCCAGGCTCTGCATGGTCAGCGCAGCGAAGCCGCCGTCGGCAACCCGCGCCAGCGCCAACTCGAGGATGCGCTCGCGCTGTTCGCCGTCCTTTTGCAGCCGGGCCTCGGTTTGCCGGTAAGCCATGGTCTGAACCCTGATTCATTGCATTGAAAGCAGTGAATCACGGTTCAGACTTTGGCTGAAAGGGACATTCCCGCCACGGGCGGGGCGATTCTGGCCAAACCGCCGCCGCCCGTAGCGACTGTTACCAGAGCGGCATCTGGTAGCTGACGATGACCCGCGTTTCGTCGATGTCGTTGCCGAAATCGCTGCGGAAGGCGCCGTTGCGCACCTTGAAACCGAGGTTCTTGAACGGGCCGTTCTGCACCACGTAGCCGATGTCGGTGTCGCGCTCCCATTCCTTGCCGCGCCCCTGGCCATTCAGCAGGTCGATGTGGTCGCCCTGCAGGTAGCGCGTCATGAAGGTCAGGCCGGGCAGGCCGAGGCCGGCGAAGTCATAGTCGTAGCGCGCCTGCCAGGAGCGCTCGTCCTTGTTGGCGAAGTCGCCGATCTGCACGAAGTTGGTCAGGTACGGGTCGGTGCCGGACAGGTAGGCGAAGCCGGTGTCGCCGGACATGCGCTGGTAGCCCACGCCGAAACCGCTACCGCCGATGCGGTAGGTGAACAGGGCGTTGAGCGCGCGGTTGTCGACATTGCTGCCGCCATCGTCGGTGGAACGCGCCCAGCGGATGTCGGACTTGAGCGACTGGCCCTCGGCGATGGGCAGCGTGTGGACCACGCTCAGGTAGTGCTGGCGGTAGAAGTTTTCCAGGCCGCCGTAGTGGTAGCTGGTGCTGAGGTTATCGGTCCAGCGGTAGGTGCCGCCGGCAAGGTTGAAGCGGTCGCTGCTGGTATGGCTGCCGAGCACGATGTTGCGCTTGTTGCCACGGGTCATCGACAGGTCTTCGTCGTTGGTCGAGTCACGCTGCTTCACCTGGCGCAGTTGGCCCAGTTGCGCGGTGAGTCCGTCAATCTCGTTGATCTCGGCGAGGCCGCCCTGGAAGGTCTGCGGGTGCAGGCGGGTGTCGTTGTACTGCACCACCGGCATCTTCGGCAGCAGCGTGCCGACCTTCAGGGTGCTTTTCGAGGCGCGCAGCTTGGCGGTCACGCCCAGGTCGCTGTAGTCGTCGGCGGCGCGCTTGTCGCTGGCCGAGTATGGCAGCAGGCCGGAGCCAGTGCGGTCGGGGCTGGAGTCCAGCTTGATGCCCAGCAGGCCGAGCGCATCGACGCCCACGCCGACCGTGCCCTCGGTGTAGCCCGACTCGAAGCGCAGCAGGAAACCCTGCGCCCACTCCTCGGATTTCGACTGTGCGGCGCCGCTCTGGCGATAGTCGCGGTTGAAGTAGAAATTGCGCAGTTCCAGGTTGGCCTTGCTGTCCGCGATGAAGTCCGCGTGGGCGAACAGGGGCAGGCAGGCGAAGCTCGAAACGAGCGCCCGTACGGGAAGATTTTTCATTGTTGTTGTTTCTTCGTCAGGTGAGGTGAAGGCGGCGCCGCTGCTGTCTGGAGGTCAGTACGAGCCCCTCTCCCCCGCCCTCTCCCTGAAGGGAGAGGGTTAGGGAGAGGGAGCCTCCGCGCATAGCCTCCAGAAGAAACGCTTGCTCCCACGCCGCCACATGGAAAATCACTGGATAAGCAAACCCTCCAGTCGCTCGCGGATCAGCTCACGCGCCTCCTCGACGATGCTGCGCAGCAGTTCCTCGCAGCTCGGTTCGTCATCGATCAGGCCCTGGACCATGCCCGCCGACCAGATGCCCAGGTCGGTGTCGCCCTGTTCGTAGACCGTGCGCCCGCGCAGACCGCTGACCAGCGTGGCGATGTCGGCATAGGTGGCGTTGCCGCGCGCCTCGATGGCCAGCACTTCCTGGCTGATAGCGTTGCGCGCGACCCTCGCGCTGTTGCGCAGCGAACGCATGATCACGTCCGTGGAGCGCTCGTCGGCGGCGCGGATGGCCGCCTTGACCTGCGGATGGATCGGGCATTCGCGGGTGCTGAGAAAACGCGTGCCCATGTTGATCGCATCGGCCCCCAGCGCCAGCGCCGCCACCAGTCCACGGCCATCGGCGAAACCACCGGAAGCAATGATCGGCACGCGCAACCGGTTGGCCGCGGCGGGCAGCAGCACCAGACCGGGAATGTCGTCCTCGCCCGGATGCCCGGCGCACTCGAAGCCGTCGATCGACACCGCATCCACTCCCAGTTGCTCGGCCTTGAGCGCATGGCGCACCGCCGTGCATTTGTGGATCACCTTGATGCTATGCTGGCGGAACTCGGCGATGTGCTCGCCGGGGTTGTTCCCGGCGGTTTCGACGACGCGGATGCCGCTCTCGATGATCACCGCGCGGTACTCGGCGTAGGGAATCGGCTTCTGCGTCGGCAGCAGCGTGAGGTTGACGCCGAAGGGCTTGTCGGTGAGTTCGCGGCAACGCGCGATCTCGTCGGCCAGCGCCTCGGGCGTCGGCTGGGTCAGCGCCGAGAGCGTCGCCAGGCCACCGGCGTTGGCCACCGCCGCCGCCATCTCGGCGCGCCCCACCCACTGCATACCGCCCTGCATGATCGGGTGTTCGACGCCGAAGGTTTCGGTGAATCGGGTCTTGAACATGCGCCTGCCTCCGAAAGGTCAGATCGGGTCCCAGGAGAACACGTCCGGGCTGCGCGCCAGGTCCATGAAGCTCCCGCGCAGCGCCGACATGCCGTGCTCGGCGATGCTCTGCGGGGTCCAGCCGTTGTCGCTGTGCACGCTGCGCAGCGGGCGGCTCTGGCTCATCAGGAAGATTTCGTGGTTGCGCGCGGCGAACACCTGGCCATTGACCGCGCTGGCGGCATCGGAGGCGAGGTACACGGCCAGCGGCGCGTTCTTGTCCGGGGTCATGCGTTGCAGGTTTTCCACCCGCGCTTTCTGCTCCGGCGTCTCGGCCGGAATGGAATCGGTCATGCGGCTCCAGGCGAAGGGCGCGATGCAGTTGGAGCGCACGTTGTAGCGCTGCATGTCGAGGGCGATGGACTTGCTCAGGGCGACGATGCCCAGCTTGGCCGCCGAGTAGTTGGCCTGGCCGAAGTTGCCGATCAGCCCCGAGGTGCTGGTCATGTGCACGAAGGCGCCGCTGTTCTGCGCGCGGAAGTGCTCGGCGGCGGCGCGGCTGACGAAGAAGCTGCCGTTGAGGTGCACGTTGATCACCGACAGCCAGTCCTCGGCGCTCATCTTGTGGAAGATGGTGTCGCGCAGGATGCCGGCATTGTTGACCACGATGTCGACGCGGCCGAAGGTGTCGATGGCGCTGGAGACGATGCGCCGCGCGCTGTCCCAGTCCGACACGCTGTCGGTATTGATGGCGCCGTCGCCGCCGCGCTGGCGGATCAGCCCGAGGGTTTCCTCGGCCGGGGAAGCCGAGCCGCCCTCGCCCTGCAGGGACACGCCGATATCGTTGATCAGTACTCGCGCACCGCTGTCGGCCAGGGCCAGGGCGATCTCGCGGCCAATGCCGCCACCGGCGCCGGTGACGATCGCTACCTTGCCTTCGTTGAGTCGTTGGGTCATTGCTCGTTCCTTACTTCAATTCGTGTTTGAGGTTCGTTGTGCGTACGATCAGCTCGGCAGGCCGAGCACGGCCTTGGCCAGGATGTTGCGCTGGATCTCGTTGGTGCCGCCGTAGATGGTGGTCGGCCGCGACTGGATGAAGATGCCCGCCGGGTGCAGTTCAGGGTCGTCGCTGAAGGGGTTGAGCAGCGCCGAATCCGCGCCGGCGATCTCCAGCCCCAGCTCGCTGATGCGCTGGTACAGCTCGGACTGGTGGATCTTCAGCAGGGAAACATCCGGGCCCAGCTCCTCGCCGCGCCGCAGGCGTTCGGCGAAGCGCTCGTAGAGCGCCTTGTGGCAGTCCAGGTCCATGCTCAGCGTGGCGAAGCGCTGGGCGAACACCGGGTCGTCCCACAGGCCCTGGTGACGGGCCAGGCGCACCAGGCGCTCGAGGGCGAAGGTGGCCTGCTTGGGCGAGCCGAGGAAGATGCGCTCGAAGCCGAGCAGCGCCTTGGCCATACCCCAGCCGTGGTTGACCGCGCCGACGAGGTTTTCCTCCGGCACGCGCACGTCGTTGAAGAACACCTCGCAGAACTCGCCCTGCAGCTCGAGGTTGAGGATCGGCCGCACCTCGACGCCGGGGCTGTCCATCGGCACCAGCAGGAAGCTGATGCCCTGCTGCGCCTTGGCGCTGCGCTCGGTGCGCGCCAGCACGAAGATCCAGTTGGCCTCGGTGCCCATGGTGGTCCAGGTCTTCTGGCCGTTGATCACCCATTCGCCGTCGCGCAGCACCGCTTCGGTACGCAGGCTGGCGAGGTCGGAGCCGGCATTGGGCTCGCTGTAGCCCTGGCACCAGATGTCCTCGCCACTGAGGATGCGCGGCAGGAAGCGCTCGCGCTGGGCGTCGGTGCCGTAGCGGATCAGCAGCGGGCCGAGCATGGTGATGCCGCTGTCGGGCAGGCGCGCGCAGCCGTAGTTTTCCATCTCCTCGATCATGATCAGCTGCTTGCCGGCGGACAGGCCCATGCCGCCGTGTTGCACCGGCCAGCCGGGGCACAGCCAGCCCTGCCGAGACAGTGCCTGGTACCACTCCCAGGTGTCGTCACGACCCAGGCGGTGGGCCGGGTTGCGGATGCGTTGCGGGTAGTTGGCGGCGACCCACTCGCGCACCAGTCGACGGAATTCGCCATCTTCAAGGGCGTTGTAATCGGTCATGTCACGGTTCTCTTGATTACTGGCCCCGGAAATCCGGGGAACGTTTTTCGAGGAAGGCCGCTTTGCCTTCGGCGTGGTCGGCGCTGAGGAACAGCTGGCTCTGGAAATCGCCTTCGCGTTCGAGCAGCAGCTCCAGGCCATTGGCCAGCAGCGCCTTGGTCAGCGACAGCGCCAGCGGCGCCTGCTGCTCGACCTTTGCGGCCAATGCCAGCGCAGCATCCAGCGCGGCACCCGGTGCACAGAGCTGGTCCACCAGACCGATGCGCAGCGCTTCCTCGGCCTCGATCACCTGGCCGAACATCAGCACCTGCCGCGCCCGACCGTTGCCGATGCGCGCCGGCAAGGTGTGCAGTTGGCCGAGATCGGCGATCAAGCCGACCTTGCCGAAGCCGGCGGCGAAGCGCGCCGTGCCGCCGCAAACCAGGCTGTCGCAGGCCAGCGCCACCGACAGCCCGGCGCCCACCGCCCAGCCTTCGATGGCGGCAATGATGGGCTTGCCCATGCGCAGCATCTGGCGGATCAGGTCAGCGTTCTTCTGCATGCGCACGCGGCCGGCGTTCAGGTCGGTGACGTGCATGTCGCTCAGATCGCCGCCGGCGCTGAAGACTTCCGCCGAACCGGTGAGCACCACACTGCGCACGGCGGGATCGGCGTCCGCTTCACGCAGCGCGTCGAGCAACGCGGCACGCAGCGCTGTGGGCAGTGCATTGCGCCGCGCCGGATTGTTGAAGCGCAGCAGGCGCACCGAGCCATGGGTTTCCTGCAGCAGCATCTCGCTCATCACGCCACCTCCGCATGCAGCAGGGCGATGTAGCGCGCCCGGTGGAAGGCCAGCGAGCCCTGGCTGTTGAGCAGCACCATGGCGCGGCGCAGGAACAGGCCGATGTCGGCCTCGTCGGTGTAGCCGATGCCGCCGTGCAACTGGATCGCCTGGCGGGTGACCAGCATGGCCGCTTCGGCGGCACGCACCTTGGCGGTGGACACCAGGCGCTGTACCAGGGCAGTCGGCGCACCGTCATCCAGGGCGGTGGCCGCTTCGCCGACGATGGCGCGGGCCAGTTCGATCTGCAGTTTCAGGTCAACCATGCGGTGCTGCAGCGACTGGAAGCTGCCGATCTCGCGGCCGAACTGGCGGCGCACGCCGAGGTAGTCCCGAGTCTGTTCGAAGGCGGCATCCATCAGCCCGACCAGATAGGCCGAGCAGGCCAGCGCCGCTTCGTCGAGGGCGGCGGGCGTGGTCTCGACGAGTTGTGCCGGCGTGCCGTCGAAGCGCAGGCGCGCCAGGTGGCCGCCGTCCTGGGTCGCATCCTGATGCAGGCTGAGCCCTTCGGCGTTGCGCTGCACCAGAGCAAGGCCGGCGTTGCAGGCGACCAGCCAGGCATCAGCCGCAGCACCGAGCGCCACGTGGACGACCTCGCCGCGCAGTTGGCCGTCGCGCAGCACCGGCAATGCCGCATCTGCTTCATAACCGATGCCGGCCGGCAGGATCAGCCGCTCGCCGGCCAGCAGCGCGTCGCGCTCGTCCGCTGGCAGCAACGGAGCGACCAGGCTCGCCTCGATCAGCGGCTCGGGCAGCAGGCCACGGCCCAGCTCTTCCAGCAGCGCCGCGTACTCGGCCATGCCCAGCCCGCTGCCGCCCAGCTCTTCCGCCAGGCGCAGGCCCGGCCAGCCCATGGCGCAGACTTCGCCCCAGGCGTCGCGGTCGACGCCCGCCTGCTGGAAGCGCAGACGGCGCACCCGGCCCAGGTCGCCGCCGCGCGGGACCAGGGAGGCGGCGCTGTCACGGATCAGCCGCAGGCGCTCTTCGCGTTCCTCGGCCATCGCGGTGTGGTCGGTCATTTCATCATTCCCGTGTCGGTTGAACAGCTCCGGCCGCCGCGGGCCGGTACTTGAAACTGCCGGTGGCGCTGGCAATCAGCTCGCCGGCTTCATCGAAGATTTCCGCCGCGCAGAAGCACAGCGTGCGGGTGCGCTTGAGCACCCGGCCGACGGCGTTGATCTCGCCGCGAGTACTGCCCATGAAGTGGGTGGCCATGTCGATGGTGACCATCGAGCAACCCGGCATCTGCGCGCGGATCGCGCCGGCCATGGCGGCATCGAGCACGCTCATCAGCACGCCGCCGTGGAAGCTGTCGATGTAGTTCATCAGCTCCGGGCGGTGGCGCAGGCGTACCCGCACCACTTCGCCATCGACCCAGCGCTCCAGGCCGAGGAACTCCTGGAAGGTGTATCGATCGCGGGGGAACATGTCCGGCCCGGGCGCATTGGCGGCGCGGGTGAGATCGGTCATCGCAGGCTTTCCTCCGTGACGGGTTGGCCCAGCGGGCGGGCAGTGCTGTGCGCAGGCGCACGGGCGGGTGTGCCTGGCTGCACCGTGCGCCCTTCGCGGTTCGGGTCATATAGGCGGTTGGGGATCAACAGCGCCGGGATCAGGCCGGTGATCACGTAGGTGATGCCCATCACCAGGAAGCCCGCGCCGATGGACACATGG
The DNA here is from genome assembly GCF_001672555.2 of Pseudomonas sp. AU11447. NCBI lineage: Bacteria > Pseudomonadati > Pseudomonadota > Gammaproteobacteria > Pseudomonadales > Pseudomonadaceae > Pseudomonas > Pseudomonas sp. AU11447. The sequence continues at coordinate 1,740 of NZ_LZDG02000071.1, read as the reverse complement.
GAGGCCAGCAGGCCGATGGCCGCCGGGGCCACCGCCGCGCCAATGCGGCCGAGGTTGTAGGAGGTGCCGACGGCGGCGCCGCGTACCTGAGTGGAGAAGCTCTCGGTCATGTAGGTGGCCAGCACGCCCACCGGTACGCCGTAGATGAAACCGAACAGCGCGAGGATCCAGACGATGTTGTCCGGGGTGTGCCAGAACACGATCACCGGCATGAAGATCGCGGTGCCGATGGCGCCGGCGGCGAAGGTGGCGCGGCGGCCGAAGCGGTCCGAGGCGATCCCGGCGAGCACCTTGCCGAGGATCATCGCGGTGTAGGTGCCGACCATGTAGCCGGTCATGGACTTGAAGTTCATGCCCAGCTCGCTTTCCAGGTACGAGGGCATCCAGTTGTTGGTGCCGTAGTAGCCGAACAGCAGGAAGCATGAGGTGAGGCTCCACAGCAGGAACATGCGCCGCGTGGACGGATCGACCAGCAGTTGGCGCATGCCGCCGCTGGGCGCGCTCTGCTGGCGGTTGCTGCCGGCCTGCTGCAGCCGTTGCGCACGGGCTGCCAGCCAGGACGGTGACTCCGGAACCCAGGGCCGCAGCGCCAGGCAGATCAGCGCCGCGCCGATGGCGGTGAAGAACAGCGCGCGCCAGCCGTAGTCGGGGATGATCTGCCCGGCAAGAACGGTCGCTACCAGGTAGCCCACGGTCCAGCCGGCCTGCATGGTCGCCAGGATGGTGGTGCGGTACTTGGCGGTGACGAACTCGGACATCAGGATGTTGCAAGCGACGAACAGCGAGCCCAGGCCCAGCGAGGAAACGAAGCGGATCAGCGCGAAGGCCCAGAAGTTGTGCGCCAACCCGAGCAACGCGGTGCCCAGGGAGAACACCAGGATGGTCCAGGTCACCACCCGCACCCGACCGAAGCGGTCGCACGCCCAGCCGCCGTAGATACCGCCGATGGCCATGCCGGCCAGGGTGATGCTGCCCAGCGAGCCGGCCTCGAAGTTGGACAGGCCGAACTCCGCCTTCAGGCTGTTCAGGCTGTAGGCGAGGAACATCAGGTCCGCGCCATCGGCGAGCAGACCCAGGAAGCAGAAGAGGAAGGCGATCACCAGGGTCCGCCGCGGTATCGCGGTGCCCTGGGCCAAGCTGTCGGGTGCGTTCATTGTTGTTGTTCTCGCAGGTTGGTTGAGGTCGTCGTCGCGCTATGCCCGCCCGGCGTGTTCTCCCATCTCCGGGGTCAGGCGCACGCGGCCGTTGTCCAGCACCACCACGTCGCGCTCGACGACGCGGGTGCGGAAGGAGCCGTCATTCCAGATTTCGGTACGCAGGGTTTCGCCGGGGTAAACCGGTGCGGAGAAGCGCACCTGCAGATGGGCGAAACGCTCCGCGCGGTAGTCGGCGAAGCCGCGCAGCAGCGCGTGGAAGGCCACGCCCAGGGTGCACAGGCCATGCAGGATCGGCCGTGGGAAACCACCGCGCGCGGCCGCCGCTGGGCTGGCGTGGATCGGGTTGTCGTCGCCGTTCAGGCGGTAGTGCAGCGCCTGCTCGGGGCGAGTCGGCAGGTCGATGACCAGGTCCGGCGCCTGCTCGGGCAGACGGTGCGGTTGGCTCAGCGACTGGCTGTCGCCGCCGAAACCGCCATCGCCGCGCAGGAAGGTGGTGCCGCGGGCAATCGCCAGCACCTCGCCGCTCTGCGCATCGCTGACGACCTTCTCGCTATAGAGCAGCGCGCCCTTGCCGGCGCCCTTG
>NZ_LZDG02000070.1:0-48788 GCF_001672555.2 Pseudomonas sp. AU11447 | reverse complement strand
TGCATTAAGCAGMGGGTCGATCTTCGCGTCCCACGGCGGCAGGCGCAGCGCGTCGGCGGCGACTTCCAGCTGGCGCTCCAGGTTGTGGCCGTCGGATGCCTGGAGGATGGCTTCCAGCTTGGCCTGCTCGGCGGCCAGGGCGTCGAAGTCGGCGTCCGGCTCGGCATAGGCGGCGTAGACTTCATCCAGGCGGGCCTGGGCCTGCTTGATCTGGCCAACGGCTTCTTCGACGATGTCGCGTACGGTGGCCTGCGGGTCGAGCTTGGGCTCCTGCGGCAGGTAGCCGACATTGATGCCCGGCATCGGGCGGGCTTCGCCTTCGATCTCGGTGTCGACGCCGGCCATGATGCGCAGCAGGGTGGATTTACCCGCGCCGTTCAGGCCGAGAACGCCGATCTTGGCGCCGGGGAAGAACGACAGGGAGATGTCCTTGAGGATTTCACGCTTGGGCGGCACGACCTTGCCGACCCGGTGCATGGTGTAGACGTATTGAGCCATGGATACCTGACTTCTGGGATGAATTGATGATCGGGATGGCCGGAACGGACGACGGCAGGTTCCGGGACGCCGGCACTTGGGGCCGGAACGGCGGCACTGCGGGCCACCGAAGGGCGCGAACGGCCGATGGACGGCCCTTCGCGCGAGACTCTGCGGGGATGTACTTTATGCCCCGAACTTTGGCCGTACATCACGCGCGCGTGCGGCAAAGCTACCGGAATGAGTCGGGAAGGGCAAACGACGCTCGTCGGCCATGCTGGCACTTCGCCGCCTTTCCGGGCATCCTAGCCTGCGCCGAATTCAGCCGTATCGCCCCAGGTCCCTAAGTCCTTGTCTATTTTCCCCCGTCCCCCTACGGACGCCCTGGCCAGGCCTGGCCGCGTGGCGACCCGGACCGCCCTGGTGCTGCTGGTGCTGTTCATGCTCGGCCTGCTGGGCTGGCAGCTGCACCAGGAGTTCCGCAACCAGGAACGCTTCGAGCGCGAGCGGGTAGTGCTGCACGGCGAACAGATGGCCCAGCGAATCTCCCTGACCCTGGAGCTCAAGGCAGTGGCGGCTCAGGCCCTGCTGCAGCAGGAGCAGGGCCGCGACAACGGGGACATCCACCCGCCGCTGATCGCCGGCCTGACCCACATCTACCCCTCTTTCCACAGCCTGGTCCGGCTCGACGCCAACGGCGCGCCGCTGCGCGACTCCGCCAGCAACTTCAAGGACGCGGCGTTCATCGAGGCCCTGCGCCAGCGCAGCCGGCAGCAGAGCTATCACTACGCCTTCAGCGAGGAAAATGGTGGCCACTTCTATGTCTGGCTGAAGGCCACCGAACCTGGCGAAGGCGACAGCGTCATCCGCCTCGACGAGAAGATTGCCCGGCGCGGCTGGGCGGCGCAGATACGCCCCGAGTCGCCGGACTGGATCCTGGTCGACGACGTCCAGCAGAAGGTCCTCGGCCGCTCCAGCGGTTTCCGTCCCGGCCCACTGTCCGCTGCCTCGCCGCTGGAGCAGGCGCAGAGCCTGGACGGCCTGGAGATCCAGAACACCGACTGGCAGCTGCGCCCGCAATTCGACGACCGGCAGATCCGCGCCACCCTGCTGCCGCGCCTGGGCGGCGAGCTGGCCCTGCTACTGGTGCTGGCCGGCATCGCCGGCGCCGCCCTGCTACGCCTGCAACGGGAACAGCAGAACCTGCGGGCGCTGACCGTGGAATCGCAACAGAGCCTGCGCCAGGCCGCCCAAGCCCTGGGCGCCATCGACGAACGCGTCCTGGTGACCCGCGCCGACGGCCGCCTCGCCTACCTCAACCCACAGGCCGAGCAGCTGTTCGGCATCGCCGCCGACAAGGCCGGCGAGCATCACCTGCTGGAGCTGCTGCCTGGCCTGGGCGGCCTGCTGAATGGCGCCGATGCCTCGTCCGACAACGGCTCCGAACTGGTCCGCGTCAACGATACCGGCCAGGCACGCCTGTTCGCCGTCAGCCATCACTCGCTGGACGACAGCCCGCTGGCCGCGGAGCAGACCTGGGTCCTGCGCGGCAACCTGCCCCAGGGCGGGCAGGTCTGGGTGCTGCGCGACGTCACCGAGGAGCAGCAGGCGCTGCACATCCTCGAGGAGACTCGCCGGCGCTATCAGGACATCTTCGACGGCGTCGGCGTAGCGCTCTGCGTGCTTGACCTTTCGGCCCTGCGCCAGAGCCTGGTGGACCTCAACCTGCGCCGGCAGAGCGACCTGCGCGACTGGATCGCCTCGCAACCCGAACGCCTGCCCTGGCTGTTGCGCCAGGCGAAGATCACCGAGATCAACAACGTCGCCAAGCGCCTGATGCGCGTAAGCAACACCGAGCAGGCCTGGCAGGTACTGATCGGCAGTGCCGGCATGCGCCCGGACGGCGTGCGCAGCAAGGTGCTCGAAGCCGTGCTGCATGGCCAGGGCATGGTCGAACTGGAAGCCTGCATCAACACCCGGCAGGGCGAGCAGCGCCACCTGTGGCTGCAATTGCGCGTGCCGGAGATGATCCAGGACTTCCACGCGGTCACCCTGAGCCTGTCGGACATCACCAGCCGCAAGCAGGTCGAACTGTCGCTGATCGAGCGCGAGAAGTTCTGGTCCGACGCGGTGCGCGCGGTGCCCGATACCCTTTACATCCACGACATCGCCGCGCGCCGGGTGATCTTCACCAACCACAATCTCGGCTACCAGCTGGGCTACACCGGCGACGAACTTCGCGACATGGGCGAGCGCTTCTGGGAAAAGGTGCTGCACCCGGATGACGTCGAGTACTACTGGCGCGTGCGCAACCTGCAGCAGGTAGTAGGCGATGGCCTGCTGCTGGACAGCCAGCTGCGCTGGCGCCACCGCGACGGTTCCTGGCACTGGTTCGACATCCGCGAGCAGGCCCTGACTCGCGACGACGCCGGTCGCGTGGCCCGCCTGATCGGCGTGGCCAAGGACATCACCGACACCGTCGAGGCGCACAACTCCCTGCGCGAGAGCGGCCGCCGCTACCGTATGCTCGCCGAGAGCATCAGCGACGTGATCCTCTCCACCGACGCCCAGGTCCAGCTCAACTACATCAGCCCGTCGATCCAGCAGGTGTTCGGCTACAGCCCCGAATGGGTGCTGGCCAACGGCTTCCAGCAGGTCGCCGCCAACCCGGCGCAGCTGGAGCGCCTGGACGAACTACTGAACCGGGTGCAAGGTGCCATCGGCGAACCCAAGCGCCTGGCCGAGCTGCGCGAGAACGCCGAGCCGCAGCTGTTCAGCCTCGACTGCCTGCACGCCGACGGCCACAAGATTCCGGTGGAGCTGCGCATCGCCCTGATGTGGGACGACCACGGCCGCTTCGAAGGCCTGCTCGGCGTCGCCCGCGATGTCAGCCAGCAGCGCCGCGCCGAGCGCGAGATGCGCATGGCGGCGACGGTGTTCGAGCACTCCACGGCGGCGATCATGGTCACCGACCCGGCCGGCTATATCGTGCAGATCAACGACTCCTTCAGCCGCCTCACCGGCTACTCCGCCGAGGAAGTGCTGGATCAGCTGCCGCGCCTGCTCACCGCCGACCGCCAGGAAGCCAACCAGCTCAAGCATGTGCTGGAAAGCCTGCGCAAGAGCGGCAGCTGGGAAGGCGAAATCCTGCAGAAGCGCAAGAGCGGCGAGCTGTACCCGAGCTGGGTCGGCATCACCGCGGTGCATGACGAGGAAGGTGACCTGGTCAGCTTCGTCTGCTTCTTCAGCGACATCAGCGAACGCAAGGCCAGCGAGCGGCGCATCCACCGCCTGGCCTACTACGACGCCCTGACCCACCTGCCCAACCGCACGCTGTTCCAGGACCGCCTGCACACCGCCCTGCTGCAGGCCGAACGGCACCAGCAGTGGGTCGTGCTGATGTTCCTCGACCTCGACCGCTTCAAGCCGATCAACGACTCCCTCGGCCACGCCGCGGGCGACCGCATGCTCAAGGAAGTGGCCGAGCGCCTGAGCCATTGCGTCAGCGACGACGACACCGTGGCGCGCATGGGCGGCGACGAGTTCACCCTGCTGCTGCCCGGCCAGAAGGACCGCGAGAAGGCGCTCCGGCAGGCGATCCAGGTGGCCGAGCAGATTCTGTCCAGCCTCGCCCGCCCCTTCACCCTGGAAGGCCGCGAGTTCTTCGTCACCGCCAGCATCGGCGTGGCGCTCTCGCCGCAGGACGGCGCCGAGCTCAGCCAACTGATGAAGAACGCTGACACGGCGATGTACCACGCCAAGGAAATGGGCAAGAACAACTTCCAGTTCTACCAGGCCGAGATGAACGCCCGGGCGCTGGAGCGACTGGAACTGGAAAGCGACCTGCGCCGGGCCATCGAGCAGGAAGAGTTCGTCCTCCACTACCAGCCGCAGTTCACCGGCGACGGCCGTCGCCTGACCGGCGCCGAGGCGCTGCTGCGCTGGCAGCATCCCAAGCGCGGGCTCATCCCGCCGGCGGAGTTCATCCCGGTGCTGGAAGAACTCGGCCTGGTCGCCCAGGTGGGCGACTGGCTGCTGGAGCAGGCTTGCCTGCAGCTGCGCGCCTGGCACCGCGACAAGGTGCGGGTGCCGAAGATTTCCGTGAACCTCTCGGCCCGGCAGTTCGCCGACGGCCAGTTGGGCGAGCGCATCGCCGGCATCCTCGAGGACACCGGCATCGCCCCGGCATGCCTGGAGCTGGAACTGACCGAAAGCATCCTGATGAGCGACGTTTCCCAGGCGATGCAGATACTTCAGGGCCTGAAACGTCTGGGCCTGGCGATTGCGGTCGACGATTTCGGCACCGGTTACTCCTCGCTCAATTACCTTAAGCAGTTCCCCATCGACGTGCTGAAGATCGACCGCAGCTTCGTCGACGGCCTGCCCCACGGCGAACAGGACGCACAGATCGCCCGCGCCATCATCGCCATGGCCCACAGCCTGAACCTGATGGTGATCGCCGAGGGCGTGGAGAGCCACGAACAGTTGGACTTCCTGCGCGAGCATGGTTGCGACGAGGTGCAGGGTTTCCTCTTCGGCCGCCCGGTGCCGGCCGACCAGTTCGCCGCGCTGTTCGCCAGCAATGCGTTGTTCCTGTTGGGCTGACCGCACAACGGCGGAGCAGGCGAGCGCCCTTGCAGGATGGGTGGAGCGCAGCGATACCCATCCTGTCGCGATGCCGGATCGATGGGTATCGCTACGCTCCACGCCATCCTACGTCCTGTTCATCCTGCACCTTCGACACGCGGCTATCCACGCCACGCGGCCGCTCGTCTCTCCCGCGATCCAGGCCTTGAACCCCGCTTGTCAGCCACATGACCGCCTTTCATGTGCCAGCACCGGCGCCTTGGGTTAGAATGCGCGCCTTTCCCCAGCACCCGATCCTTAAGAGGACCGCCATGTTCAGCCGTGATTTGACCCTCGCCCGCTACGATGCCGAACTCTTTGCCGCGATGGAGCAGGAAGCCCAGCGCCAGGAAGAGCACATCGAGCTCATCGCCTCCGAGAACTACACCAGCCCGGCGGTGATGGAAGCCCAGGGTTCGGTGCTGACCAACAAGTACGCCGAAGGCTACCCGGGCAAGCGCTACTACGGTGGTTGCGAGTACGTCGACGTCGTCGAGCAGCTGGCCATCGACCGCGCCAAGGAGCTGTTCGGTGCCGACTACGCCAACGTCCAGCCGCACGCCGGTTCCCAGGCCAACGCTGCCGTCTACCTGGCCCTGCTGTCGGCTGGTGACACCATCCTGGGCATGAGCCTGGCCCACGGTGGTCACCTGACCCACGGCGCCAGCGTTTCCTCCTCCGGCAAGCTGTACAACGCCGTGCAGTACGGCATCACCGACGCCGGCCTGATCGACTACGACGAAGTCGAGCGCCTGGCCGTCGAGCACAAGCCGAAGATGATCGTCGCCGGCTTCTCCGCCTATTCCCAGGTGCTGGACTTCGCCCGCTTCCGCGCCATCGCCGACAAGGTTGGTGCCTACCTGTTCGTCGACATGGCCCACGTGGCCGGTCTGGTCGCCGCTGGCGTCTACCCGAACCCGGTACCGTTCGCCGACGTGGTCACCACCACCACCCACAAGACCCTGCGCGGCCCGCGCGGCGGCCTGATCCTCGCTCGCAAGAACGAAGAGATCGAGAAGAAGCTGAACTCCGCCGTCTTCCCGGGCGCCCAGGGTGGCCCGCTGGAGCACGTGATCGCCGCCAAGGCCGTGTGCTTCAAGGAAGCCCTGCAGCCCGAGTTCAAGGCTTACCAGCAGCAGGTCCTGAAGAACGCCCAGACCATGGCCAGCGTGTTCATCGAGCGCGGCTTCGACGTGGTTTCCGGCGGTACCCAGAACCACCTGTTCCTGCTGTCCCTGATCAAGCAGGACATCACCGGTAAGGATGCCGACGCCGCCCTGGGTCGCGCCTTCATCACCGTGAACAAGAACAGCGTGCCGAACGACCCGCGTTCCCCGTTCGTCACCTCCGGCCTGCGTATCGGCACCCCGGCCGTCACCACCCGCGGCTTCAAGGAAGCCGAGTGCCGCGAGCTGGCCGGCTGGATCTGCGACATCCTGACCAACATGGGCGACGAGTCCGTGGTGGACGGCGTGCGCGAGAAGGTCAAGGCCATCTGCGCCAAGTTCCCGGTCTACGGCGCCTAAGCCCAAACCGCGAACCGCGATAAAAAAGCCCGGCAGATGCCGGGCTTTTTCATGTCTGTCGCTCACAGGGCTCAGGCTGATCCTGTAGGAGCGAGCTTGCTCGCGAACAAGCTCCAGCCTGGCCCCCGTGTTGTGCGCTTCGCGAGCAAGGTCGCTCCTACGAAAAATCCACTGCGCGCCGGTACGTAGGGCGCATAGCGCGCCAGCGTTATCCGCCCCCACGCAGCCGGCGGATAACCTGTTCCAGGTTATTCGCCCTACTCAGGGATACGCCCCATAAAGGACGGGCTAGGGCTGCCCGCCCGATTTCTGCTCCGGCTGCACCGGCACATCCCGCAAGTCGTTGAGTCGCCGCACCAGCGTTTCCGCCTCCGCCTGGCTGGCAAACCCCTTGAGCATCACCTGGCCATCCGTCACCACCCGCGTCACCTTGGGTAGCAGCCGCAGTTGCCCGTCGATCACCACTGCCAGGGCCTTGCCCTGCTCTTCCTCGGTCAGCCTGGCCAGGCGCTGGCTGGCTTCGGGGGTGAAGCGCACCCGCACCGCCGGCTTGCCGTCGGCCACGCTGGCCAGTTCGGCCCGCTGCACGTCGCGCTGGGTAAGGACGGGATGGGTCTCCAGCAGCACCGCCTTGCCCTGCGGGTCAGCCAGGGTACGGGTAGTGGCCGTGGGCTTCTTGGCCAGGGCGTGGACATCGAAGGTGTGCTGCGGCGCCGACGGCGGTGCACCGGCGCAGGCGCCCAACAATGAGGCGAGGAGGATCGGAATAGAGCGTTTCATCGACTGCGAATCGGACAGAGCGGCCCGGTCGGGCCAGGGTTATGAAGGATCAGACCACCGTCAGCGCACAAGTTGCACTCCCTTGGTCGGCACCCGCGACTAAGCTTGCAGACGAACGGATGCTGGCGGTCCGGTCAGAAATTCTCCGGCTCAGGGCAAGCTGGTATCATGCGCGCCTTTTGCCGGCCACAAGAAAAGGCGCAGGGCCCACTTGGGCATGTACCTTGCTTTTCCCGGCCAGAACGATAACGGCGCGAGAGCGTCACGGGGAGCCAAACATGCTGGAAAAGCTGTTCCAACTCAAGGCGCACAACACCAATGTGCGCACCGAGATCCTGGCGGGTATCACTACCTTCCTGACCATGGCCTACATCCTTTTCGTCAACCCGAGCATCCTCGGCGAGACGGGCATGGACAAGGGCGCGATCTTCGTCGCCACCTGCCTCGCCGCCGCCATCGGCTCGGCGGTAATGGGCCTGATCGCCAACTACCCGATCGCCCTGGCTCCCGGCATGGGCCTGAACGCCTTCTTCACCTACACCGTGGTCCTGCACATGGGCCACACCTGGCAAGTGGCGCTCGGTGCGGTGTTCCTCTCCGCGTGCATGTTCTTCATCATTTCGATCTTCCGCATCCGCGAGTGGATCATCAACAGCATCCCGCTGGCCCTGCGCTCGGCCATCGCCGCGGGCATCGGCCTGTTCCTCGCGCTGATCGCGCTGAAGGAATCGGGCATCGTCGTCGCCAACCAGGCCACCCTGGTGGGCATGGGTGACCTGGCCAAGCCCGCACCGCTGCTGGCGATCCTCGGCTTCATCCTGATCGTCGCCCTGGAAGCCCGCCGCGTGACCGGCGCGGTGATGATCGGCATCCTGGTCGTCACCTTCATCTCCATCGCCATCGGCGTCTCCCAGTTCGGTGGCGTGGTATCGATGCCGCCGTCCCTGGCACCGACCTTCCTGCAACTGGACATCAAGGGCGCGCTGGATATCGGCCTGTTCAGCGTGATCTTCGCCTTCCTCTTCGTCGACCTGTTCGACAACTCCGGCACTCTGATCGGCGTAGCCAAGCGCGCCGGCCTGATGGGCAAGGACGGGCACATGCCGAAGATGGGCCGCGCACTGATCGCCGACAGCTCCGCCGCCATGGTCGGCTCGCTGCTGGGCACCTCCACCACCACCAGCTACATCGAATCGGCGGCGGGCGTTTCCGCCGGTGGCCGCACCGGCCTGACCGCCATCGTGGTCGCCGTGCTGTTCCTGCTGGCCCTGTTCTTCGCTCCGCTGGCGGGCAACGTGCCGGCCTTCGCCACCGCGCCCGCGCTGTTCTTCGTCGCCGTACTGATGGCCTCCGGCCTGGCCGAGATCGACTGGGACGACCTGACCGTCGCCGCCCCCGTGGTAGTGACCGCCCTGGCCATGCCGCTGACCTTCTCCATCGCCAACGGCATTGCCTTCGGCTTCATCACCTGGACCGCCTGCAAGCTGCTGTCCGGCCGCTTCCGCGAACTGAACCCGGCGCTGGTGATCCTGTCCGTGCTGTTCGTGATCAAGCTGGGCTGGTTCAACGCCTGATTTTACTTTCGCGGCATGGGTATCGCTGCGCTCCACCCATCCTACAAATGGCATCAACGTAGGATGATGTGCGGCGCAGCGATACCCATCAAATGCCGCCGACTACACGAGTTACCCGTCCCATGAGCAGTCCGCGTTTCGATCCCTCCCACTACGACAGCCAACTGGCCGACAAGGCCGCGCGCCTGCGCGAGCTGCTGGCGCCTTTCGCTGCACCTGAGCCGGAGGTGTTCGATTCGCCCCGCGAGCATTACCGCCTGCGCGCCGAGTTCCGCCTGTGGCGCGAAGGTGAGGCACGCCACTACGCGATGTTCGAGCAGGGTGACAAGCACACGCCGATCCTGATCGAAGCCTTCCCTATCGCCAGCGAGCGCATCAACGAGCTGATGCCGCGCCTGAAGGCCGCCTGGGCCGAGCCGACGCTGGGCCACAAGCTGTTCCAGGTGGAGTTCCTCACCACCCTGGCGGGCGATGCGCTGATCACCCTCTGCTACCACCGCCCGGTGGATGCCGCCTGGCAAGCCGCTGCCGAGAAACTGGCCGCGGAACTGGGCGTGAGCATCGTTGGCCGCTCCCGCGGCAAGCGCCTGGTGGTAGGCCGTGACTATGTGAGTGAAGAACTGACTGTTGCCGGCCGTACCTTCCGCTACCGCCAACCGGAGGGCGCCTTCACCCAGCCCAACGGCGAGGTCTGCCAGAAGATGCTCAACTGGGCTTACGAAGCCCTGGGCCAGCGCGAGGACGATCTGCTGGAGCTGTACTGTGGCAACGGCAACTTCACCCTGCCGCTGGCCACTCGCGTGCGCAAGGTGCTGGCCACCGAGATCAGCAAAACCTCGGTGAACGCCGCCCTGGCCAACCTGGCCGACAACGCCGTGGATAACGTCACCCTGGTGCGCCTCTCCGCCGAGGAACTGACCCAGGCGCTCAACGAGGTGCGCCCGTTCCGCCGCCTGGCCGATGTCGATCTGAAGTCCTACGCGTTCGGCAGCGTGTTCGTCGACCCGCCGCGTGCCGGCATGGACCCGGACACCTGCGAGCTGACCCGCCGCTTCGACAACATCCTCTATATCTCCTGCAACCCGGAGACCCTGGCACAGAACATCGCCCAGCTGCACGACACCCACCAGGTCAGCCGCTGCGCCCTGTTCGACCAGTTCCCCTACACGCACCACATGGAAGCCGGCGTGCTGCTGACCCGCCGCTGAGCCCCCGCGACCACGACGGGCCGCCCAACCTAGGGTTGGGCGGCGCCTCCGGGTTCTGCAGCTAGTCTTGCGGAACAACGACAAGAGGCACGCCCATGTCCCGCCTGATCCTTCCCCTGCTGTTCCTGCTGCTGAGTGCCTGCGCCGGCAGCGACCCCGCCAATATCAGCGTCTCCCCCGCCGCCAATGGCCGGCAAAGCACCTTCTTCATCCAGGCCGTGCGCGCGCAAGGCCACCGCGAGGATCTGGAGGATCGCTTCGATCTCGCCGTACGCCGCGCGCTGGAAGCCAAGGGCTATGAATTCAAGGAAAGCTCGGGAGAGCTACGGGTGATCTATGCCGTCGGCCTGGACAGCCAGACCGGTATCGTCCAGCGACCGGTGGCGACCGGCGCGGGCGTGATGACCCAGACCCAGTTCACCGATCAGGAACAGGCGCGCCTGGCGCTGAGGATTCTCGACGAGGCTACCGGGCAGGTGCTGTACCAGGCACAAGTGGCGCGCCAGCTGCACGACCCGAAGATCACCCAGCAGGCCGTGGACGAAGGCATCGCCCGCCTGCTGAAGGATTTCCCCGCACACACGGGGAACTGAGGATCAGCTGAAGTTCGACGGCGACTTGCGCACGAACTTGATGCTGTACTTGAAGTCGGCCTTGCGCGTGACGCTGATGGCACGGCGGGTGACGGTGTCGATGGTGATGTTCCAGTTGCCGGTGCTGGGCACCTTGATCTTGGCCGGGAACCGGTCGAAGGCGCCGCCGTGGTACGAATGGCGGCCACCGTTCTTGAAGCTGCGGAAGTTCGCATCAGTCATCAGGCGGATGTTACAGGTCATGGAACACTCGATGACGACCAGATCGCCTTCGTTGAGGTGTTCACGTTGATGGACGAACTTCATGCTGGCTCCGCTGCTACTACCGCAAAATCAATACGATAGCACGGAGCGGGGTCGGCCCGGCAGCGCCGCTGCTTGCTGGCGACGCCACTCATCCGAACTCACAACCCCTCGAAGTCGGCCTTGCGCTCCTCGGGCTCCTGTTCTTCGCGCACCACCACCTGACGATTGCGCGACTGCCGCTCCAGCCAATAGAGGGCGAAGATCGCCAACGCCGAGATCACGCTGCGGTAAACCACGCCGGCCAGCTGCGCGTCCCACTCCATGCCGCCTTCGGTCCAGGCGATGAGCAGGCGCGACAGGGTCAGGGTGAGCTGTACGAGGATTACCAGGATCAGCGCCGGGCGCACCAACAGGCGACGACGCAGGGCGAAGACGAGGAACAGCGCGAGAGCGAACTGGTGGCCGCCGTAGAACACGCGGGCGTCACTCACAGAAGACGGCTCCATCAGCAGCATGCCGCTGAGGTTGGCCATTTCGTAGGGGCGAATCCAGTAGAGCAGTCCCAGGCCACCCCAGACCAGAGCCTGGACCAGCAGGACGAGACGGGCGAAGAGCATCCGATTTCTCCTTGGCCATGCAGCCATTGCCGAGCGTCCATACCTGCGACCGGGAGTCGCGGACGCACCACCGATCAGCTAAAGACCCCGCGTGCCGCGGCAAGTTCGGCGGCCGCGTCATATGGGGAAACAAACGGCGGGTGGGGCCGCGGCACCCGCGGGAGTATGCTCGGTCGCGTTCGAATTTCGAGGTTCCAACCATGCGCACCCTGCTTCTGCTTACTGCCCTTGTCGCCGGCGCCGCCCAGGCCGCCGAGCCGCTGAGCATCGACGTGCACCGCGATGCCAATTGCGGCTGCTGCAAGGACTGGATCAAGCATCTGGAAAGCAACGGCTTCATCGTCAACGACCACGTCGAGGCGGACATGAGTGCAGTGAAGACCAAACTCGGCGTCCCGCACAGCATGGGCTCGTGCCATACCGGCGTGATCGACGGCAAATTCGTCGAGGGGCACGTGCCAGCGGCCGATGTGCTGAAGCTGCGTGAGCGGGCCGACCTGATCGGCGCCGCCGTACCGGGCATGCCGATGGGCTCGCCGGGCATGGAAATGGGCGAGCGGCACGACGCTTACCAGGTGGTCGGGCTGACCAGGAGTGGTCAGCGCGAAGTGATCGCCGACTACCCGGCACACTGACGCCAGGGCTATCCCTCACCCCTGAGCGCTGGCGGAGGTGGGATGGGGCTTCCGGCGCGCGGGGCACTCTCCAGGTTCCCGCGCGGCAATGCTCCGCGAGCAGGATGGGGTGGGGGACTCCAAACAAAAAGGGCGACCGTTGGGTCGCCCTTTTTCATTCACGCACGCGTCATTCGGCTTTGGCCGGCAAAAGCCCGTCGGCGCGGAACATCGCCTTGATACCCCGTACTGCCTGGCGCAGGCGATCACGGTTCTCGATCAGGGCGAAGCGCACATGGTCATCGCCGTAGTCACCGAAGCCGATGCCGGGCGATACGGAGACCTTGGCGTCCTTGAGCAGCTTCTTGGCGAACTCCAGCGAGCCCTGGTGCGCATAGGGCTCGGGGATCTTCGCCCAGATGTACATCGATGCCTTGGGGTTCTCCACCATCCAGCCAGCCTCGTGCAATCCCTTGACCAGCACATCGCGGCGCTTCTGGTACTGGTCGGCGATGTCGCGCACGCACTGCTGGTCGCCTTCCAGCGCGGCGATGGCCGCCACCTGGAGCGGCGTGAAGGTGCCGTAGTCGTGGTAGCTCTTGATCCGCGCCAGGGCCGAGACCAGCTCCGGGTTGCCGACCATGAAGCCGATGCGCCAGCCGGCCATGTTGTAGCTCTTGGACAGGGTGAAGAACTCCACCGCGATGTCCTTGGCGCCCGGCACCTGCATGATCGACGGCGCCTTCCAGCCATCGAAAGTGATATCCGCGTAGGCCAGGTCATGCACCACCAGCACGTCGTAGCGCTTGGCGAGGTCAACCACGCGCTCGAAGAAATCCAGCTCCACGCACTGCGCGGTGGGGTTGGAGGGGAAACCAAGGATCATCATCTTCGGCTTGGGAATCGATTCGCGGATCGCCCGCTCCAGCTCGTTGAAGAAGTCGATCCCCGGCACCAGCGGCACCGAGCGCACCTGCGCGCCAGCGATTACTGCACCATAGATGTGGATCGGGTAGCTGGGGTTGGGCACGAGAATGGTGTCGCCGTGGTCCAGGGTCGCGAGCATCAGGTGCGCCAGGCCTTCCTTGGAACCGATGGTGACGATGGCCTCGGATTCCGGGTCGATCTCGACCTCATAGCGGTCGCGGTACCAGTGCGAGATGGCACGGCGCAGGCGCGGAATGCCACGGGAAGTGGAATAGCCGTGAGTATCTTCGCGCTGGGCGACCTGGCAGAGTTTCTCGACGATGTGCGGCGGCGTGGCCCCGTCCGGGTTGCCCATGGACAGGTCGATGATGTCCTCGCCACGGCGGCGGGCGGCCATCTTCAGTTCGGCAGTGATATTGAAGACGTAGGGGGGCAGGCGATCGATGCGCGCAAAGCGACGAGCTGAACGGGGTTCAGTCATGGTGTCCTCTGATGAACGTAGGCGCCCGGAACCGTCCGAGCGACGCCGGCCACTGCGGTGGCCTGGAAAGCGCGGCGCTGTGACCTGCGCTTTCTTGTCGGCGAACATATAGCTCGCTAGGCTGGCTGTCGAGTTTTTCTTTGCGCCGCTCAAGGGCGGCATCTGGAGGCCCATGTCCGCGCAACAGTACTGGCAGCTCGACGTCTTCGCCGACCAACCGCTCACCGGCAACGGCCTGGCGGTGTTCCCCGACGCCCGCGGCATACCCGCCCAGACCCTGCTGGCGCTGACCCAGGAACTGCGTCAGTTCGAGTCGATATTCCTGTTCCCCTCGGCCACGCTGGACACCTATTCGGCGCGCATCTTCACCGTCGACGAGGAACTGCCGTTTGCTGGCCACCCGGTCCTGGGAGCCGCTGCCCTGCTTCACCACCTGCACCAGCGCGGTGAGGAAGAACACTGGACGCTGGAGCTGCCGGCGAAAGCCGTGAAGGTTGCCACCCGGCGCCGGGGCACAGGGTTCCACGCAGAGATGAACCAAGGCGCCGCTGATTTCGGCACTGTGCTGGATGACGAGGCGCGCCGCTGGTTCGCCGAAGCCTTCTCGCTGAACGCCGCGGACCTGGCCGACTACCCGGCGGCCGTGGTCAGTACCGGCCTGCCCTATCTGCTGCTGCCGGTTCGCAGCGGAGCTCTGGACCGCGCGCGCCAGCGCACGGACCTGTCTGCCGAGCTGGCCAAGCTCAACGCCGCCTTCGTCTTCCTACTGGATGTGGATAATCGCGAAGGCCGCACCTGGGACGGCGCCGGGATCATCGAGGACGTCGCCACCGGCAGTGCCGCCGGCCCGGTCGCCGCCTACCTGGTGGAGCTGGGCAAGGCCCGTCGCGGCGAGCTGTTCCACCTGTCCCAGGGCCGTTTCGTCGGCCGCCCCAGCCGGCTCGACGTGCAGGTCGGGCAGGACGACGAAGTCCGCGTCGGCGGTGATGTCCAGCTGCTCGCACGCGCCGAGCTGCTTCACCGATTCGCCTGACCACTGGATAGCTCGGCAGTACAGAGCGCAAACAGAAAACATAATCCCAGGAAGCGTCTGATCAATATTGAGGAATCGCCTTCCTCTGAAAGCGCAATCAGGTCCGGATAATCACGCTGACTATTTCGGAGCGCCCCGCGGCGCCCCTTACAGCAGATTTTCAGGATGCCCTTCATGTTGAATCTATCCAATTACCGCCGCGTCGCCGTTGTCGGCGGAGGGAGCGCCGGGTGGTTTGCCGCGCTCGAGCTCAGAAAACTCTTTCTCGATCAGGTCGAGGTTGTCCTTGTCGAGTCCGAGGCACTGGGCATCATTGGCGCAGGCGAGGGCAGCCTGCCCAATTTCAATCGCGCACTCGATCGCTATGAGATCGACCGTGCCGAGTTCATGCGCGAGACCCGTTCGACCTACAAGCTGGGACTGACGCTGGAAGGCTGGCGTACCGGGAAAAAGGACGACATCTTCTTCCACCCTTTCTCGTTCCACAGCGATGGCGTGGACTTGAATGCCTGGATCGAGCCAAACGGCAGTTATCCACTGGCCTCCATCCTCCTCAACCAGGACCTGCAGCTTCATCACTTCCCCGATGCGTGGCGCCTCTACCGTGATGGGGCCAGCCAGCAGCAGGCCGAAGCCTATCTGCAGGAGCAGCTGAAGTTCTATGCCGTACCACCGATGGCCTTCCATTTCGATGCGCGGAAACTGGCGGAATACCTGCGTGAGGTTGCCCTCAAGCGCGGGGTGAAGAGGGTTAACGCGCGGGTAGAGTCCGTGCGTTTGAACGAGCGTCGGCATGTAACCCACCTGATTCTGGAGAATGGGGAGCTCGAGGTCGACTTCGTCATCGATGCCTCCGGCCTGCACCGCTTGATCATCGACAAGGCCCTGCACTCGCCCTGGGAGTCCTACTCCGATCACCTGCTGCTGAACCAGGCATTGCCTTTCTTCATCCCCGCACAAGGCGCGCACCCATCGCTGGTCACCCGCGCAATCGCGATGAAGAATGGCTGGATGTGGTGCATCCCGACCCAGGACCGACTTGGCGTCGGCTACGTCTACAGCAACCAGCACACCGACAAGGAAGGCGCCCTGCACGAAGCCCAGGCGTACTGGGGGACGGAGATCGAGCCGGTCAACCACTTCGCCTTCTCAGCGGGCCACTTCAAGGAGGTATGGATCGGCAACGTCATGGCCGTCGGACTATCCTCCGGCTTTGTCGAGCCCCTGGAAGCCACGTCCATCGGCCAGACACTTGTCCAGCTTGCCCGGTTCAACCAAGTGGTCAGCGCCTGCGATGGCCTCATTCCGCAGCAGCTGATTGATCAATTCAACCGTGACATCACCCGCCACTGGGACGGCATTCGCGATTTCCTTTTCCTCCATTACGACACGCCACGCCAGGATACCGAGTTCTGGAAGGCGGCAAGCAGTGCGACGCCCCCTTCCACCTACGCAGAGCTCAAGCGGACGTTCGCTCTTCGTCCACCTCGCGACGTGGATCTCGAGCCCTATCGCGGCGGTACCTTCAGCCTTTTCGGACCCACCAGCTGGATGTCTGTGGCTGCGCCACTAGGCGTTCTGACCCGAAAGGCAACAGCTGCGGACCTGGTACCACTGTCGAAGGAGCAACGATGGAACATCGGTGAGTTCCTCGCCAAGGTAGAGCCGCGCATGACCGCGGAAGCTGCCATGTCTACCTAAGGACCAGCCCCGCGATACCGGCTCCTCCAGGACTTGCATGGAGCCGCCGAGCCACTCTGCTGTGCCGTCGCAGAGTGGCAGCGGGAATTGTCTTTGCACTTCTTGCGGCGCTCTTATCAGAAATCCACGCCCCACGCTGATTCACGCCGGAACTACCGAGCCGCGCGCGCAGAATCCCACGCCACTCAATATCGACAGGGAAATTGCCTCCGGAAGCGCACCGGAGCACGTCTTGATCCGGCTGACAGATCGGAGCCCATGCCACGGCCAATATGTATCTCTCCCAGGCAGCTCTTGAGGGTAACGCGGTACCTCGCCAAACGACTGGAGACGGCACGCAACCGCTTCGGAACGCCGAACCGGAGCGTCGCACTCCCCGCCGACGAACTTCCCTAAACCGGACTAGTTTTCCGTCCACTCGCAAGCAACTTCGGGCAGCACGACACGTACACATTGTCCCGAATTAATTCCTATAAATATCAAGAGCTTTTCATCACTTAAATTCCGGAAAGTCTTACACGCACTGTAAGCGCCCTGCTCTCTTCATTTTCGCGTCGAATACGGATGATTGCGGGATACCCGGAGTGCCGCACCGCACTCCATCCAGTAGCACTCCAGGAAGCCAATGATGTTGAATTTATCCAACTGCCGCCGAGTCGCCGTAGTGGGCGGAGGAAGCGCCGGGTGGTTCGCCGCACTCGAACTAAGGAAGCTCTTTCTCGACAAAGTGGAAGTCGTCCTGGTCGAGGCAGAATCGCTGGGCATCATTGGTGCCGGCGAAGGCAGCCTGCCTAATTTCAACCGCGCGCTGGAACATTACGGGCTCGACCGTACCGAATTCATGCGCGAAACCCACTCCACGCACAAGTTGGGACTGGCATTGGAAGGCTGGCGCAGCGGCGCTCCAGATGACATTTTCCTGCATCAGTTTTCCTACAGCCATGACGGTGTCGACCTGACGTCATGGGTCGAGCCCAACGGCAGCTACCCCCTGGCCTCGATACTGATCAACCAGGGCTACCAGCTACAGCACTACCCGGCCACCTGGAAGATGTGGCAAGAAGGAGCCAGTCAGGCCACCGCGGAGGCCTTTCTCCAGAGTCTCCCGGCCAAGACGCCCATGGCCTACCACTTCGACGCCCGCAAGCTGGCCTCCTATCTGCGAGATATCGCGATCAAGCGAGGGGTACAACACATCAACGCAACCGTCGAAAGTGTGCGCCTTGACGAACAAAGGCATGTCACCGCACTGGTATTGCCTGATCGCGAGATCGAAGTCGATTTCGTCATCGATGCCTCTGGTCTGCATCGACTGATCATCGGCAAGACGCTGAATGCGTCCTGGCAGTCCTATGCAGACCATTTGCTGTTGAACCGGGCCCTCCCCTTCTTTATCCCCTCACAGACGGAACACCCTCCGCTGGTCACCCGCGCTATCGCCATGAAACATGGCTGGATGTGGTGTATTCCAACCCTTGAGCGCCTGGGGGTGGGTTACGTGTACTGCGACCGGTACACCGACAAGGAGGCGGCAATAAAAGAAGTCCAGGACTACTGGGGGATGGACATCGAGCCGGCCAACGACTTCGCCTTTGAGCCCGGCCACTACGACCAGGTGTGGCTGGGCAATGTCATGGCCGTCGGCCTCTCCTCCGGATTCGTCGAGCCGCTGGAGGCAACCTCCATTGGACAGACACTGGACCAGCTCGCGCGCTTCGGCGAATTGATCGTCGCCTGCGACGGCATCATTCCGCAGCAACTGATCGACCAGTTCAATCATGAGATCGGACGCTACTGGGATGGCATTCGAGACTTCCTGTTCCTGCACTATGACACCCCGCGCAACGACACCGAGTTCTGGCGTGCGGCGAGCAATGCAGCGGCACCCAGCACATACAAAGAGCTCAAGCGAACCCTCGCCCATCGCCCGCCCCGGCTGATGGATATGGAGCAATACCAGGGTGGCCCGTTCCGTATGTTCGGCGTGCCCAACTGGATGTCGGTGGCAGCTCCGCTGGGCATTTTGTCCCGCGAAGCGACGGCCTTGGATCTGCGCTCCCTGTCGCAGGAAAAGCGACAGCGCCTGGGCAGCTTCCTCGCCAAGGTGGAAAGCCGCATGAAAGCAGAGAGCGGCGCCTCCAACTAAAAGCCGGACGGACGCCACTCTCGCCAGCCCCAGAACGTTGGACGTTGCCTGTCTCGCAGGGACGTCCAACGTACTGAGCGATCACCTGCCCGCTCACGCCACCCCAGCAATGCCTGAGATCGAGCGCAATGCCTCATTCGCCATTTCTTCTCCAACTGCTAGTCATACTGGCCGTTTCCCGCTTGTGCGGCCTGTTGTTAGGGATGCTGAAACAACCCACCGTGATCGGTGAAATGGCCGCCGGAATAGTGCTGGGGCCGATCGTGTTCGGTGCGCTGTTCCCGGCGCAGCACGCCGAGTTGTTCGAGCCCCATTCGCTTTCGGCGCTGTCCTCCTTGTCACAACTGGGGCTGGTGCTATTCATGTTTGTCGTGGGCGCCGAACTGCGCGCGCCTGATGGCGCGCGTGCCCAACTCAAGTCAGCAAGCCTGGTGGGTATCCTCAGCGTCCTGGTGCCAATGGTTCTCGGCTTTTTCGCGTCCGCCCTGCTCCATTCCTCCCTGGCCCCGGCCGGAGTAGGCTTCTGGCCCTTCGCGCTGTTCATGGCGGCAGCCATGTCGATTACCGCCTTCCCTGTCATGGCGCGCATCCTGAAAGAGCGCGGCATGACCCAGACACCCATGGGCCGCCTGTCGATGGCATCGGCGGCTATCGCTGACGTGCTTGCCTGGATCATGCTCGCCGTGGTCGTCGCACTGACCGGAATCGATGGCTCTACCGCCATCGTAAAGACGACACTCGGTCTGGTCGTTCTCGTGGCCGTCATCTTTATCCTGTTCAAGCCACTGTGCGCATGGCTGCTGCGGACCTACGTGAAGGACGGTTGCCCTGGATTGATGATGCTTTCGGTCCTGGCCGGCGGTGCGATAGGCTGCGCCGCTTTGACCCAGTGGCTGGGCGTCCACGCTGTGTTCGGCGCCTTCCTGTTCGGGGCCTGTCTGCCGCGGGATGATCGCCTGCTGAAAACGCTGGTCGAGCGCCTGGAGTTTCCTGCGCTGGTCCTGTTGATGCCCGTGTTCTTCGCGATTGCCGGACTCAGCACCACCACCGACGCATTCACCCCGACTCATATCGGAGCCTTGATACTGGTTATCCTGGTTGCAGTCGCCGGCAAGGTACTGGGTGGCGCTGCGGGAGCTCGCGCTGGCGGACTCGCCTGGCGGGACAGCTTTGCAGTTGGCTCGTTGATGAACGCCCGTGGCCTGATGGAACTGATCGTCATGAAAGTTGGGCTCGACGCAGGCCTGATCGGCCCCGAGATGTTCACCATGTTGTTGGTGATGGCGATTCTGACCACTGCCATGACCGCCCCGTTACTCAGCCTGTTCAGTGCCCCCTCCCGACTTCCCTGAACATGGAGCCGACTGGAGTGCCGCAGGGCAGATCGGGCTCAGGCGAATCGCGCAGACTTGGCAGCGACCACACGACTGAGCGATATCAGTGCATCCTGAGCTCAGTCCAACGCCTCGCCTGACGATCGGGCTGGCGGCAAACGCCTCCCAAGACAACACTCAACCCACTTATTCGATGGAGATGCCGCCATGCTCTGGCGCAAAGGACGACGCAGCGACAACGTAGTGGATGCCCGCGATGAAACCGGCGGAGGCATGGGCGGTGGCGGAGGCATGCGTATCGGTGGGCGTGGACTGAGCCTGGGCGGTGTGGCCATCGTCGTGGTGATCGGCCTGCTCTCCGGACAGGACCCGATGACCATCCTCGGCTCGCTGCTCGGTCAGATGGATGTTTCCCAGCAACAGGCACCGAGCCGTCCAGTGCAGGGCAAGCCGGCCACCGGCGCCGACCCGCAGGTGGAATTCGTCCAGTCGATCCTCGGTGATACCGAAGACACCTGGGGCGAGATCTTTGCCCGCAGCAACCAGCAGTACGAACAACCCAAGCTGATCCTGTTCAACGGCGGGGTGAACTCGGCCTGCGGCTTCGCCTCCTCGGCGGTCGGCCCCTTCTATTGCCCGGGCGACCATCGGGTTTACCTCGACCTTGGTTTCTTCCGCGAGATGGAGCAGAAGTTCGCTGCCGCTGGCGACTTCGCCCAGGCCTACGTGATCGCCCACGAAGTCGGGCACCACGTGCAGAACCTGTTGGGCATCTCCGCCAAGATCAATGCGGCGCGCCAACGCGGTGCGCGCATGGAAGGCGCCAATGGCCTCTCGGTGCGCCAGGAGCTGCAGGCCGACTGCTTTGCCGGTGTCTGGGCCAACCATGCCCAGCAGCGCCTGAACTGGCTGGAGCCAGGTGACGTGGAAGAGGCACTGAATGCCGCCAACGCCATCGGCGACGACCATCTGCAACGACAGGCGCGCGGCACGGTGATGCCCGACTCCTTCACCCACGGCTCCTCTGCGCAGCGCGTGCGCTGGTTCAAGCTCGGCTTCGAAAGCGGCTCGCCAGGCAAGTGCGATACCTTCAAGGCGCAGACGCTGTAAAGCACCGAACACTTCCGCTCACGGCCAGGTCGCTGGGTGGGAGCCACTGGCCTCATCGACACCTATGACTGGAAACTGCGGCAGAGCGCGCGCACGAACAGCATCGGATCCACGGGCTTAGGCAGGAAGTCCAGCACGTTAAGCGGTGTTTCCTGAGGTTCACCGCGAATATCCACCGGCGCGGACAGGACAATGATGGGCAGAAAGGTGCCGGTCCTGTTCAGTTCGCGGATGAACGCAAGCCCGGGACCATCGGGCTCCAGGCCCAGGCCGCTGACCAGCAGATCGAGGACCGCCTCGTCGCGGAGAATGCGGCGCAACGCCTCCGCCGCGCTGCTGGCCGTCACGCAGCGCATTCCCGCGCCCTCCACCAACCGGCGAAGCCGGGCCAGCGCGGCCCGGTCGTCGTCCACCACCAGGATCACCGGCCTGTGCGCTACCAGGGGGGTGATATCGCGCAGCGCTTCGAGTTCGTCATCATCGAGTGAATGGCGGTTGATCATGGGCGCAATACGACCAGTAGAGGCACGATGCCATGATCTTAGATGGCAACTCGCCTTTATTCCTGCCGGACCAAGGTTGGGGCGATGTATGGGTACGCCGGCCGGGCAAAAAAAGGGCCGCAACATGTGCGGCCCCGGAAATACGCCGGCAGCGCCGACGTCGTGGGATTTCAGCCGGCCTTGGCCATACCGGCCCGGCCCAGGCGCTCGGCGATCTCGCCGAGGATGGCAGGATCATCGATGGTCGAGGGCGGTGCATAGCTTTCACCGTCGGCGATCTTGCGCAGCACGGCGCGGAGGATCTTGCCCGAACGGGTTTTCGGCAGGCGCTTCACGACTACCGCACGCTGGAAGCAGGCCAGTGCGCCGAGGCGCTCGCGCACCAGCGCCACCAGCTCACGCTGCAGGTTGCCCTCGGTGACCTGTGCGCCGTCCTTGAGCACCACCAGCCCTAGCGGTACATGGCCCTTGAGGTCGTCCTGCACGGCAATCACCGCGCACTCGGCGACAGCATCGTGCAGCGCCAGCAACTCCTCCATCTCGCCGGTGGACAGGCGGTGACCGGAGACGTTAATCACGTCGTCGGTGCGTCCCATGATGTAGACGAAGCCTTCCTCGTCCACGTAGCCACCGTCGCCGGTGTGGTAGTAGCCGGGATAGGTCTTCAGGTAGGCCTGCAGGTAGCGCGGATGATCGTTCCAAAGCGTCTGTGCACAACCGGGGGGCAACGGCAGGGCGATGACGATGGAGCCCTGTTCGTTCGGTCCCAGCAGTCGGCCTTCGTCGTCCACGACCTTCACGTCGTAGCCGGGCACCGCACGGTTGGTGGAGCCGGCGCGCAGGTCGTGATCGCCATGGCCAGTGCAGGGCGCAGTCACCGGCCAGCCGGTCTCGGTCTGCCACCAGTGGTCGTGCACCGGTTTGCCGGTCAACTCCTCGAGCCAGTGCTGGGTGGTGCTGTCGAGCTTCTCGCCGGCCAGGAACAGGTGCCGCAGCGAGCTCAGGTCATGGCGTTTGAGCAGCCCGCCCTGCGGGTCTTCCTTGCGGATCGCACGGATCGCCGTGGGCGCGCAGAACAGGCTGTTGACCTTGTGCTCCTCGATCACCCGCCAGTAGCTGCCGGCATCCGGCGTGCGTACCGGTTTGCCCTCGTAGAACACCGTGGTGCAGCCGTTCATCAAGGGGCCGTAGACGATCAGCGAGTGGCCGACCACCCAGCCGACGTCGGAAACGCCCCACCAGACATCCCCCGGCTGCAGGCCGAAGATGGTCGGCAGCGCATAGCTCAGCGCCACGGCGTGGCCGCCGTTGTCACGCACGATGCCCTTGGGTTTTCCCGTGGTGCCGGAGGTGTACATGATATACAGCGGGTCGCCGCTGGCCACTTCCACCGGGTCAGCCAGCTGCGCATGGACCAGGGTCTCGCGCCAGTCCAGGTCTCGGCCGGCGTGCAGCTCGGCCATCGCCTGCGGACGCTGCAGCACCAGCACGTGCGCTGGTTGATGGGTGGCCAGCTCCAGGGCCTTGTCCACCAGCGGCTTGTATTCGATGACCCGCTCGAACTCCAGCCCGCAGGAGGCGGTGAGCACCAGCTTGGGCTTAGCGTCATCGATACGCAGCGCCAGTTCGTGCGGTGCGAAACCACCGAATACCACCGAATGCACAGCGCCCAGCCGGGCGCAAGCCAGCATCGCCATGGCCGCCTGGGGCACCATCGGCATGTAGATGATCACCCCGTCGCCTTTCTCCACGCCGAGCGCGCGCAAGGCGCCGGCCAGGCGTGCGACCTCGTCGCGCAGCTCCAGGTAGCTGAAGCGCTGCTGGGTCTGGGTCACAGGGGAGTCGTAGATCAGCGCGGCCTGGTGGCCGCGGCCCAGTTCGATCTGCCGATCGAGGGCAAGGTAGCAGGTGTTCAGGCGGCCATCGGCGAACCAGCGGTGGCTGCCGTCGGGCAGGGCTTGCAGGGTGTCCTGCGGCGCGCGGTACCAGGCCACGCGGCCGGCCTGCTCGGCCCAGAAGGCGGAGGGGTCCGCGATGGAACGGTCATGGGACTGCCGGTAACTCATCGTCACTGCCTCTTATTGTTGTTATCGAGGTCGAACAACGAGTATGGACGGGGATCGCGGCCCCACCATCAACCTTTGGTCGTAGTTACGCCGTCGCCCTGATAGCAGATCCGGCGCCATTGCTTTTCAGGATTTTTCAGCAAAGTGGCACGTCGGCGGCCGAGGCTGTCTACCACGGGGCTGAAGGAAGAATCGGGCACTGCGCCACCGCATGTCGGCGACCACAGGTCGCACCTGCTACCGCCATATGACAGGACTACACTGAGGGTCCCTTTTCACCTGACTGCACAGGGGTGAGCACCATGAACATCCTCGTCCGTCCGTCCAGCCTCCGCAAAGACCAGCCGTGGGAAGTCTGCCTCGACCAGCAGGCGGTACGCTTCCGCAGCGAGCTCGAGGCGCGAAGTTTCGTCGCTACCCTCGAGGCGCGCCTGAAGGCGCCGCACCAGTTGCCCGAGTTGGTGCAACGCGCCAGTTGATCAGGCGGCGCGCTCGCTGATCTGCCCGCTCAGCCAGCCCAGCACCGCAGCCACCAGGCTGCAGGTGGTGATGACGACCGCCATGGGCAGCGCAGTGCCGTCGTGCAGCGCACCGACCAGCGCCGAGGCGCCGGCCGCTACGGTGAACTGCAGGCTGCCCATCAGCGCCGAGGCGCTGCCCGCGTGGCGGCCCTGGCTGGCCATCGCGCAGGCCGAGGAGTTGGGCATCAGGAAGCCCAGGCTGGCAATGGCGCCGAAGAGCGGAATCAGCAGCGGCCACAGGTGCTCGGGCCGGAACAGGGTGATCACCAGCAGCGCGGCCCCGCAACCGAAGTACACCCACACCGCCCGGCGCAGCCAGAATCCCGGCCCGCGATAGCGCAACAGCCGTGCGTTGACCTGTGCCATCAGGATGAAGCCGGCGGCATTACTGCCGAAGATCCAGCCATAGTGCTCGGCCGGCACGCCGTAGAGTTGGATGAAGATGAAAGGCGACCCGGCGATGTAGGAGAACATCCCGGCGATGGCCACCCCGCCGGTGAGTGCATAGGTAATGAAGGAACGGTCGCGGAACAGGGCCCGGTACTGCCCCAGCGCGCCCCGCAACGGAGCGCGCGGCCCGGCCGGAATCGTCTCCGGCAGCCACAGCGCGATGGCGCCGCCAGCGAGGGCGCTGAACAGCGTGAGCGTCAGGAAGATCGATTGCCAGCCGGACAGGCTGAGCAGCAATCCACCTCCCAATGGCGCCAGTATCGGTGCCAGCCCCATCACCAGCATCAATTGCGAGAAGGCCTTGGCGGCGGCGACCGGGTCGCACAGGTCACGCACCACCGCCCGCGAGATCACCATCCCCGCGCAGCCGCCCAGTGCCTGGACGAAGCGCGCGCCGATCAGCCATTCCAGACTCGGCGCGACGGCGCAGGCAACGGACGCCAGGGTAAAGATGCTCACCCCCAGCAACAGCGGGATGCGCCGACCAACGCGGTCGGCCAGCGGGCCGTAGAGCAATTGGCCGATGGCGAGGCCGGCGAAGTAGGCGGACAGGCTCAACTGCACATGCTCGACGTCGGTACCGAAAGCCTGCGCCAGCGTGGGGAAACTGGGCAGGTAGAAGTCGATGGCCATGGGCCCGAAGGCGCTCAGGGCGCCGAGGATCAGCAGGATGCGGAGGTTCATGGATCACCTGATCACACCGGGTCGCCGGATGGCGCTGAACAGCGCGGGCAGTTCGGTGTGGAAAACGGGTTGGCGCGCACGGATGGCGCAGCGAAGCCATGCATTGTGGCGAGCGCCGGGAAATTAGCAAGCTCCCTAAGCAACTCCCGAAACAAAGGGAGGGACAGGCCCGGCTGGCGCAGCCGGACCTGTCGGCACCTCAGGCCTCGTGCGCCCCCTCTGCGGCGGGCTTGGCCTTGTTCTTGCGGCCGCTGAGCTTGTCGGCGGCCGACTCCACCAGCATGTAGAACATCGGGATGAGGAAGGTGGCCAACAGGGTCGCGGCCAACATTCCGCCGATCACCCCGGTACCGATGGAGTGGCGGCTGGCCGAACCAGCCCCGGTGCTGATGGCCAGTGGCACACAACCGAGGATGAACGCCAGCGAGGTCATGACGATCGGGCGGAAGCGCAGCTTGGCCGCCTCGAGTGCCGCTTCCATCGGGCCCATGCCCTGCTCTTCGCGGCACAGCACGGCGAACTCGATGATCAGGATGGCGTTCTTCGCCGCCAGGCCGATCAGGGTCACCAGGCCGACCTGGAAGTACACGTCGTTGTCCAGACCACGGATCCAGATCGCCAGGATCGCCCCGAATACCGCGAAAGGCACCGCGGTGACCACTGCCAGCGGCAGGGTCCAGCGCTCGTATTGCGCCGCCAGGATGAGGAACACCAGGATCAGGCCGAAGATGAACGCGGTACTGCCAGAGCCCTGGGTCGCCAGCTCCTGGTAGGCCGAGCCGATCCACGCCAGGGTGTATTCCTCGCCCAGTGTTTCGTTGGCCACCTCCTGCATCGCCGCCAGCGCCTGCCCGGAGCTGTAGCCCGGAGCCGGCCCGCCGAGCAGCTTGGCCGCCGGGAAGACGTTGAAGCGCGCGTAGGAGTCCGGCCCGAGGATCCGCTTCACGCTGACCAGCGTGGTCAGCGGGACCAGATCGCCGGTGGCGGAACGCACGAAGACCTGGCTCAGGTCGTCGGGCCTGCGGCGGAACTCCGGTTCGGACTCCAGCGTTACCTGCCAGGTGCGGCCGTACAGGCTGAAGTCGTTGACGTAGTAGCTGCCGAAGGTGGACTGCATGGCCGTGAACACGTCATCGATGGCCACGCCCAGCGAGCGCGCCTTGGTGCGGTCCAGGTCGATGTAGTACTGCGGCACGTTGGCGTTGAAGGTGGAGTTCACCCCGGCAAGTTCCGGTCGCTTGGAAGCGGCCGCGAGGAACTTGGTGGTGACCTCCTCCAGTTGCTCGGAGGTACCGCCGCTGCGGTCCTGGATATAGGCCTCGAAGCCGCCGGTGGTACTCATGCCGGTAATCGGCGGCGGGTTGAAGGACATCACCACGCCATCTTCCTGCCCGGCGCCCATCTTCATGAACTCACGGGTCAGGTTGCGTGCATCCAGCTCGGGCTTGTCGCGTTCCTTCCAGTCCTTCAGCGGCACGAAGGAAACCCCGGCGTTGCTGCGTGTGCCGAAGGTGAGGATGTCGAAACCGGCGAAGGTCACGACGTCCTGTACTGCCGGATGCTTCATCAGCTCCTGGGTCACCTCGCCCGTGAGCTTCTCGGTGCGCGTCAGGGAGGCTGCCGGCGGCAGGAAGTAGGCGTTGATCACGTAGCCCTGGTCTTCGTCCGGTACCAGGGAACCCGGCACCCGGCCGAACAGGATCACCAGCAGCGCGATCATCCCGCCGAACAGCAGCAGCCCGATCACCGCGCGCTTGAGGAAGAACTGCACGCCGGCGCCGTAGCCGTTGGTGGCGCTCTCGAAGACCCGGTTGAACCAGCGGAATGGCGCGGCCGGTTCCTTGTGCTCGTTCTTCAGGATCAGCGCGCACAGCGCCGGCGACAGGGTCAGCGCGACGATCCCGGAAATCACCACGGACACCGCGATGGTGATCGCGAACTGCTTGTACATCTGTCCGGCCAGGCCGCCGAGGAAGCCGACCGGCACGAATACCGCACAGAGCACCAGCACGATAGCGACGATCGGACCGGTCACCTCGTTCATCGCCTTTATCGCCGCTTCCTTCGGACTGAGCTTCTCCGTGCGCATCACCCGTTCGACGTTCTCCAGCACGACGATGGCGTCGTCCACCACGATGCCGATCGCCAGCACCATGCCGAACAGCGACAACAGGTTGATCGAGAAGCCCATCAGGTACATGCCGGCGAAGGTGCCGACCAGCGAGACCGGGATCGCCAGCACCGGGATCAGGGTCGCGCGGATGTTCTGCAGGAAGATGTACACCACCACCATCACCAGGATCAGTGCCTCGATGAAGGTGTGGATCACTTCCTCGATGGAGACCTGCACGAAGATCGTGGTGTCGTAGGGAATCTTGTAGGTAATGCCCTGAGGGAAGCGCTTGGACAGCCGCTCCATGGTGTTCTTCACCGCCTCGGCAGTGTCCAGGGCGTTGGCCCCCGGCTGCAGGTAGATACCGAAGGCGGCGTTCTGCTGGCCGTTGAGGGAGGTCATCAGGGAGTAGTCCTGCGCCCCCAGCTCGACTCTCGCGACGTCCTTGAGCAGCAGGCTGGCGCCGGTCTGGTCACTACGCAGGATGACGCTCTCGAACTCCTTGGGATCGGTGAAGCGGCCCTGCGCCGTGGCCATGTAGGTGAAGTCCTGCGGCTCCTTCATCGGCTGCTGGCCGAAGCTGCCGGCGGCGAATTGCGAGTTCTGCTCGCGGATCGCATTCACCACGTCCGTCGGCGTCATGTTGTATTGCGCCAGCTTGTCCGGCCGCAGCCAGATGCGCATCGAATAGTCCTTCGAGCCGAACTGGCTGACATCGCCGACGCCGGGAATCCGCTTGAGTTCGTCGATGACGTTGATCAGCGCGTAGTTGCTGATGAAGATCGGGTCGCGGGAATTGTCCGGCGAGAACAGGGTCACCACCTGGAGGATGTCGGAGGATTTCTTCTCCACCTTCACGCCCTGCCGGCGCACTTCCTCGGGCAGCTTGGCCAGCGCGGCCTGGACCTTGTTGTTGACGTCGATGGTCGCCTGGTCCGGATCGGTGCCGACCTCGAAGTACACAGTGAGGCTCATGGCACCGCTGCTGTCGGAGTTCGACAGCTGGTAGATCATGCCTTCGACGCCGTTGATTTCCTGTTCCAGCGGCGCGGCCACGGTTTCCGCGATCACCTGCGAGCTGGCGCCGGGATAGGCGGCGCTGACCGACACCTGCGGCGGCACGATTTCCGGGTATTGGGCGATGGGCAGCGCACGCATGGCCGCCAGGCCCGCCAGCAGGATCACGATGGAAATCACCATCGCGAACACGGGGCGTTCGATGAAGAAGCGCGAGATCACGATGAGCGCTCCTTAAGACTGGGTCTGGGCGGGTTGCGCCGCAGGCTGCTGCGGCGGCGCTTCGCTGGCCTTGACCGGCTGGTCCGGGCGCACCTTCGGAATGCCCTCGACGATCACATGGTCGCCGTCATCCACGCCGGCATCGATGATCCAGCGGCCGTTCACGGTCTTGCTGGTGGTCACCTGGCGCACACGGGCGAAGCCATCCTTGTCCACCACATAGACGAAGGTGCCGCGTGGTCCCTGGGCGAGGGCACGCTCCGGCAGAGTGACAGCGTTGCTCTGGGTAATGCCGGTAATGCTGATCCGCACGAACTGCCCCGGAATGAGCTGGTTCTGCGGATTGGGGACGACGGCCCGGGCGTTTACCGTACCGGTGCCGGTATTGACGAAGCTGTCCGTGAAATCGACGACCCCGTCCAACGGATACTTCGTGCCATCGCCGAATTGCAGCTCGGCGGTGAGCTTTCCGCCCTTGGGCAGGATGTACTTCCCGCTCTTGACGCCATCCTTCATGAGCGTCGCCTGGGTATCGGGGTAGGCGAAATTGACGTAGACCGGGTCGAGTTGCGTGAGCTTGGTCAGCAGGCTGGAGTTCGGATCGTTGGCCGCCACCAGGCTGCCCTCGGAACGTACCTCCTTGCTCGCCATACCGGAGATTGGCGCGGTCACCGTGGTGTAGTTGAGGTCGATCTGCTTGGCCTGGACGTTGGCCCGGGCGGCCTCCACATCGGCCTTGGCCTGTTCGAAATCGGAGGTGTAGCGATCCAGTTCACTTTCGCTGGCGAAGCCTTTGGCCTGGAGTTCACGAATCCGCTTGAGATCACGCTCGGTCTGGCGATAGCGCGCCTGGGTCTGCGCCAGCGAACCCTTGGCCTGGCCAAGCGCGGCCTGGTAGGGGCGCGGGTCGATACGGAACAGCACCTGGCCCTGCTTCACCGGACGGCCTTCTTCATAGGTGCGCTGCTGGAGGATACCGCTCACCTGGGCACGGACTTCCACTTCACGGAAGCCGGCAGTTCGCGCCGCATACTCGAACGTCAGCGGTACCGGCGCGCTCTTCGCCACTTCGATGGTCACCGCGGGAGGGGGTGGTGCCGCTGCTGCGGGCTTGTCGTCCGCCCGTACTCCGCTGGCGAACAGGACTGGCAACCCAACGACAACAAGCGCGACGGGCAAACGGCGGGCAAACGGCATGTAACCTCTCCATGGAATTGACTGACGGCGGAACTCAGAAGATCGACGATTGCACGACGTTTACCTACGCCAGTGTCTGTAAAGCACTGTTCGCGCTATAAAATCAGTAAACTGCCCGTCACTCAGTGATCCTAGCCTGTATACCAACAAGCGCCATGAGAAGAACTAAAGAAGATTCGGAACGTACACGCCAGACGATTCTTGACTCGGCTGAGGGCCTTTTTTTCGAGAAAGGCGTCTCCAATACCAGCCTGGAAGAGATCGCTCGCGCCGCCGGAGTCACCCGCGGGGCGGTGTACTGGCATTTCCAGAACAAGGCGCACCTGTTCAACGACATGCTCAACCAGGTTCGCCTGCCACCGGAGCAGCTCGCCCAGCGGCTGTCCGGTTGCGATGGCCACGATCCGATCGAGTCGCTGTTCCAGCTCAGCGTGGAGGTCGTCGAGAACCTCGCCCGTGACGAGCAGCGTCGGCGCATCCTCACCATCCTCCTGCAACGCTGCGAGTTCACCGACGAACTGCGCGATGCGGAAGAGCGCCACAATCATTTCGTCCGGCAGTTCATCGAGCTCTGCGACCAGCTGTTCAGCCGCAACGATTGCCGCGACCGCCTGATGCCGGGCGTCACGCCCAAGATTGCCTCGCGCGCGGTGCACGCGATGATCTTCGGCCTGCTCAGCGACTGGCTACGCGACCCGGAGCTGTTCGATCCGGTGCAGGAAACCCGGCAATTGTTCGATGCCGTGTTCCGCGGCCTGGTGCGCGACTGGCACCCCGCCAAGGTCTGAGGGCCGGCAGGGCGCCGGCCCGGAAGGGATGAAACGTCAGGCGACCTCGGCCTCGTAGCCTTCCTCGCGGATCGCCGCGAGGATCGCCGGTTCATCCAGGCGGCTGGCCACGCGGACCTCGCCGGCGCCCAGGTCGACCTGCACGTCCGCCGCAGCGTCCAGCGCCTGCACCGCCTGGGTGATAGCCCTGACGCAGTGACCACAGCTCATGCCTTTGACAGTGAAGGTATGCATGGAATGTCTCCTCTGATGGATTGAAGCACTGGATGCAGTCTCGACCTTGCCACGGTGGCAAGGTCAAGCCTCTCTCGTCGACGTCGTCTTGCACTTGTCCTACGTCAGGCTCTAAGCCAAGCTGCGGAAAAAGCTGACACATCGGAGAACGCCCATGCGCCGTTCCCTTCTGCTCGCAACCGCTTTCGTCGCTGCCCTGCCCTGGCTTGCCTGTGCCGATGGCATGCCCGGCGAACCCACCACACCCGCAGCCCCCTCGGCTCCGCCACCGAGCATACCGGGCTCCTGGCCGATACCCGACGCCCAGCCGGTGGCCTATGCCGTGCTGATCGTCAGCCGTGAACGGCTGGATACCGGCACCGCCTGCGACATTGACCTCTACGTGCAGGACGAAAAGGTCTCGCGCCTGCAGCCTGAAGGCGAAATCGCCCTCAACCTGCCACCGGGCGAAGTCTCCCTGCGCCTGCAGACAGCCAACTCCGGCCTCTGCCGCAGCGACATCCAGCCGCTGCGCGCACAGTCTGTCCAGCTGCATGCCGGCGAAGTGCGCAAGTTCCGCATCGCCAACAGCGAAAGTGGCCTTTACTTGATGCCGGTCTCCAGCGGCAGTTGATAAAGGGGCAGTTGGAGCGCGGCTTCGGATTTGACCTGCGGCAAGATGACAGCGAACGAGGGTTGACCTTGCCCTCGTGTCAAGGTTGATGCTATCGGGGAACTTCAGGGAGAAAGCCCCATGAGCAGCGCCAACCCCATCGAACTCGACCTGCCCGTCTCCGGGATGACCTGCGCCAGCTGCGCCGGCCGGGTCGAGCGCGCCCTGCGCAAAGTGCCCGGCGTGCAGGAAGCCAGCGTCAATCTCGCCAGCGAACAGGCCCGCGTCCAGTTGGCCGCGCCCTCCAGCGACGCAACACTGCCGGCACTGGTCGCCGCGGTCGAGCAGGCCGGTTATCAGGTGCCGTCCCACAGCCTGGAACTGGCTATCGAAGGCATGACCTGCGCCAGTTGCGTCGGTCGCGTCGAACGCGCGTTGAACAAGGTTCCTGGCGTGCGCTCGGCCAGCGTCAACCTGGCCAGCGAACGCGCCCACGTCGAACTGCTCGGCGCCGTGGATGCCGCCACGCTGATCACCGCCGTCGACAAGGCCGGCTACAAGGCCCGCCCGATCGAACCCGACCAGCCCGCTGTGGACCCGGCCGTGGCCCGCCTGGCGCGCGAGCGCTGGTGGCTGGCCGCGGCCATCCTGCTGTCGCTGCCGCTGGTGCTGCCGATGGTGGGCGACTGGTTCGGCCAGCACTGGATGCTCCCCGCCTGGGCGCAATTCCTCCTCGCCACACCCGTGCAGTTCCTCATTGGCGCGCGCTTCTATGTCTCGGCCTACAAGGCCGTGCGCGCCCGCAGCGGCAACATGGACCTGCTGGTCGCCCTTGGCACCAGCGCCGGCTACGGCCTGAGCCTGTACCTCTGGTACGCCGCCACCCCGGGGCAGATGCCGCACCTGTACTTCGAAGCCAGCGCCGTGGTGATCACCCTGATCCTGCTCGGCAAGTACCTGGAAAGCCGCGCCAAGCGCCAGACCGCCGCCGCTATCCGGGCGCTGGAAGCCCTGCGCCCCGAACGCGCGACCCGCGTGCGAGACGGCATGGAAGAAGACGTCGCCATCGCCGAACTGCGCCTGGGCGACGAAGTGCTGGTGCGCCCCGGCGAGCGTTTCCCGGTGGACGGCGAAGTCCTCGCCGGCCAAAGCCATGCGGATGAAGCCTTGATCACCGGCGAGAGCCTGCCAGTGCCCAAGGACATCGGCGACCCGGTCACCGGCGGCGCCATCAACGGCGAAGGCGTGCTGCGCGTGAAGACCACCGCGCTGGGCGGCGAAACCGTGCTGGCGCGGATCATCCGCCTGGTGGAAGACGCGCAGGCCGCCAAGGCGCCGATCCAGAAGCTGGTGGACAAGGTCAGCAACGTCTTCGTCCCGGTGGTGATCGGCATTGCGCTGGTCACCCTGGTCGGCTGGCTGATCGCCGGCGCCGGCTGGGAACACGCACTGATCAATGCCGTGGCCGTGCTGGTCATCGCCTGCCCCTGTGCCCTTGGCCTTGCCACTCCGACCGCGATCATGGCCGGCACCGGCGTGGCGGCCAAGCACGGCATCCTGATCAAGGATGCCGAGGCCCTGGAGGTCGCCCACGCGGTGACTGCCGTGGCCTTCGACAAGACCGGCACTCTCACCTCCGGTCAGCCACGCATCACCAATCTCGCGGCGCCAGGCGACGAAGCCGAAGCCCTGGCCCTCGCGGGCGCCCTGCAACGCGGCAGCGAGCATCCGCTGGCCAAGGCCGTGCTGGCTGAGTGTGCCGAGCGTGGACTCAATCCCGCTGCTGCCGAGGCTACCCAGGCGCTCACCGGGCGCGGCATCCAGGGCCGAGTGGGAGACCGCCTGCTCGCCCTGGGCAACCGGCGGATGCTCGACGAAGCGCAGTTGCCACCCGGCGCGCTGGCCGACTCCGCCGCGCAATGGGAGGCAGAGGGCCGCACCTTGTCCTGGCTGATCGAGCGCGAGCCGCAGGCCCGCGTGATTGCTCTGTTCGCCTTCGGCGACAGCCTCAAGGAAGGCGCGAAAACCGCCATCGACGCCCTGCGCGAACGCGGTATCGACAGCCACCTGATCACCGGCGACAACCGCGGCAGCGCCAAGGTCGTGGCCGATGCCCTGGGCCTGGACGATGTGCACGCCGAAGTACTGCCCGGCGACAAGGCTGCCGTGGTCGGCGCGCTGCGCAAGGAAGGGAAAGTCGTGGCGATGGTCGGCGACGGCATCAACGACGCCCCGGCACTGGCCGCGGCGGACGTTGGCATCGCCATGGGCGGCGGCACCGACGTGGCCATGCATGCCGCGGGCATCACCCTGATGCGCGGCGACCCGCGCCTGGTCCCCGCAGCGCTGGATATCTCCCGGCGCACCTACGCGAAGATCCGCCAGAACCTGTTCTGGGCCTTCATCTACAACCTGGTGGGCATCCCGCTGGCTGCCTTCGGCCTGCTCAACCCCATGGTCGCCGGCGCGGCGATGGCCGCCTCCAGCGTCAGCGTCGTGAGCAACGCTCTGCTGCTCAAGCGCTGGAAACCACAGGATCACCAATAAGACACGCGCCCTCGCGCTAGAAGCGGGGGCTCTCGTTCAGGAGAGTTCGGCATGAACATCGGCGAAGCGGCGAAGAAGAGCGGCCTGACCGCGAAGATGATCCGCTACTACGAATCCACCGGCCTGCTCGCCCCCGCCGGCCGCAGCGCCAGCGGCTACCGGCACTACAGCGAGCAGGACCTGCACACCCTGGCCTTCATCCGCCGCTCGCGGGACTTTGGCTTCTCCCTGGAGGAGGTCGGCCAACTGCTCGCCCTCTGGCAGGACCGCCAGCGCGCCAGCGCTGACGTGAAGGCCCTGGCCGCCCGGCACATCGATGCGCTGAACCGCAAGATCGCCGAGCTGAGCAGCCTGCGCGATACGTTGCAGGAGCTGAGCGACCACTGCCAGGGCGACCATCGCCCGGACTGCCCGATCCTCAAGGACCTGGAGTCGGGGAATTGCTGCCACTGAGGACTATTCAGGCGACGCTTGGCGATCTGTCCTACATCTAGCTCACGACACCCATTGGTAGCATAATCTGATACCAATTGACGGAGCACGGGATGAATGCCCGGCAACGCAGGACACTGGAGCTGATCTACTCCCTCCCCGTCCCGGCATCACTGGAATGGCTGAGCATCGAGTCTCTGCTGATTGCACTCGGCGCCCAGATGATCGAGGGCAATGGCTCACGGGTGCGTTTCGAACTGAACGGCATAGTCGCCACGTTCCATCGCCCGCATCCGGCCAAGGAAGCCAAGCCCTATCAGGTCCGTGATACACGCACCTTGCTCGAACAGGCAGGAATTCACCCATGACTCCCATGAAGTATCAAGGCTACGCGGCCCGCATCGAATACAGCGACGATGACGGGCTGTTCATTGGCCATGTAGCCGGGATCCGCGACGTGATCGGATTCCATGGTGAATCGGTCAGCGAGTTGCGCGTAGCGTTCGAAGAAGCGATAGATGACTATCTGGCGACCTGCGAAAAACTCGGCCGCGAACCACAGCGGCCGTTCTCCGGCAAGCTCAGCCTGCGCCTGGACCCACAACTGCACGCGCAGGTAGCGATCAAGGCTGAATTGAGCAACCAGAGCATCAATCAGTGGGTGGTGGACCGCCTCGGCGAGGCGGTCTGACGCCCTGCTACGCGCTGGCCACCGCCCGACGGCGCCAGATCGACGCCGGCAGCACCGTCACGGCGAGGCCGATGAAGACCAGCACGCAGGCCATCCAGTCCTGGGTGGTGAGGTCTTCCCCCAGGAACAGCCAACCCGACAACAGGCCGGACACCGGCACGGCCAGCGCGAAGGGCGTGACCTGGCTGGCCGGGTAGCGGCGCAGCAGGAAGCTCCACAGGCCGAAGCCGACGGTAGTGGCGAGAAAGGCGATGTAGAGCAGCGCACCAGCGCCGGTCCAGTTGATGTTCACGACGGCGTGCTCGATGGCCTCGGGGCCTTCGAAGATCCACGACAGCACCAGCAGTGGCAGCGGCGGGATCAGGCTCACCCAACTGATCAGGCGCAGCATGTCGCTGGCGCCGGAGCGCTTGGTGGCGATGTTGGAGAAGGCCCAGGCAAGTGCGGCGGCAATCACCAGCAGGAAGGCCACCAGGCTGTCGCCCATGGGACGCTCCAGGCCAATCAGCAGCAGGCCGCCGGCGGCCAGCGCCAGGCCGATCAGAGCGCGCGCACTGGGACGCTCGCCGAGGAAGGCAGCGGCGATCAGCACGGTGAAGAACACCTGGCTCTGCAGCACCAGCGACGACAGGCCCGCCGGCATGCCGATATGCATGCCGACGAACAGCAGGCCGAACTTGACCACGCCCAGCAGCACACCGATCTGCACGATGCGCCAGAACGGTGCCGGCAGCGGACCGCGCAGGAAGATCAGCGGCAGCGCCGCCAAGGCGAAGCGCAGGGCGCAGAACAGCAGAGGCGGGAAGTCATGCAGGCCGACCTTGATCACGACGAAGTTGACGCCCCAGATCAAGGTGACCAGCAAGGCGAGGAGGACGTGGCGAAGGGGCATGGCAGAGCGCTCGGGGTGGGATAAAGGAAAATTACCAGCCCACGCCCGAAATGTATGGATACAGTTGCGGCCTTACAGTTTTCCGACACGCCTTGTGTAGGCGCGAGCTTGCTCGCGAACAGATTCACCGGGCAAATCGGCGATGGGCGGGTTCGCGAGCAAACTCGCTCCTACAAGGGCTCGATACGTAGTTTCGGCCAGCGCACCGGCCAGTTCTTGGCGGCGAGGCGTGCGCGGTAGATGTCCGGCTTGCCACGGAATTGCTCGGTGGGCCTGACGCGCAGTTCCCAGATGTCGTCGATGCCCAGCGGCGCCAGCAACTCCAGGGACTCACCGCGCAGCCGCATCGCTACCGCCGCGCTGACTTCCACCCAATGGCACATGGCATCGCCGCAATCGAGGTAGGGCGAGTCGCCGTTGCGCAGATGCATCCGCGCCTGGTTACGCACAGACCAGGGAACATCCGGGCAGGCGCCCAGCAGACGACGCTCCCAGGCGTAATCCGCTTCGGGCTCCAGGCAGTCGGCAGAGAAATACAGCACATCGATATCGCTCAACGGCGTGGGTTCGCCATAGCCATGCAAGGCGTCCCACACCGCGTTGCGCACGAAGCCCGCCGCAATCCAGGCGCCCGCGGGGCCGTGATCCCGCACGACGCGCAGCAGGTGCATGCGTTCAGGTTGCCCGGCGATCAGCGCGAGAAGCTCCCTCTCGCCGGGCGGTTGCATCAGGCCTGCTCCCAAGGCGGGGGCGGGGGCTCGTCGTTCTTCTGCGGGGAATCCTGGGCAGCGCGGCCAGCTTCGCGACGTTCCTGCTCGCGCATGGCGTCGGCGATCTCCCGCAGTACGGAGTCCACATCCGCCTCGTCTTCCGGGTCGTCGAAATGCCCGGTCAACTCGGTATCCGGCAGCAACTTGCCGTCCTCGTAGAGCGCCCACATTTCCTTGGCGTAGTGCGTGTACCTGAGCTCCGGGGCGAAGCGGCCGAAGTAGGCAGCCATGTTGCCGACGTCGCGCTCCAGCATGCGGAAGGCATGGTTGTTGCCGGCGGCGTCGACGGCTTGCGGCAGGTCGATGATCACCGGGCCATCCGGACCGACCAGTACGTTGAATTCCGACAGGTCGCCGTGCACCAGGCCCGCGCAGAGCATCATGACGATCTGGCGGATGAGGAATTCGTGGAAGTCGCGGGCCAGCTCCGGCTCCATCACCACGTCGTTCAGGCGCGGCGCGGCGTCACCGTCTTCGTCGGCAACCATCTCCATCAGCAGTACGCCGTCAAGGAAGTCGTAGGGCTTGGGCACCCGTACTCCGGCGTTGGCCAGGCGGAACAGCGCAGCCACCTCGGCGTTCTGCCAAGCGTCTTCCTGCTCCTTGCGGCCGTACTTGGTGCCCTTGGCCATGGCGCGTGCCTGGCGGCTGTTGCGCACCTTGCGGCCTTCCTGGTACTCGGCGGCCTGACGGAAGCTGCGCTTGTTGGCTTCCTTGTAGACCTTGGCGCAGCGCAGCTCTTCACCGCAGCGCACTACATAGACCGCTGCTTCCTTGCCGCTCATCAGCGGCCGCAATACTTCGTCGATCAGGCCGTCTTCGATCAACGGCTCTAGGCGTTTCGGGGTCTTCATCGGGCTTCCTGGCGTACCTCTCTGGGGCGCTGCGCTCCTTATACGGCAATCATCGACAACCGCCCAGTGCGATCAGGGTTCAGGCGGCGTCAGCTCGATACTTTCGGTCACGGCATCTTCCAGGCGCTGCAGTTCCAGCCCCCGCGCTTTGTCACTGTCGGCGTAGCGCTGGGCGATGTTGGCGAAGCCTTCGGCGACTTCGCCGAAAGCCTCCGCCACGCGCGGGTCGAACTGCCTGCCGGCGCCGGCCTTGATGCGCTCGGCCGCTTCGTCCGGGGTCAGCGAGGCGTGATAGGCATGGCGGCAAGTGAATTCGTCATAGCAATCGATCAGCGAAAGCATCCGCGCGCCCAAGGGAATCTGCTCGCCAGCCAGGCCCGCCGGAAAGCCGCTGCCATCCCAGTGCTCATGGTGGCTGTAGGCGATTTCCTTGGCGAAACGCAGGAAATCCGCCGGGGAGCCCAGCTTGCGCTCGGCCGCCGCCAGGGCATCTCGACCAACGGTCGTGTGGCTTTCGAGAATCAACCGGTCGGCCTCTTCCAACTGGCCGGGGCTGTGCAGAATACGATCAGGCACGGCGACCTTGCCGATGTCGTGCAGCTGCGCCGAGCGCACCAGCAACTCGATGTTCTCCACCGACAGCTCGGCGGCGAATTCGCTGTGCAGGGACAACGCGCTGCCCAGCAGGCGCATGTAGTGCTCGATGCGTACCAGGTGGTTGCTGTGCGGGTTGTCGCGCAGGTCGCAGAGGGTCGCCATCGCCTCCAGGGTGGCGTCCTGGATCGCCTGCAGTTCGCGGGCGCGGCGACGCACCTCAAGTTCCAGGTACTCGCTCTTGTCGCGCAGGAAATCGGAATTGGCTTTCAGGTTCAGGTGCGCGCGAATGCGCGCCAGAGTCACCGGCGGGCTGATCGGCTTGGTCAGGTAGTCCACCGCGCCCAGGTCCAGGCCCTTCTGCTCGTCGGCGGGGCTGACCATGCCGGTCAGGAAGATCACCGGGATGTCGCGGGTCAGCGGGTCGGCCTTGAGCTGGCGGCAGACTTCGTAGCCGTCCATCTCCGGCATCATGATGTCGAGCAACACCAGGTCCGGGCGCGGATCGCTCTGCATCAGGCGCAGCGCCTTCGGCCCGCTGGCGGCAACGCGCACCTGGTAGCGGTCCATCAGCAGTTCGCTCATGAGCATCAGATTGTCCGGCTGATCATCCACCACCAGGATCATCTCCTGCTCCGGCCGGTCCAGCATGCTATCCATCGCAACTCCTCGCATCGGTCAGATTCGTGACATGCCATGGGGGATCGGACCACCGCCCTGTCCGCGTGTTCCTGTCCCGCATTTCCATATCTGCCACTTCATATACGGATATCGCGCTCCCTCGCGAGATTCACCAGACTCTCCAGGGCCCGCTCGAACTCGAAGCGCCGCACGCTCGTGGCGATGCCCTCATAGCCCTCATTGAAGACGCTGCGCAGCAGGCTTGCACGTTCGCCGAGCAACCTCCCTGCGCGCGGGTCGTCGGCGGCCAGCAGGTGCGCCAGGCGCCGGCAGACCTGTTCGACCTCGGCGTCGTTGCCGCTCTCCAGCAGCGCAGGCGCCGCCGCCGCGGCCGGCAGCATGGGCACCGGCAGCGGTTCGTGGCTGATGTTCTGCAGGCTCAGGCTGACCGAGTCGTCGACCCGCCCCATGGGCAGCCGGCACCAGAACAGGCTGCCACGGTTCGGCTCGCTCTCCACGCCGACGCTACCGCCCATCGCCTCCGCCAATTTCCTGCAGATCGCCAGGCCCAGGCCGGAGCCGCCATAACGGCGGGTGATGGAGCTGTCCGCCTGCTGGAAGGATTCGAACAGGCGCTCCTGCTGCGGCTCGGAGATGCCGATGCCGGTATCGCGGAAGGCAAAGTAGAGCTGCAGGCTGTCTTCGTCCTCGTCCTCCAGGCGGACGATCAGCACCACCTCGCCCTGCTCGGTGAACTTCAGTGCGTTGTTGCCGTAGTTCATCAGGATCTGCCGCAGGCGCAGCGAATCCCCCACCACCTGGGCGGGCACCCGCGGGTCGATCTCGCAGTGCACCGCCAGGCCCTTGCTGGCGGCGCGGATGTTGAACAGGTCGAACAGCTCGCCGAGCAGACGCTCCAGGTCGAAGGGGATGTGTTCGAACTCCAGCTTGCCCGCCTCCACGCGCGACAGGTCGAGGATGTCGCTGATCAGCTCCAGCAGGTACTGGCCCGAGCCCTGGATCTTGCCCAGGTAATCCACCTGTTGCGGGTCCAGGGTGGTCTCCTGGAGCAGGTGCGCCAGGCCGATGATGATGTTCAGCGGCGTGCGGATCTCATGGCTCATGTTGGCCAGGAAGTCGCTCTTGAGCTGCGCCGCCTCTTCCGCCAGGTCTCGGGCCTCGGCCAGCGCCAGCTCGGTGGACTTGCGCGCAGTGACGTCGCGGCTGACGCCGACCAAGCCGAGCAGCCGGCCGTGGTCGTCGTGGAAGGCGCTGCGCAGGGTATCGAAGAGCACCCGCCGACCATCGGGATAGACCACCCAGCCTTCGCTGGCATAGGGCTCACTCTCGTTGAGCGCCTGGCGGTCGCGCTCCTGCCGGCCGGCCCCGGCCACGCGGCTGAACATCTGCTGGTCGCTGCGCCCGACGATGTCCTCCGGCGGCCGCCCCAGGCAGTCGGCAAAGGCCTGGTTGACGCCGAGGTAGCGGCCCTGGGTGTCCTTGAACCAGATCGGATCGGGAATCGAGTTGATCAACGCCAGCAGAGTGCTGCGCTGGCGCCGCTCCTCTGCTTCGGCGCGGGCGCGCTCGGCCACCTGGATCGACAGCCGGCGGTTCCACACCAGCACGAAGGTCAGCAGGGCCAGCACGCCCACAACCCAGGGCCAGGCGATCTGCAGCAGGTGCATCCAGTCGAAGACGTCCAGCGACGGCAACCAGCGTGCTTGGATCGCCTCCTGCTCATTGCGGGTGATGTTGTTCAGTGCGCGGTCCAGCAGCGGCACCAGCGGCTCCAGCTCCTTGCGCGTGGCGAAGCGCACCTGGCTGTTGCCCAGCCCGCTATCGCCGCGCACTTCCATGTTGGACAGGCCGAGCTGCTCGATCAGGAAGGTCGAGGTGATGAGGTTGCCCACATAGGCATCGGCACGCCCGATGGAGACGGCCTTGAGCGCGCTGGGCGAGTCTTCCGCCAGCACGAAGTCGATCCCCGGCACCGCCTTGGCCAGCAGCTCATGGACGGCATAGCCCTGCTCCACCGCGACCCGGCGGCCGGACAGGTCGTCCAGCGTGCGGATAGTGCTGTCGCGCCGGGCGAAGATCAGGCTGCTGGTGGTGACGTAGGGCTGGGTAAAGCTCAGGAAGCGCTGGCGCTCGTCGGTGGCCGCCATGGACGGCAGCAGGTCCACCTCGCCTGCCTTCACCGCGGCCAGCACCTCTTCCCAGGTGTTGTAGAGCACCGGCTGGACCTTCATGCCCAGGCGCTCGGAGATCAGCTGCAGGTAATCGGCGCTGATGCCATGGAACTGGTCGAACTCGTCGATCACCTCGAACGGCGGCCAGCCGGCGCGGAACAGGCCGACACGGATCGGCTCGTGGGCCGTGACGAAGGCACGCTCCTCATCGGACAGCGCCAGGCTTGCTGCTCGAGCCTGGGCGCACAGCGCAACGAGCAGCAGAAGGCAGCACAGGCAGAATCGGCGCAAGGGCATGGAGGTCTCTCTGGGGATACCCTGCAAGCGTAGCCCGGCCGGCGACAACGAGTTTGAAAACGCGATGCGGATTGCTGCTCCGCCAGGCCCGACGGAGAATCTCCCCAACGGCCATTGCCCCGGAGACAGCCATGACGACCACCCGACTTGACCCCGAGCGCTGCTGGCAGGCGGTCTGCGAGCGCGATGCGCGTTACGAGGGACGTTTCGTCTTCAGCGTGCGCTCCACCGGCGTCTACTGCCGGCCGAACTGCCCGGCACGCCGGCCATCACGGGAGAACGTGGCCTTCTATAGCGCCGCCGAGGCGGCCGAAGCTGCCGGTTTCCGCCCCTGCAAGCGCTGCTCGCCGCGTGGCCCGAGCCCGCGCGAGCAACTCGATGCGCTGGTTGCTGCGGCCTGCGAGCTGCTCGACAAGGCCGAGAAGCCCCTGACCCTGGACGAACTGGCCAGCCGCATCGGTCTCTCCGCCTCGCACCTGGCCCGTGCCTTCAAGGCCCGTACCGGCCTCACGCCCCGAGCCTGGGCGGAATCCCGCCGCGAGCAGCGCCTGGCCGCCGCGCTGCCGCAATCGCGCTCGGTACTCGACGCCGCGCTGGAGGCCGGCTACTCCGGCACCCGAGCCCTGTACGAAAGCGCCACGCCGCTGAGCCCGGCACAACGCCGGCAGAAAGGCGCGGGTGAACGACTGCGCTATGCCATCGCGCCCTGCCCGCTCGGGCTGGTGCTGCTGGCGGCCACCGACAAGGGCGTCTGCGCCCTGCTCTTCGCCGACAACGCCAGCGAGCTGGAACGCCAGTTGGCCGAACGCTTCGCCGCCGCCGAGCGAACCCGCGACGACACGGGGCTGGGCGACTGGCTGCGCGAGGTGATCATCCAGCTGGAAGAGCCCGAACAGGCCGCCCACCTGCCGCTGGACCTGCACGGCAGCGCCTTCCAGTTGCGCGTCTGGCGCGCCCTCACGCGCATTCCCAGCGGCGAGACGCGACGCTACGGCGAACTGGCGGAGCAACTGGGCACCCACCCGCGCGCCATTGCCCGCGCCTGCGCCAGCAACAACGTCGGCCTGCTGGTGCCGTGTCACCGCGTGGTCGGCGGTACCGGCGAAGGTGGCTATCGCTGGGGCCTGCCGCGCAAGCGCGAACTGCTGCGGCGCGAGGGTGGCTCAAGCGACGCCGGCGAACTCCGCCACCGAGCCGATCAGGATCAGCACCCAGAGTAGGCCGCCGAGGATCAGGAACGGCACGTTATAGCGAGTCAGCGAGGCGTTGCCCCGGCCCAGCGGATCGCCGCTGGCCTCGTTGGCGCGGCGCTGGATGTTCGTCAGCGGAATGAGTGGCACCAGACCGAGGATGAGGAACGGCAGGCTGTAGTGGCTGAGTTCGGGAATTCGGCTGGTGAGCTTGTCGGCGACATTGGAGAGGATCAGCAGCACCACCGCCCAGGTGGCGTCGCTGCCATAGC
Source organism: Pseudomonas sp. AU11447 (assembly GCF_001672555.2). Classification (NCBI taxonomy): domain Bacteria; kingdom Pseudomonadati; phylum Pseudomonadota; class Gammaproteobacteria; order Pseudomonadales; family Pseudomonadaceae; genus Pseudomonas; species Pseudomonas sp. AU11447. Next base: position 6,056 of record NZ_LZDG02000070.1, on the reverse strand, counting down.
GCCAGGCCCTGCGTCGTTCCTCCGGCAGCGCTTCGTGCACGCGTCGGGCGAGGGAGTGGATATAGAAGATCATGAACAGGCTGCGCAGTGGCGGGTTGATCTTGCGCGGCATGTACGGCTTCTGGATCGACCAGTGCTTGTACATCCAGTAGAGGTTGAACAGCCCCAGCGTCGCCACATACAGCACGACCATCTTGGTGATGGAGATGACGAAGAACCGGCTGGCCTGTTCGGCGCCAGCATGCGCCTCGACCAATGGGGCTTCGGGGGCGCGGTAGGGATTTTCCATTTCCATGGCGAACATTCCTTTGTACTGAAGACGCCATTGTGGGCCAGCGCTGGCGCCGGGGCCAAGCTGGCGCATGCGCACAGGGTCGCATCCCGTCGCACGGCTCTCGGGGACGGCACCGGGCTGTGCTAACGTTGCCCGCCTCAGCCCCGCCGTCCCATGCCCATGTCCTTCTGGCCAATGATTACCCGCCTCGGCGACAGCTCCCTGCTGGCGCCGGCCGCCGTGCTCGTCTTCTGCTGGCTGCTGTATCGCCGCGAGACCGCGAAGGCCGGGCTGTGGCTGCTGCTGTTCGGATTCTCGACCGCGCTGGTGGTCGGTTCGAAGCTGGCGTTCATGGGCTGGGGAATCGGAATTCCGAACCTGAACTTCACCGGCTTCTCCGGGCACAGCATGCTGGCCGGTGCCGTGCTGCCGACGCTGGCCGCGCAGCTCTTCACCACGCGCCGCGCCGGCCTGGCCGCCGCCGCGCTGGCGGCAGTGATCGCCGTACTGGTCGGTCTCTCGCGTCTGGCGATCAACGTTCACTCGCCCTCCGAGGTCTACGCCGGCCTGACATTGGGCCTGGGCACCAGCGCGGCCTTCCTCGCCGCCACCCGTGCGCAGTTACCGGCCTTCCATCCCGCCGCCCTGCTGCTGATCCTCGCGCTGGCTCTCGGGCAGACCGTCACTGGCGTGCGCGCTCCGACGCACCAATTGCTCGAGCGCATCGCCGCGCACCTGGCCGATCGCGACCAGCCGTTCCAGCGCGGCCAATGGGGCGGCCAGCCGGACGTCTGACCCTGTTTGTCGTTCGGTTTTCCGAACGAGGAATCCTGAAAAATCCGGATATCCGAATGACAGATGGCTTATCGATCACCATAGCAAGATAAATAATCGTTTAAATTCAAATGGTTGAATAAAAAAGACAGCCTTGGCACGGAGCCTGCTCTGCTCCACCTCGAACATGCGACCGGCCTGGAGTGAGCCTCGTCGGCGCAGGACTGAATAACAAACACAACCAGTCGAGGTAGTCTCCATGCGTTTCGCACCCCGTGCGTTGGGCGTCGCCATTGTCGCGGCCCTGCTCGCCACTCCCGTCGTCGCCGAAGAACTGACCGGTACCCTGAAGAAGATCAAGGACTCCGGCACCATCGTCCTCGGCCACCGTGACGCCTCCATCCCCTTCTCCTACCTCGGCAGCGACCCGCGCCAGCCGGAAGGTTATTCCCACGACCTGCAGATCAAGGTCGTCGAAGCCCTGAAGAAAGAGCTGAACCTCCCCGAGCTGAAAGTCCGCTACAACCTGGTCACTTCCCAGACCCGTATCCCGCTGGTGCAGAACGGCACCGTGGACATCGAGTGCGGCTCCACCACCAACAACCTCGAGCGCCAGAAGCAGGTCGACTTCTCCGTCGGCATCTTCGAGGTCGGCACCCGCCTGCTGACCAAGACCAGCTCGGGCATCAACGACTTCCCGGACCTGAAGGGCAAGAACGTGGTGACCACCGCCGGCACCACCTCCGAGCGCCTGCTCAAGCAGATGAACGCCGATCAGAAGATGGGCATGAACATCATCTCGGCCAAGGACCACGGCGAATCCTTCCTGATGCTCGAGTCCGGCCGCGCCGTGGCGTTCATGATGGACGACGCGCTGCTCTACGGCGAAATGGCCAAGGCCAAGAAGCCGGACGACTGGCATGTGGTCGGCAAGCCGCAGTCCTACGAGATCTACGCGTGCATGGTTCGCAAGGGCGACGCGCCGTTCAAGAAGGTGGTCGACAAGGCCATCTCCGACACCTTCGCCTCGGGTGAGGTCAACAAGATCTACGACAAGTGGTTCATGCAGCCAATCCCGCCGAAGAACCTGAACCTCAATTTCCCGATGAGTGATGAGCTCAAGAAGCTGATCGCCAATCCGACCGACAAGTCTGCCGAGCAGATGTAACGGTCGCGCGCGGCTGCGCCCACAAGGCGTAGCCACGCGGGGGATCGGGAGCGCAAGCCATGCGCTCCCGGCCCAACTTCCAATCTGACGATGCCGGAACACCCGCTACCCGCGGGTGGCGGGCGGCCTTGCGCCCGCATCCGGCCCCGTACCGTACAAAGCCACCGTGCAAAGCAATCGAGGGGAAACCCGTCATGGATTACAACTGGGACTGGGGCGTGTTCTTCAAGTCCACCGGGATCGGCGACGAACGCTACCTGGACTGGTACATCACCGGCCTGGGCTGGACCATCGCCGTGTCGCTCGCGGCCTGGGTCGTCGCCCTGGCGCTCGGCTCGCTGCTGGGCGTGATGCGCACCCTGCCCAACCGCTGGCTGTCGGGCATCGCCACCGCCTACGTGGAGCTGTTCCGCAACGTGCCGCTGCTGGTGCAGCTGTTCATCTGGTACTTCCTGGTGCCGGACTACCTGCCGCAGCCGATCCAGGACTGGTTCAAACTGGGCATCGCCCCGGAAACCTCGGCCTTCATCAGCGTCGTCGTGTGCCTGGGCCTGTTTACCGCCGCGCGGGTCTGCGAGCAGGTGCGCACCGGCATCCAGGCGCTACCCAAGGGCCAGCTCGCCGCCGCCAGCGCCGTGGGTTTCCGCCTGCCGGCGGTCTATCGCCACGTGCTGCTGCCACAAGCCTTCCGGATCATCATTCCGCCGCTGACCTCGGAATTCCTCAACGTCTTCAAGAACTCCTCGGTGGCCTCCCTGATCGGCCTCATGGAGCTGCTGGCGCAGACCAAGCAGACCGCCGAATTCAGCGCCAACCTGTTCGAGGCCTTCACCCTCGCCACCGCGATCTACTTCACCCTGAACATGAGCCTGATGCTGATCATGCGCATGGTCGAGAAGAAAGTCGCCGTGCCGGGCCTGATCTCCGTGGGAGGTAAATGATGGACTTCAGCCAGATCGTCCCCGCCCTCCCCGGCCTCTGGGAAGGCATGATCACCACCCTGCAGCTGATGGCGCTGGGTGTGCTGGGCGGCGTGGTGCTGGGCACCATCCTCGCGCTGATGCGCCTGTCCAGCAGCAAGCTGCTGTCGAATATCGCCGGCTTCTACGTGAACTACTTCCGCTCGATCCCGCTGCTGCTGGTGATCACCTGGTTCTACTTCGCGGTGCCGTTCATCCTGCGCTGGATCACCGGCCAGGACACCCCCGTGGGCGCGTTCACCTCGTGCCTTGTGGCCTTCATGATGTTCGAGGCGGCGTACTACTGCGAGATCGTCCGCGCCGGCATCCAGGCCATCCCGAAAGGGCAGATCGGCGCGTCGTATGCGCTGGGCATGACCTACGGCCAGTCCATGCGCCTGATCATCCTCCCGCAGGCGTTCCGCAAGATGACCCCGCTGCTGCTGCAGCAGAGCATCATCCTGTTCCAGGACACCTCGCTGGTGTACTCGGTCGGCCTGATGGACTTCCTCAACGCCGCCCGCTCGCGTGGCGACATCATCGGCCAGCCCCATGAATTCCTGATCTTCGCCGGTCTCGTCTACTTCGTCATCAGCTTCGCCGCGTCCCTCTGCGTGAAGCGCCTGCAGAAAAGGTTAACCGTATGATCTCCATCGATAACGTCAGCAAGTGGTACGGCGACTTCCAGGTTCTCACCGACTGCACCACCAAGGTCGCCAAGGGTGAAGTGGTGGTGGTCTGCGGGCCGTCCGGCTCGGGCAAGTCGACCCTGATCAAGTGCGTCAACGCGCTGGAGCCCTTCCAGAAGGGCGATGTCACCGTCGACGGCACCTCCATCGCCAACCCCAAGACCGACCTGCCCAAGCTGCGCTCGCGGGTCGGCATGGTGTTCCAGCACTTCGAGCTGTTCCCGCACCTGACCATCACCGAAAACCTCACCATCGCCCAGCGCAAGGTGCTCGGGCGGAGCAAGGAAGAGGCGATGGACAAGGGCATGAAGCTGCTCGACCGCGTCGGCCTCAAGGCCCATGCGCACAAGCACCCCGGCCAGCTCTCCGGCGGCCAGCAGCAGCGCGTGGCGATCGCCCGCGCACTGGCCATGGACCCGATCGTCATGCTGTTCGACGAACCGACCTCGGCACTCGACCCGGAGATGGTCAACGAGGTGCTCGACGTGATGGTCCAGCTCGCCCACGAAGGCATGACCATGATGTGCGTGACCCACGAAATGGGTTTCGCCCGCAAGGTCGCCGACCGGGTGATCTTCATGGACCGCGGACAGATCGTCGAGGACTGCCCCAAGGAGGAATTCTTCGGTGACCTGCAGAACCGCGCCGAGCGCACCCAGCAGTTCCTCGCCAAGATCCTGCCGCACTGATCCCGCTGTTGTTCTACCCGAGTGCCCCGGTTCGCCGGGGCACTCAACCTCACCGCAAGCACAAGAATAAATAAGGAAGTCCCATGCGCGTGTTCCACTTCAGCAAGCTGACCCTGGGCGTCGCGATCCTCGCGGCGAGTTCGTCGGTCTTCGCCGTCACCCTCGACGGCGGCGCGGTTGCAGCGCCCGATCAGTACGGCGCGAAAGTCGCCGCCGAGATCCTCAAGAAGGGCGGCAACGCCGTCGACGCCGCGGTCGCCACCGCCTTCACCCTCGCAGTCACCTACCCCGAAGCCGGCAACATCGGCGGCGGTGGCTTCATGACCCTGTACGTCGAGGGCAAGCCGTACTTCCTCGACTACCGCGAGATCGCGCCGAAGGCCGCGACCAAGACCATGTACCTGAACGAGAAAGGCGAGGTGATCGAGAACCTCAGCCTGGTCGGCGCCAAGGCCGCCGGCGTGCCGGGTACCGTGATGGGCCTGTGGGAAGCGCACAAGCGCTTCGGCAAGCTGAAGTGGAGCGAGCTGCTGACCCCGGCCATCGGCTACGCGCAGACGGGCTTCAAGGTCGCCGACCAGCAGTACCAGTACCGCCAGGACGCTATCGCGCTGTTCAACGGCAAGACCAACTTCGGCGACTACTTCGGTACCATGAAACCGGGCGAAGTGTTCAAGCAGCCGGAATTGGCCAAGACCCTGGAGCGCATCGCCGACAAGGGCCCGGACGATTTCTACAAGGGCGAGACAGCCAAGCTGCTCATCGCGCAGATGAAGCAGGATGGCGGCCTGATCACTTCCGACGACCTGGTCGACTACAAGGCCAAGTGGCGCGAGCCGATGCGCATCGACTGGCAGGGCAACACCCTCTACACCGCGCCGCTGCCCAGTTCCGGCGGCATCGCCCTGGCCCAGCTGATCGGCATCAAGGAACAGCGCGCCGCTGACTTCAAGGGCGTGGAACTGAACTCTGCGAAGTACATCCATCTGCTCTCGGAGATCGAGAAGCGCGTATTCGCCGACCGCGCCGACTACCTCGGTGACCCGCAGTTCTCCAAGGTGCCGGTAGCCCAGCTGACCGACCCGAAATACATCGCCAAGCGCGCCGGGGAAGTAAACCCGGACGCCATCTCGGCAACCGAGAAAGTCCGCCCGGGCCTGGAGCCGCACCAGACCACGCACTTCTCCATCGTCGACAAGGACGGCAACGCCGTCAGCAACACCTACACCCTCAACTGGGACTTCGGCAGCGGCGTGGTGGTCAAGGGCGCCGGCTTCCTGCTCAACGACGAGATGGATGACTTCAGCTCCAAGCCGGGCGTGGCCAACGCCTTCGGCGTAGTAGGCAGCGACGCCAACGCCATCGAGCCGGGCAAGCGCATGCTCTCCTCCATGAGCCCGAGCATCGTCACCCGCGACGGCCACGTCAGCCTGGTGCTGGGCACGCCCGGCGGTTCGCGGATCTTCACCTCGATCTTCCAGGTGCTGAACAACGTCTACGAMG
>NZ_LZDG02000069.1:0-118147 GCF_001672555.2 Pseudomonas sp. AU11447 | reverse complement strand
CGTTGTCGTAGATGATGACCTTGCCGTTTGGCTCGGCTCCGCCGCTGAACACCGGACGGTTGTCRTCAGTGGTATCRCCCGCATGCAGCGGGCCAGTTACCGCGCCCACGTTGTCGGTCACCGCCARGCCGGTCACGTTGGCCGGTGCCGTGGTGTCGACGCTGAAGTTCCAGATTCCCGTCGGATCACTGACCTGTCCGATAGGATCGGTCGCTGTGGCGGTCACGTTGTGCAGACCATCCGCCAGTGCGCTGGTGGTAATGCTCCAGCTGCCATTGGCATCGGTCACCGCACTGCCGATCAGCGTGCTGCCGTCGTACAGCTTGACGGTGGTGCCCGCATCCGAAGTGCCTTTGAAGGTCGGCTGGCTGTCGTCGGTCACGTCGCCTTTCTGCAGGAAGCCGGTGTACGGCCCTACATCGTCGAAGACGCTTTCGATGGTCGGCACAGCCGGCCCTACCGTCACCACGGTGAAGCTGTATTTCGCGCTCGGCGCCGTGGTGTTGCCCGCCGGGTCACGCTCGACCGCAGTCAGCTCGTTGCCCCCCGAGATCAAGGGGGCCGTCGGGGTCAGTGACCAGTGGCCGCTGGCATCGACGATGGCACTGCCGACCTGATGGTTGCCAGTGGAGTCCTTGTCGTAGACGAAGATCGTGTCACCGGCCGTGCCGGTACCACTGATCACCGGACGGGTGTCGTCGGTGCTGCCATTGTTGGCGACGTTACCGGTCACTTCACCCACGCTGTCCAGCACGCCAGTAATGGCCAGCTTGCTGTAGTCCGGCGGGGTGTAGTCGGTGGTGAGGCTGAAGACATCCGACTTGACGCTGGTATTGCCGGCCTTGTCGGTCGCATCGACGGTGAAGTTGTGATCACCCTCGCTGATACCGGTGGTCGGCGTGTAGCTCCAGGCTCCATTGGCGTCCGCCATCACCGAGCCCAGCACGGAGCCGTTGTCGTAGATGGTGACCTTCGAGTTGGCTTCGGCCTGGCCCGACAGGGTCGGGGTTGGGTCGTCCGTCACGCCATGGTTGGCGATCGGGCCCTGGATCGCACCGACATCGTCCAGTACCTGGTCAATGGTCGGCTTKWMAGGAGCCACTGTGTCGATGGTGAAGATGAACGCAGTGGTCGGATCACTGATATTACCGGCCTTATCCGTCGCGGTGGCGGTAATGCTGTGCGCACCCTGTCCCATGTCCGAGACCGGGGTGAAACTCCAGGTGCCATCGGCTTTCACTGTAGTGCTGCCCAGCTCGACAGTCCCATCGGAAACTTTGATGGTGCTGCCAGCCTTGCCAGTACCCTGGATTTCCGGGCGAGTATCGTCGGTGAAGCCACCGTTGCTGATGTCGCCGGTGATGCTGCCGACATCGTCGATTACATGAGTAATCGCGACCAGGACCTGGGAGGTATCCACGACTACGTTCAGCGGAGCACTCTGGCCACTGCTGTTACCAGCCTTGTCCAGTACTTCCGTGCTGAATGCATGGTTGCCATCAGACAACGCGGCGGTCGGTGTGAAGCTCCACTTGCCATCGGCACCTACATCGGCTTCGCCGATTTCCTTGCCGTTGTCGTAGATGATGACCTTGCCGTTTGGCTCGGCTCCGCCGCTGAACACCGGACGGTTGTCGTCAGTGGTATCACCAGCGTGCAGCGGACCAGTCACATCTCCCACGTTATCGGTGATGGTCAAACCCTTCACGTTGTCCGGCGCGTTGGTGTCGACGCTGAAGTTCCACCCTCCCGTCGGTTCACTGCTCTGACCTACGCTGTTGGTGGCGGTGGCAATCACCTCATGCGGACCGTCGGCCAGTTTGTCGGTGGTGATACTCCAGTTACCAGTGGCATCGGCCATGGCGCTGCCGATCAGAGTGCTACCGTCATAGAGCTTGATGACGCTGCCACCATCAGCGGAGCCCTTGAAGGTCGGTGTGCTGTCGTCAGTGACATCACCTTTCTGCAGGAAGCCCTGATATGGACCGACATCGTCATGGACACTGATGATAGTCGGTACCGATGGCGCACCAATTACAACGTCGATGCTGTACTTCGCGCTCGGATCGGTCTTGTTGCCCGCTACGTCCATCTCGACAGCGGTCAGGTCATTCGCACCGGAAACCAGCGGAAGTGTGGGGGTCAGCTTCCATGTACCGTCAGCACCTACTGTGGCGCGACCGATCTCATGGTTACCGGTACTGTCCTTGCTGAAGACGATAACGGTATCGCCAGCAGTACCCTTACCACTGATCTCAGGACGCGCATCATCGGTTTCGCCGCCATTCGGGATATTACCGGTGATCGGCGCCACATGGTCTTCCACGCCAGTAATCAACAGTTTGGTAATGTCCGGCGGGGTGGTATCGATATCAACCACGATAACGGTCGGTGGACTGGTGTTTCCAGCAGCGTCCGCCGCAGTGACACTGATGTTGTTGTTACCCTCCGGCAGTGGTTTGCTCGGCGTAACCGACCAGTTGCCGTTTTCATCCGCCGTGGCCGTGAGAACCTCTCCGGTGGGCAATGTGACCTTCACATCGGCATGAGGCTCTGTATGGCCGTCGATGGTTGGCCTGGTCTCATTGGTGATGCCGTCGCCCTTGACGCCCGTATCAGAGTCAGGGTCCAGCCAGACCTGGGGGGCATCCGGAGCGATGGTATCCACTACCACCACGAACGGGTCCGAAGACGGACTGACATTACCCGCAACATCGGTCACGGTCACCGTGATGTCATGGGCACCTTCAGACAGTGTCTTATCTTGTGGAGCTTCATAGCTCCACTTGCCATCCTGACCGACAACTGCCTCGGCAATCTTCTTGCCACCATCGTACAGGGTGATGGTCTGATTCGGCTCACCGTTGCCTGAGAAGGTGGGCCGAGTGTCGTTGGTGCTGTCGCCGCTATTGAGCGGGCCAACCTTGGGCTCGACGTTGTCGTAAACCATGTCGAGTGTGCCGTCCGGACCGATCACCGGCTTGGGCGGAGTGGTCGTGTCAATGCCGACCACGATCACAGTCGGCTGACTGGCGTTTCCTGCAGCATCCGTCGCGGTGACGCTGATGCTGTTGTCACCCTCCGTAAGAGGCTTGGTCGGAGTCACTGACCAGTTACCGTCGCCGTCTGCCTTGACGTTGATCACCTCGCCGGTTGGCAGCGTCACCTTGACGTCCGCGTTCGGCTCGGTCTTGCCGTCAATGGTCGGCATGGTGTCGCTGGTGATATTGTCACCTTTGATACCGGTGTCGGATGACGGATCCAGCCAGACCTTGGGCGCATCAGGGGCTGTGGTGTCGATATCCAGAGAAATGACTGTGGGTTGGCTAAGGTTGCCAGCGGGGTCGGTGGCAACAACAGTGATGTCGCCGGCCCCGTCCGCCAATGGCTTCGTCGGGGTGACAGACCAATCACCATTCGCGTCTGCGGTGACAACGATGGTTTCACCGGTAGGGAATTTCACCGTAACGTCTGCGCCCGGCTCGGTGTGGCCATCGATGGTCGGCCTGGTGTCATTGGTGATGTTGTCACCCTTGACGCCAGTGTCCGAGTCAGGATCCAGCCAGACTTTCGGTGATTCCGGAGCGATGGTGTCGATAATGACCGGAATGACGATTTCGGTCTGGTTGCCCGCTGGGTCCTGCGCGATAACCTTGATGTCGTTATCGCCTTCGGGGAGCGACTGAGTGGGCGGCGGAGCAACCCAGGTGCCGTCGTCCTTGACGTCGACCGTAACGGTTTCACCTGTCGGATAAACGACGATGATGGTGTCGCCGGGCTCACCGGTACCATGAATGGAAGGTTCATTGCTGGGCGAGTACGTCTGACCATCGTGATCGACAGCACCGCTTATCTCGGCGGTCGGGGCAGACGGCGGAATCGTGTCGACGGCGAAGTCGATGACATGTACCGGAGCGCTGGGCTTTTCCCCCTTGGCTTCCTGGACGACATCGATGCTGTGGTTACCATCGTTGAGGTCAACAGTGGGGGTGTATGTCCAGGTTCCGTCCGCGCCGACCGACGTGCTGCCGATTTCCTGGTCATTGTCATAGATGTGGATGATCGCGCCCGCCTCACCCTTGCCGGAAATGACCGGTCGCGGATCGTCGGTGGCGTCGCCGTTGACGATCACACCCTGTTTCGGGCCTACGTGATCAGTGATCTGGGTATCAGTGACGGAGGGGCTGGTCTTGGTGTGAGGCTTGTCATCATTCCTGGTTACTGCAGCCACACCACCCACCAATCCGGCGCCAGCCAGAAGCGGCCACAGCAGGAAACCGACAGATTCGTCGATTTCGCCGTTGACCACCGGCGCAGCACCCAGCGGGCTGCCGCCCAGAGCGATGGGAGCCATCTCGCCATCGGACAGCAACAGCTGGCTGTAGAAGCCTTCACCATCGGTACGCACATACGCGTACATCTGGCCGTCTTCTGATACACCATAGAGCTGGCTATCCATGCCGTCGGCGTAGAAGTCCTGGATGACCAGATCAGGTTTGTCGCTGCCCTGGAAGAACACCAGCAGATCCTTGCCGTCCCGCTTGACCGTGACGTTCTCCGGAGCCACTTCGCTGTTATCGAGCTTGAGGAGGTACTTCGTACCGACCTTTGCCTTGACCTTGCCACCGTCCTTGAACGTAACCCGCTGGGCTGCATTTTCGGACACTTCTACCAATTGGACTTTTTCAGCGGACATCTGCGTTTTCCTTATCCAGCCACAGAAAAAAACTGCGGTGACCAGCTTAAGGCGGGAGTCCTTGAGCCATTCGTAGGACATTTCGGCAGATCAATGCGGATTCGCCGCAACTGCGATCGCAGAGGACTACAGACCAAACGGACGCCTTGTGGCTGGCTAGTGCTGGTGCTGTAGGAACAGAAGAAAAGCCGCGAGACAACAGGCTGGACAGTGCACCGTTCCGCATGGCCCAGCCGATGCTCAGCTCAATCTCGAACACCGGACCCTGGGGCTGGAAATCGGATGAACCGCTGGCGAGGCCGACAGCACGATGGTGATAGACTATGCAGCCATTTTCCGGCCGACCCGCTCTCGGGCCGGCAATCGTCACAGAGTGCACCACGTGGAATTGTTCAAAGAGTTCACCTTCGAGTCTGCCCACCGCCTGCCCCACGTTCCCGCCGGGCATCAGTGCGGCCGCCTGCATGGCCACTCCTTCCGAGCCGCCATCTACATCGAGGGCGAGGTCGATCCGCATACCGGCTGGATTCGCGATTTCGCCGAGATCAAGCAGATCTTCAAGCCGATCTACGATCAGCTCGACCACAACTACCTGAACGACATCCCCGGCCTGGAAAACCCCACCAGCGAGAACCTCTGCCGCTGGATCTGGCAACAGCTCAAGCCGTTGCTGCCGGAGCTGTCCAAGGTGCGCGTACACGAGACCTGCACCAGCGGTTGCGAATACCGCGGCGACTGATCCATCAGACGTAATGAACAAGGCCGGCATTCGCCGGCCTTGTTCGTTTTAACCCGAATTCAGAACAGGCCCATCTGCTTGTCGATCAGCCCGCCGAAGTCGTCGTCCACGAACGGCAGGATGGCGTCGGCGATCGGCTGCAGCTGGCGGCTGACGTAGTGGTCGTAGTCGATGGGCGAGCTGAGCGTTTCCAGCGGCTCCGGGCCGTTGACGGTGATGACGTAGCTGATCCAGCCACCGCGCTGGTACTGCCGCGGGCGACCCTGGCGCTCGTTGTAGTCGTCGGCAATGCGCGCCGCGCGCACGTGAGGCGGCACGTTACGTTCGTAGTCACCGAGCTGGCGGCGCAGGCGCTTGCGGAAAATCAGCAGCCCGTCGTGCTCGCCGGCGAGGGTGCGGTTCACATAGTCGCGCACGTAATCGCGATACGGCTGACGCTGGAAGATGCGCAGGTAGAGCTCCTGCTGGAACTGCTGGGCCAGCGGCGACCAGTCGGTGCGCACGGTTTCCAGGCCCTTGAAGACCATCTCGTCGCTGCCGTCCTCACGCCGAACCAGGCCGGCATAGCGCTTCTTGCTGCCCTCTTCCGCGCCACGGATGGTTGGCATCAGGAAGCGCCGGAAGTGCCGCTCGAACTGGATCTCCAGCGCGCACTCCAGGCCGTACTCCTCGCGCAGGTGCTGCGCCCACCACTGGTTGACGTGGTGCACCAGCTCGCGCCCGATCTGTGCTGCCTCTTCTTCGCCATGGGCACGGCCAAGCCAGACGAACGTGGAGTCTGTGTCGCCATAGATCACCCGATGCCCCTGCCCTTCGATCAGCTCGCGGGTGCGACGCATGATTTCGTGGCCGCGCATGGTGATCGATGATGCCAGGCGCGGGTCGAAGAAGCGGCAGCCGCTGGAGCCGAGCACACCGTAGAAGGCGTTCATGATGATCTTCAATGCCTGGGACAGCGGCGCGTTACCGTCGCGCTTGGCGGCGTCGCGGCCCTGCCAGACGCGCTCGACGATGGCCGGCAGGCAATGCTGCGTGCGCGAAAAGCGTCCGCCGCGGAAGCCGGGGATCGAGGCCTCGTCGGACGGGTCGCTCAGCCCTTCGACCAACCCGACGGGATCAATCAGGAAGGTGCGGATTATCGACGGATACAGGCTCTTGTAATCCAGCACCAGCACCGATTCGTAGAGCCCCGGCCGCGAATCCATGACGAAGCCGCCGGGGCTCGCTTCCGGCGCCTTGCCACCGAGGTTCGGCGCGACGTAGCCCAGCCGGTGCATTGGCGGCAGGTACAGGTGGGTGAAAGCTGCCACCGAGCCGCCACTGCGGTCAGCCGGCAGCCCGGTGACACTGGCGCGTTCCAGCAGGAAGTCGAGGATGCGGGTCTTCTCGAAGATGCGCGTGACCAGCTCGCAGTCCTTGAGGTTGTATTTCGCCAGCGCCGGCTTGTCTTCGGCGAAACGGCGATCGATCTCGGCCATGCGGTCGTAGGGGTTGTCGATGGACTTACCCTCGCCCAGCAGAGTCTGCGAGACGCTTTCCAGGCTGAACGAGGGGAAACTCCAGAACGCCGAGCGCAACGCTTCGATGCCGTCGATGATCAGCCGCCCGGCCGCCGCGGCAAAGAAGTGATTGGACGAGGCATGCTGCCGCCAGCCCATCTCGTCGCCGCCACGCCCCAGGCGCAGCGGGACCTCCAGGCGTTTGGAGTGTTCCTGCAGGACGCGCAGGTCGAACTGCACCAGGTTCCAGCCGATGATCGCGTCGGGATCGTGCTCGGCCAGCCACTGGTTCAGACGCTCCAGCAATTGCGCCCGGCTCTCGCAGTATTCCAGTTCGAAATCGCGTTCGCCGTCGATGCCATTGGCGGGGCCGAGCATGTACACCTGGCGCTGGCCGCAGCCCTCCAGGGCAATGGAATAGAGGTCGCCACGGATGTTGGTCTCGATGTCCAGCGAGGCCAGCTTCAGCCTTGGCCGATAATCCGGCGCGGGCCGCAGTTGCGCCGTGAGGATACTGCCGCCCTCGCCAGGCTCGCCCTGGAAGGTCACCGGAGCGGTGATGAAGCGTTCCATGAGGTAGCGCTCGGGCGGGCGAATGTCTGCCTCGAATACTTCGACGCCCGCTTCGCGCAGCTTTTTCTCTAGGTTCATCAACTGGCGGTGCTGCTGGCAGTACAAGCCCAGCACCGGACGCTGCTGGAAGTCGCGCAGGCCCAGCGGGCGCAGTTCGGCCCCGCGCTCGCCGGCCAGCAGTTTCTCGGCGCGGGCGCGCTGCTCGACCGGCACGAAGGCCACCGAGGTCTGCGGCGGCAGCAGCACATGCCGGGGCCCTTCATCGGTGGCCAGCCAGAAGCCCACCTCGGTGCCTTCGGGCGTATCCCGCCAATGTCGAGTCAGGACGAAACCCTGCCTTGCCTCCACGCTCTAACCACCCGTCTGTCGAATCAGAACGCCATTCTACCGGTCCGCCCGCGGATTCGTTGCAAGGCGTGTAAATCCGACCGATGCGTTTGACGCACGCCCCGCGTCTGCCCAAGCTAGCGGGCTTTCGTTTGCCTGCCAGGACTCGCCCGTGACCGATTCGTCCCGCCACTGGACCCGCCCTCTCCTCGCCACCCTGTGTTTCGCCACCCTGCTTTCAGGCTGCGGCCTGTTCGGCAAAAAGCCCGAAGAAGCCCAGGCGCCCACCTATTCCAAGGTCGCCTGGTCGGACCTGCCCCAGACCGCCGACAGCGACGTACTGCAAGGCTTCAGTGCCTGGCGCTCGGCCTGCGCGGTACGCCTGAAGAAAGATGACATCTGGGCCGCGACCTGCGCCGAAGCGGCGAACGTGCCGGCTTCCGCCCCGGCGATCCGCCAGTTCATGCAGGCCCAGTTGCAGCCCTACCAGCTGCGTTCCGGCGAAGGCAGCAGGAACGGCCTGATTACCGGCTACTACGAGCCCGTCTACCGTGGCAGCCAGCAGCGCGACGCCACGCACACCGTACCGGTCTATGGCGTGCCGAAAGACCTGATCACCGTCGCGCTGGACAGCGTCTACCCGGAGCTGAAGGGCAAGCGCCTGCGCGGCAAGCTCGAAGGCAACACCCTGGTACCCTACGCTGACGCCGCCGGCATCCGCCGCGACGGGGTCAATGCGCCCGTACTGGCCTGGCTACCCGACCCGATGGACCTGCAGTTCCTGCAGATCCAGGGCTCCGGCCGTGTGCAGCTGGCCTCCGGTCGCCAACTGCGCCTGGGCTACGCCGAGCAGAATGGCCGCCCGTACAAGCCGGTCGGCCGCTGGCTGGTGGAACAGGGCGAGCTGAGCAAGGAAGAAGTCAGCATGGCGCGCATCCGCGACTGGGCCCGCGCCCACCCGCAGCGCGTCGACGAACTGCTGGCGAGCAACCCCAGCTACGTGTTCTTCAGCCAGCGCCCGGACAGCAACGAAGGCCCGCGCGGCTCGCTGAACGTGCCGCTGACGCCCGGCTACAGCGTGGCCATCGACCGCAAGGTGATCCCGCTGGGCAGCCTGATGTGGCTTTCCACCACCCGCCCGGACGGCGCACCGGTGGTTCGCCCGGTGGCTGCCCAGGACACCGGAGGCGCCATCGTCGGCGAGGTGCGCGCAGACCTGTTCTGGGGAACCGGCGACGCCGCCGGCGAGCTGGCCGGGCACATGAAGCAGGATGGCCAGCTGTGGCTGCTCTGGCCGAAGGACAAGTCACTGCCGGGCGCCTGAGCGAAAGGGCGTATAACGTCGAACCCTATACGCCCTACGAGCCTGGAACTTTCAGACAAAGGAAATTCCTACTCGTCCTACAGAGCTCCCTGAGTCCCCGACATCACCGCCAACCGGACAATGGTCGGCGAACCCAGGCAGTCCCCTGGCTTCGCCGTCCCTCAACCCGAACGCGGTGATCGCCATGAAGAAGAAGCAGAACTCCCTTCGCTTGCCACGCCAGCACCATGCTTGGCCGCTGGACTACGACGTACTCTGCTGGATTGGCGCTATCGCCCTGATCCTGCTGTTCTTCGGCGTCGACCAGTTCTTCGTGTCGAAGCTGCCCGGCACCGGTGCTATCGAACACCCGCACAGCATTCCCCAACGCATCGACCTGCCCGCCGCCCATGCGCTGGCGTTGCTGGACCGCGACCGCCAGTAGGCGGCTCAGTTGCCTTGGCGGAATTGCCCCGGCGTCATCCCGCTCCAGCGGCGGAAGGCCTTGGCGAAAGCGCTCTCGTCGGAGAACCCCAGGCGCTCAGCCACCTCGCCCAGTCGCGAGGACTCGCGCAGCAGTTGTTCGGCCATGCCATGTAACACCTGCTCGCGCAGCAGCTTGAAGCTGGTGCCTTCGTCCGCCAGTTTGCGGTTGAGGTGACGTCCGCTGAGCTCCAGTTGCTCGGCGACCTTCTCCTTGCCCCAGCGCGGGTTCTGCCGCAGCAGCTGCTGCACGCGGGCGGCCAGGCTCTGCGATCCCAGACGTTCGAGCTGGGCGTCGGCCAACGCACGCAGGTGCTCGCGCATCAGGGCGTTGGCCTGGATCAGCGGCACGTCGAGATCGGCCACGGCAAAGCTCAGGGCATTTTTGGCACCCTCGAAGGTAACCGGGCATCCCAGCACCTCGACATACCGCACCGGCTCGCCCCGTGCGGCATGGCTGAGGGTCAGTCGCTTCGGCTTGACGCGATCGCCGGTGATCCAGCGAGTCAGGTGCACCAGGCTGGCCAGCGCGGCCTCCACTCGCTCCTCGCGGCGCACGGCGTAGCTCGGCCGATAGACCAGGCGTACCTGCGTCGCATCCTGCTCGCGCTGGAACTCGCTGCCCTCGGCGATGATCGGGTAATACTCCAGCAAGGCGTCCAGCGCCTCGCCATAGTGGTCACAGCTCATCAGCAGCGCGCCAACCATGTCCAGGTGCCCGACTTGCAGCGCACTGCCCAGGCGCAGGCCCAGCAACGGATCGCCCGAAGCGGCACAAATGGCTTCCCAGAAAACGTCCTGGCGCTGCAACGGAATGCGCGGCTCCAGGCTGGCCGCCTGCAGATCGGCAGGCACCGGCAGCCCCAGGCGCTCGGCGGCCTGCAGGATGCCCTGGGCGTAATGGACAGTAATGGTGTGCGGCATGGTCTCGAATTAACCGGTAAAGGTCCCGATTGAGCCGTTACCGGGCGGTAACGCTGCCCTATGCTTGCCAATTACAACGATAAATACAAACAAGAGTCGCCTTGCATGCCCAATCCCACCGGAGCCACGCCCGTGCCGCCGGCTGCAGCCCGTTCGCCATTCCCCACTGTCCAGTCGCGGGAGAGCGGCGATGCCTGAAGTCCATCTCGAGTTCTCCGGCAGTTCGATGATCGCGCTGAATGCCATCATCGCCCTGATGATGTTCGGCGTCTCACTGGAACTGCGCCGCGATGATTTCGCCCGCATCCTGCGCCAGCCCAAGGCGCCGGTGATCGGCATGCTGGTGCAGTTCCTGCTGCTGCCGGCCGCCACCTGCCTGCTGACCATCGCCCTGCCCATCGACCCGGAACTGGCGCTGGGGATGATCCTGGTCGCCACCTGCCCCAGTGGCACCTTCTCCAACATCATGACCTGGATGGCCAGGGGCAACGTCGCCGTGTCGGCCAGCGTCACCGCCGTGTCGGGGTTGAGCGCGGGTATCTTCACACCGCTGAACTTCGCCCTGTACGCCGGCATCAACCCGGCGACCCGCGACCGCCTCACGCAGATCCACATCGACCCGCTGGAACTGGTCGGAGTGGTGCTACTGGTGCTGATCCTGCCGATGCTGCTGGGCATGGCCCTGGGCAAGCACAAGCCACAGCTCGCGCGGCGCCTGGAGAAGCCCATGCGACAGTTGTCGCTGCTGGTGATGCTCGGCTTCGTCGGCATGGCCTTCGCCAAGAACTTCCAGCAGTTCATGGCCTACTTCCACCTGTTCTTCTGGCTGGTGCTGCTGCTCAATGGCACAGCGCTGCTGCTGGGCTACACCTGCGCGCGGCTATGGAAACTGCCGGACGCCGACGTGCGCGCCGTCACCCTGGAAAGCGGCATCCACAATTCGGCGCTGGGCATGGCGCTGATCCTCACCTTCTTCCCGCAGGCCGGCGGCATGCTGCTGATCGCCGCGTTCTGGGGCTGCTGGCAGTTGTTCTCCGGGTTGCTCCTGGCGCAATGGTGGGCGCGCCGTGAACCACGGGGCACCGCGGTGAGCGCGTCATGAACGCTCCGGCCATCGCGCTTGGCGGTTTCATCCTGCTGGCCTACACGCTGGAAGCCATCACCGGCTTCGGCAGTGTGGTGATCGCCCTGTCCCTCGGTGCGCTGCTGATGCCCATCGAGACGCTGCTGCCGATCCTGGTGCCGCTGAACATCGGCATGACCGGCTACCTGTGCTGGCGGCACCGGCGTCTGATCGATACCCGCCTGCTACTGCGTACCGTATTGCCGGGCATGCTGGTGGGCATGGTGATCGGCTACCTGTTGCTGCCGCACCTGGACCCGCAACCGCTCAAGCGCGGCCTGGGCGTGCTGATTCTGTGGTTCGCCGGCCGCGAACTGTGGCGCCTGCGCGCCAGCGCGCCGGCACGCGGCCACACACCGAGCTGGGTGGTACGCCTGGCGACCGGGGCCGCCGGTGTCTGCCACGGCCTGTTCGCATCAGGTGGGCCCTTGCTGGTCTACGCACTGGCCACCCGGCCGCTGGATAAAACTCGTCTGCGCGCCACCCTGGTCTGCGTCTGGTTCACCCTCAACGGCCTGCTGACCCTGGCCTTCCTCCTCGATGGCCGCCTGCGCCCGGCGCTGCCGCAGGTGTTCGCCTACGCACCCTTGCTGCTGCTCGGCGTGTGGCTCGGTGAGCGCCTGCACCACCGCTTCGAGGAACACCATTTCCGCCTTGCCATCCACTGCCTGCTGCTGGTCAGCGGCGTCCTGCTGCTGTCGCCCTGGAGTCTCCTGTGAGCTACGACATCATCATCAAGAACGGCCTCTACTTCGACGGCAGCGACGCCCCCGGCAGCCTGCGCCACGTCGGCATCAAGGATGGGCGCATCGACACCCTGAGCGTCAGCCCGCTGGACGAAAATGGCTGCGCGGAAGTCATCGACGCCAGCGGCCGCTGGGTCACCCCGGGCTTCCTGGAAATCCACTCGCACTACGACGCCGAGGCCATCGCCGCCCCGGCGCTGAAGGAATCGGTGCGCCACGGCGTGACCACCGTCTCCGTGGGTTCCTGCTCCATCAGCATGGTGCTGGGCGAGGCCGAGGACTGTTCCGACCTGTTCACCCGTGTCGAAGCCGTGCCGCGCGAGCAGGTGCTGCCGATCCTGCGCGACAAGCGCACCTGGAAGGACGCCAAGGGCTATCGCGCCTTCTACGACCAGCAACCGCTGGGACCGAACCTTTGCTCCTTCCTCGGCCACTCCGAGCTGCGCGTGACAGTCATGGGGCTTGAGCGCGCCATCAGCGGCGCCAAGCCCACCGAAGCCGAACTGCAACGCATGGAAGAGCTGCTGGAGCAGGCGCTGGATGCCGGCTGTTTCGGCCTGTCGGTGATGACCACGCGCCTGGACAAGATGGACGGCGACCGCGCCTGGTCCAGCCCGCTGCCCTCCACCTTCGCCAGCTGGAAGGAATTCTCCCGCCTGTTCGCCGTGCTGCGCCGGCGCAACGCGCTGATGCAGGGCGCGCCCAACGCGGTCACCAAAATCAACGTATTCGCCTTCCTTTACCAAGCCCACGGCTGGTTCCGCCGGCCGCTGAAGTGCTCGATGCTCACCGCGCTGGACCTCAAGTCCCAGCCCTTCATGCATCGCATCACCCGTGCCTCCGGCTGGGTCGCCAACCGCCTGCTGCGCGGCCGCTACCGCTGGCAGACCCTGCCGGCGCCCTTCGTGGTGCGCATCGAGGGGCTGAACATGAACGGCTTCGAGGAGTTTGGCGCCGGCGAAGTGCTGCGCGACATCAAGGACCCGGAAGAGCTCTACACGCGTATCCAGGACCCGGCCTTCCGTGAACGCTTCAAGAAGGACATCAAGGCCACCCTCAGCCTCGGCCTGTGGCACCGCAACCTGTCCGACTGCTGGGTGCGCGAGTGCCCGGACGCATCGATGGTCGGGCGCAACTTCGAGGACATCGGCCGCGAGCGCGGTCTGGACCCGGTGGACGCCTTCTTCGAGCTGGCCGGCCAATACCGCAACGAACTCAAATGGACCACCTGCTACGGCAACCACCGCCCCGAGATCATTGGCAAGCTGCTGTCCAGCCCCTGGACCCAGCCAGGCTTCGCCGACTCCGGTGCGCACCTGGCCTCCCATGCGCAGTACAACTTCCCGCTGCGCATGCTCAAGTACGTGCGCGACGCCGAACTGGCCGGGCAGAGCTTCATGGATACCGGCCGCGCGGTGCATCGCCTGACTGGCGAGCTGGCGGACTTCGCCGGGATCGACGCCGGCTATATCCGCGTTGGCGACCGTGCCGACCTGGTGGTGGTCAACCCGGCCGGGCTGACCGACGAGCTGGATGACGTCTGCGAGGCACCGATGGAAGTCATCGGGCTGACGCGGCTGGTGAAGCGCAACGACGATGCGGTGGACGCCACCCTGATCAATGGCCGCGTGGCGTATCGGCGTGAAAGCGGCTTCCCCGAAGCGTTGGGCAAGGAGCGCGTGTTCGGCACCTTCCTGCCGGGGCGCGATGTGCTGAGCCGGCCGCAGGAGGCGTCGGCAGGCAGCCCGGTTTACGGCCGCTGATCACGGCTGCACCCTTGCAGGATGGGTGCAGCGCAGCGATACCCATGTTGCCGGCACACGGCCTTGATGGGTATCGCTGCGCTCCACACCATCCTACGCAAAGGTTCCCTGGTGACGATGCGCATGTTGCGCCGACCGCGCGGCGGGCCGAGATTGACGCTCTGACCCGCACGCTCTAGAGTGCGCGCTTTCCTACATCCTACGCTGCACCCGCATCATGACCCCGTTCTGCCGCTTCGCCGATTCGTCGCTCGCCCTCCTGCGGGAGCCTCCGCGCGTGCGCAAGGTCGATGCCGTGCTTAACCTTCGTCGCAGCGTCCTCTTCGCCTTCACCTTCTCCCCGCCTACCGGCCACTGAGCCGGATTCCGCGCGCCCTCGCGCCGGTCATTCCGCCTTTTGACTCCGCCCACCGGTGAATCCCGGCGGGCTCGTTTGCATTGGCACGCCCGTCGCTTGAGCGCCCGGGCAAGAGAAGGTTTCCATGAATACCCCGACTACCCTCAACAAGCCCCTGCTGGCGGTGCTTCTGTTCGCCGTTTCCATCGTCGGCCTGAGCCTGGGTGCCACCCTGCCGCTGGTGGCGCTGCGTCTGCTGGATAACGGTGCCAGCGCCCTGCAGATCGGCATTCTCTCCGCCGTACCCGCCGCCGGCATGATCCTCGCCGCCACCCTGGTCGACCGCGCCTGCCAGCTGATGAGCCGGCGCCGTCTTTATCTGCTGTGCTTCGTGCTGTGCACCGCCAGCACCGTCGCCATCGAATTCAGCAGCCATTCCCTGTGGCTGCTGGCCGCCGCGCGCCTGGCGCTGGGGGTCGGCATGGGCATCGCGATCATCCTCGGCGAGGCCTGGGTCAACGAACTGTGCGGCGAGCACAACCGCGGCACCATCGTGGCGCTGTACGCCACCAGCTTCACCGCCTTCCAGCTGCTCGGCCCGACCCTGGTGGCGCTGCTCGGCGCGCAGACGCCCTGGGTCGTGCTGCTGGTCAGCGCCGGGCACCTGATTGCATTGGCAACCGTGGCGCTCGCCATGCCCGAGGACGGTATCCACGAGCACGTCGAGGAGCCGCGCAGTTTCTCCCTCGCCGGCTTCCTGCGGGTGGCGCCGGCGCTGTGCATGGGCGTGCTGTTCTTCTCCTTCTTCGACAGCGTGGTGCTGTCGCTCTTCCCGGTGTATGCCTCCAGCCACGGCTACGCGGTGGGCATTGCCGCCTTCATGGCGACGGTGATCCTGCTGGGCGACATGCTCTTCCAGATGCCGCTGGGCTGGCTCTCCGACCGCCTCGATCGCTCAAGCCTGCACCTGCTGTGCGGCGTGGCGGCCATGCTGATCGGCCTCGCCCTGCCTTGGCTGATCGGCCAGCCGTCGCTGCTATGGCCGGCGCTGATGGTGCTCGGCGCGGTAGCCGGTGGCGTCTACACCTTGGCACTGGTGCTAATTGGCCAGCGCTTCCGAGGCCGCGACCTGGTTACCGCCAACGCCGCCGCCGGCATGCTCTGGGGCGTCGGCAGCCTGCTTGGTCCCCTGCTCAGCGGCAGCCTGATGGACCTCGGCCCACAAGGCGTGCCAGTGGCACTGGCGCTGGCCGCCGGCCTGTTCGTCGCCACCGCGGCCGCCTCGCTGCGCCGCGCCACCATGCGCACCGCCTGATGCCTCAATAGAAGGCAAGGCGCATCGACTTGGTGCCAGCGCGATCAGGGCTGGCACCTGCCTGCCACTGGGGATTTCAGCTAAGCAATTGAAATCCCCAGTGGTTTTTCCGCTTCACGAAAACTGGCATTTCAATTGCTCTGTCCCCTGCAACGGGATGCATCGCCCACGGCAAGGTAGCCACCGGGTGAGCGAACGCAGCAAGGCACACACTGGAGTTGCACCACAGGCGAACTAGGGTTCCGGTCTCCGTGAGGGGATGTCTGGTCCGAGAGTTTTCCGGCCCTAGGGACAGGGCTACACGGCGGGAGAAAAGCCCGGGAGACGTGATGTCATCCCGTGCCGATTTCCAACCGTTAGGAGCAATGCCATGACCATGCCGCTTTCCCTGCGTTCCCTGCGCAAGACCCTGCTCGGTGCCTGTCTGGTTGCTGCCGCCGGGGTCGTGCCGCTGACTCTGCAAGCCGCCGAGAAGCTCAAGATCGGCACCGTCGTCTGGGCCGGTTACGCGCCCTTCTACGTCGCCGACAAGCTCGACCTCTACAAACCCCACGGCCTCAAGGTGGAGCTGCAGTTCTTCAACGATCCCGCCCTGATCCCCACCGCCATGACCGGCGGCGCACTGGATGGCGGCATGCTCACCTACGACCAGGTGGTCGGCGGCGTCGCCAAGGGCCAGCCGTATCGCGTGGTGATGCCCATCGACTTCTCCAACGGCGGCGACGCCATCGTCGCGGACAAGTCGATCAAATCGGTCGCCGACTTCAAGGGCAAGAAGATCGGCTTCAACCCGCTGTCGCCATCCGACTTCCTGCTCGCCTACGCGCTCAAGAGCCACGGCCTGAGCGACAAGGACGTCAGCCCGGTGAACATGACGCCTGAAGGCATCCCCGGCGCCATGGCCTCGGGCAGCCTGCCGGTGGGCGTGACCTACGAACCCAATGTCTCGCAGATCCTCGGCATGCCCGGCGACAAGTTCCACGTCGTCTATTCGTCCAAGGACGCACCGGGCCTGATCACCGACGTGCTGGTGTTCAACCAGGCGGTGATCGGCAAACGCCAGAAAGCGATCAGCGCGATGATCCAGGGCTACGCCGACGGCCTCGCCTACATGAAGGCGCACCCGGACGAATCCGCCGAAATCATCGGCAAGGTGCTGGGCGTCAGCGCCGCCGAGGCCAAGGAGCAGATGGCCGGGGTCTACAACATCCCGCTGGCGGAGATGGGCAAGAACTTCGAGAAGTCCGACGCCACCAGCTCCTTCTTCGGCAGTGGCGCGGTGATCGCCCAACTGCTCAAGGACAACAGCCAGATCCCGGCGATCCCCGACCTCGCCCAGACCTTCGACGCGCAATTCGTCCAGGCCCTCGCCCAGTAAGGCACCCACCCGACGCTCTCGCCGGGACGGCGGGAGCGCTCACGGAGGTATCCATGTCCGCGTCCCTGTACCGCTACGCCGATGGCCGACTGCCCAACAGCCTGGCACTGGCCTATGCCTTTGGCGGCTATGCCGCCGGCTTCGCCCTGCTGTTCGCCGATAGCTGGCTGCTCAACGCCGCCGGCACCCTGTTGCTGGGCCACGCGATGATCGTCGCGGCCTACCTGATCCACGAATTCGCCCACGGCACCATCTTCGCCAAACCGGCGCACAACACCTGGGCCGGCGAGGCCTGCAGCTGGCTCTGTGGCAGTTGCTACGCCGGGTTCCAGGACCTGCGCCGCAAGCACATGCGCCACCACGTCGACCGCGCCGACGTGATCACCTTCGACACCAAGGCCTTCCTCGCCCGCTGCCCGCGCTGGGCGCGCCGCCTGGTACTGGCCGCGGAATGGGCCTACGTGCCGGCGGTGGAGCTGATCATGCATTACTACGTGATCCTGCTGCCCTTCATCACCGACAACCCGCGCCACCGCGCCAACCGCCGTCGTGTGGCGCTGACCCTGCTGGTGCGCGGCGCGCTGTTCGGCCTGGTTGCAGCGGTGTCGTTCAAGGCGCTGGTGCTGTACTTCGTCGCCTGGACGCTGATGATCATCGTGCTGCGCTTCACCGACGCCTACCAGCACACCTACGACGCCTTCGCGGTACTGGAGGACGGCGGCAAGATCCCCGACGACAAGTCCCGCGACCGCACCTACGAGCAGATGAACACCTACTCCAACGTGGTCTCGGTGCGCTGGCCGGTGCTCGACCTGCTGCTGCTCAACTTCGCCTACCACAACGCCCACCACGAGAAGCCCGTGGCGCCCTGGTACCGCCTGCGCAAACTGCACCGCGATCTGTATGGCGACGGCTACGCCCAGGTTCTGCCGATGCACCTGCTGTTCAAGGGCTTCCATCGGCACCGCTTGCGCCGCGTGGTCGACGACCATTACGGCGAGGTGGCGCCCGAAGGCAAGGACCGCGCCGACGGCTTCTACGGCGCCGTGGGCGTCTCCTTCCTGACGGCGGTCTGAGCATGATCGACTACCGGGACAAACGCGTGCTCATCACCGGTGCCGGAAGCGGCATCGGCAAGGGCCTGGCGCGGGCATTTGCCGAACAGGGCGCGACACTGGAACTGCTGGATCGCAACGCCGCAGCCCTGGCGGCAGTTGTCGATGAGCTGGCAGCGCTGAGCGATGTGCGCAGCCACGCCCTGGACCTGGGCAACAGCGCCGCCATCGCCGGATTTGTCGCACTCCGCGAAGGCGCACCGCTGGACGTGTTGATCAACAACGCCGGCGTCGAGTACGCCACGCCGCTGGACGACCCGGATGGCGAAGCGGACAGCCGCTGGCAGGCGCTGCTGGACAACAACGTCGCCTCGATGCTGCGCCTGACCCGCGCCCTGCTACCGAGCCTCAAGGCGGGCAGCAGCGTGATCAACCAGGCCTCGATCTGGGGCCTGAAGGGCGTGCCGGGCTTTTCCGCCTATGTCGCCAGCAAGCACGCGGTGATCGGCCTGACCCGCTCGCTGGCGTGGGAGCTCGGGCCACGGCGTATCCGCGTCAACGCCGTGTGCCCCGGCTGGATCGCCACCGAGGCGGCCATGCGCTCGCTCGCGGTGATGGCTGCCGCCAATGGGCGCAGCGAAACCGAGGAACTGGCGCAGATACTCGCCGCCCAGGCGGTGCCCGAACTGCTGACGCCGGCTGACCTGGCCGGCACCTTCCTGTTCCTCGGCAGCACGCTGGCCACAGCCCTTACCGGTCAGGCGCTGTCGGTCAGCCATGGCGAGGTCATGCACTGATGAAACCGCTCGAAGGACAGACCGCACTGGTCACCGGCGCCACCCAGGGTATCGGCCGCGCCACCGCCCTGGCGCTGGCGGGAGCCGGTGCGACGGTATGGATCAACCACCTCGATCAACCCGAAGCCGCCACCGCGCTGGTGGCACGCATCGCCGCCTCGGGCGGAAGGGCCTACGCGGCTCAGGCAGACGTTTCCGCGCCGCAGCAGGTCGAGGACCTGTTCGCCCGCGTGCTTGCCGAGGGCGACCTGCACATCCTGGTGAACAACGCCGGGATCATCCTGGAAAAACCCTTTCTGGATACCAGCGAGGACGACTGGGCCGCGCTGCTCGGTGTCGACCTCACGGCGGTCTATCGCTGCTGCCGCCACGCCCTGGCGCACATGCAGGCGCGCGGGGATGGCTGTGTGGTCAATATCGCCTCGGAACTTGGCCAGCTCGGCCGCGAGCGTTACGCCGCCTATTGCGCGGCCAAGGCCGGGGTGATCGGCCTGACCAAGGCGCTGGCCCGCGAGTTCGCCCCGCACATCCGCATCAACGGCGTGGCGCCAGGGCCGGTGGACACGCCGATGGTTTCGGTAGAACACATGAGCGAAGCGATGATCGCCCGCGAAACGGCGATTCCCGCCGGGCGCCTGGGCAAGCCCGAGGAAATCGCAGCGGCCGTGCTGTTCCTCGTCTCGCCCGAGGCCAGTTTCTTCCACGGACAGATACTCGGCGCCAATGGCGGCGCCTGGATGGGCGCGTGATGCGCGCGGAAGTCGTCCTGCTGCTCGGCGCCAGCCTCTGGGGCCTGGGCTGGATACCCCTGGCGCACTTCGCCGGCCAGGGCCTGTCCGGCATGCCGGTGGTGCTCTGCACCTACGGGCTGCTCAGCCTCGTCGCCGTTCCGCTGGTACTGCGCCAGCGCCGCCAGTGGTGGCCGCAGCGTGGCGCGCTGCTGGCGATCGGCGTGTTCGGTGGCTGGGCCACCGCCGGGCTGGTAGGCGCGTTGTCCGAGGGCGATGTGGTGCGGGCAATGCTGCTGTTCTACCTGGCGCCGGTGTGGGGCCTGATCGGCGGCCGCGTGCTGTTCGGCGAACGCCTCACCCCGCCACGCCTCGGCGCGCTAATGCTGGCCATGGGCGGCATCGCGCTGACCCTGGGCGTCAGCCGCGAGACCTTCCGCCCGCTGGGCGCCAGCGACTGGCTGGCGCTCTCCGCCGGCTTTGCCTTCGCCCTGAACAACCTCGCCACCCGCGCCGCCGAGCAGGTGCCGCTGACCAGCAAGGCGGTAGTCGGCTTCATCGGCAGCGCCGTGCTGGGCGGCCTGTTCTGCTGGCTGCAGAGCACACCTCTACCGGCCGTCAATGCACACCAGTGGCTGCAACTGGCGGGCTTCGGCCTGTTCTGGCTGGCCGCCATGGGCGCGGCGCAATACGGCTTCAGCCATGTCGAGGCGAGCCGCGCTGCGGTGCTGGTGGTGATCGAACTGCTGGTGGCGGTGCTCACTGCCGCCTGGATCGGCGAGCGCGAGCTGGATCTGCGCGAATGGCTCGGCGGCTCGCTGGTACTGGCCGCGGCACTGATCGCCGCGCGCCCTTCACCCGAACCTTCCCCCACTCTCTGCGAGGCCGAATCATGACTGTCCGGATGGACCAGCTCAGCTGGGTCGAGTACGCGCGCCGGGTGCGCGAGCAATCCCCCGTGGTCTTCCTGCCCTGCGGCGCCACCGAGCAGCACGGCCCGCACCTGCCGCTGGGTACCGACGCGCTGCTGGCCAGCGCGCTGTGCGAGGACGTCGCCCGGCAGGTCGACGGGCTGGTCGCGCCCGCGCTCTCCTATGGCTACAAGTCGCAGCCCAAGTGCGGCGGCGGCCAGCATTTCTGCGGCACCACCAGCCTCGACGGGCAGACGCTGATTGCGCTGGTGCGCGACGCCGTGCGCGAGTTCGCCCGCCACGGCGTGACCCGCCTGGTACTGGTGGACGGCCATTACGAAAACCAGTGGTTCGTCACCGAAGGCATCCAGCTCGCCCTGCGCGAACTGGGCACCAGCAGCCCTCTTGAAGTGATGCGCCTGGAGCATTGGGACTTCTGCAGCGAGTCCACGCTCAGCGAGGTTTTCCCCGACGGCTTCCCCGGCTTCGCCCTGGAGCACGCGGCGGTGATCGAAACCTCGCTGATGCTGCACTACCTGCCCAACCTGGTGCGCCTGGACCTGATCCCTGACGACGGCCCCGCCGACTTCCCGCCCTACGACATGTACCCCAGCCGCACCGAGTGGGTGCCGCCGTCTGGCGTGCTCTCCTCGGCGCGCGGCTCCAGCGCCGACAAGGGCCTGCGCATGGCCCGCGACATCGTCGGCGGCATCGCCCAGGCCGTGCGCAGGGAGTTCCGCCTGTGAGCACTGCGCTGATCGTCATCGACATGCAGCGCGACTTCTGCGCCCCCGGCGGCTACGCCAACCAGGCCGGGCTGGACATCGACCGCCTGCGCGCGCCGATTCCGGCCATCTCCCGGCTGCTGGACAGCGCCCGCAGCCTTGGCCTGCTCGTGGTGCATACCCGCGAAGGCCATCGCGCCGACCTCAGCGACCTGCACGCCAGCAAGCGCCACCGTGCCGAATTCGCCGGTGCGCCGATCGGCCACCAGGGCCCGCTGGGCCGCCTGCTGGTGCGCGGCGAGTACGGCCACGACCTGATCGACGAACTGCGCCCGCTGCCCGGCGAACCGGTGGTGGATAAGCCCGGCTACAGCGCCTTCGCCTACACCGACCTGGACCTGCTGCTGCGCAGCCGCGGCATCAGCCACCTGGTGCTATGCGGGGTGACCACCGAAGTGTGCGTTTCTTCCACCCTGCGCGCGGCGGTGGAACTCGGCTATGCCTGTACTCTGGTGAGCGATGCCTGCGGCTCGCCCAGCGCCGAACTGCATGCCGCCGCCCTGGCGATGGTCGAGGTGGAAGGCGGCCTGTTCGGTCGCGTGCAAGGCAGCCAGGCCGTACTCGCCGAATGGGAGGAATCCGCATGTCCCGCCTGAATAACATTCCCGCTGTGCCACCCGCTTACCTCGGCGTCTGGCAACGCACCCTGCTGACCACCACCGGCGGCACCCACGACACCAGCACCCGCGTCTACTGGCTGCAGACCGGGCGCCTGTTCGCCGACCTGCGCATTCCCCTGCCGGCGCCACAGACTCCCGGCGAACTGGCCGCCCAGGCGGGATTCGCCGGCATCACCGAGATCACCGGCGACATTTGCCAATGGCACCGGGCAATCGACTTCCAGCCGCCCAATGGCGGCGAGGACATCGGCCGCATGCACTTCGTAAACAGCGAGAAAGTGCTGGAAGACGGCCTGGATGGCAGTTACCACGAAGTCTGGGAGCGCTCGCCGGAATCCATCGGGCGCAATCGCGGCGTGTGGTTAAGCGCCGCCGATGGCCGCCAGGGCTGCCTGCTGCTGGCCGGCGACTGTTTCCTGTTCGCCGCCGGGCGTCGCCAGGCATTGCCGATGGCCGACTCACTGGCCGCCCTGCTGGACAGCGACCATCCGGAGTTGCTGGATTTCGAGCTGTCGTTCGGGCGCCACCACGGCGGTGAAACGCCCTGGAAGATCGAGCTGTCCACCCTGCCCGCCCGCATCGGCGCCGACCTGCTGCCCGCCACAGCCGATCCGGACCACCCCGAACTGCTGGGCGATGCCAACTGGCTGAACGGCCTCGGCGCCATGCCACCGGCCGGTGGCTGGCAACCCTGCGAGCTACCCCTGTTCCCCGAGGAGGTGACGCCATGACCGCCCACCAACCCCTGCCGCGACCAGTGGCGCAACCCGCCCGCCAGCGCTGGTGGGTGATTCGCGGCGACCTGCCGCGCGGCGCCTTCTGGGCATTGGCCAGCGCAGGTCTGCTGCTGCCCGTGGTGCTCTGGTGGGCCTGCGGCGCCCTGGGGCTGACCAACCCGATGTTCTTCCCCAGCCCCGACGCCGTGCTCGCACGCCTGGGCCACTGGTGGAGCGACGAAGGCCTGGTCGGCGATATCGCCATCAGCGTCTACCGGGTCATGGGCGGCTTCCTCGCCTCGGCAGTGATCGCGCTTCCCATCGGCCTGTACATCGGCACCTATCGCCCGGTGCAAGCGTTCCTCGAACCGCTGACCGACTTCATCCGCTACATGCCGGCGGTGGCGTTCATCCCGCTGGTGATGCTCTGGGTCGGCATCGACGAAGGCTCCAAGGTGCTGATAATCTTCATCGGCACCTTCTTCCAGATGGTGCTGATGGTCGCCGAGGACGTGCGCCGAGTGCCCATGGCGCAGATCGAGGCGGCACAGACCATGGGCGCCAACCGCGCGGAAATCATCAAGCTGGTGGTACTGCCCTCGGCGCGCCCGGCGCTGCTGGACACCCTGCGCATCACCTGTGGCTGGGCCTGGACCTACCTGGTGGTGGCCGAGCTGGTGGCCGCCAACTCGGGCCTCGGCTACGCCATCCTCAAGGCGCAGCGCTACATGCAGACCGACAAGATCTTCGCCGGCATCCTGCTGATCGGCGTCATCGGCCTGCTCACCGACCAGGCGTTCCGCTGGCTCGGCCGGGCAGCCTTCCCCTGGATGAAAAGGTAAGCCCATGAGCCAGAGCAAGATCGCCATCCGCCACGTCGACAAGGTCTTCAGCAGCCAGGGCCGCCAGGTGCAGGCACTGCAGGACATCAACCTGGATATCCGCGCCAACGAGTTCGTCACCTTCGTCGGCGCCTCGGGCTGCGGCAAGTCCACCCTGCTGCGTAGCATCGGCGGGCTGGAGCGCCACAGCGGCGGGGAAATCCTCGTCGACGGCCGCGCTGTGGACGGCCCCGGCATCGACCGCGCCATGGTCTTCCAGCACTACAGCCTCTACCCCTGGTTGAAGGTGATGGACAACATCAAGTTCTGCCGCCGGCTCAAGGTGGTGTCCGACACCGTGCGCGGCGACGCCGACGTGGAGGTAGCCAGCGGCCGCGCCGATGCGCTGCTCAATCTGATGGGCCTGTCGGCCTTCGCCCAGGCCTATCCCAGCCAGCTTTCCGGCGGCATGCAGCAGCGCGTGGCGATTGCCCGCGCGCTGATGCCCAAGCCGCAGATCCTGCTGATGGACGAGCCCTTCGGCGCGCTGGATGCACAGACCCGCGAGGTCATGCACGACCTGATCCGCCACGTGCACCGGCTGGAGAACAGCACCATCCTGTTCGTCACCCACGACGTCGACGAGGCGATCTACCTCGGCGGCCGCGTGGTGCTGATGGCCCCGCGCCCCGGCCGCATCGACAGCGTCTACGAGGTGCCGCTGCCCGCCGAGCGGAATCAGGACATGAAGATGTCGACTGAATTCATCGCCTTGAAGAAGCAGATCCTCGCGCGCATCCGCGAGACCTCGGGCATGAGTACTGACCTGGAGCTGCTGGAACAGCTGACCCGCACCGCGGCGCCGGTCTGAAGGATCGGAAACAGCGGAGCAGGTAGCTCCGCCAGAAGCTGCTCTCGTGCCTGATGGGCAACCAGCCCTATCCGGCATCAAACTCTTCGCGAGCAAGTTCGCTCCGGCAGGCAGGGGCACGGGGAGTTGAGCACACTCCCCTGAAAGCCATGCAAGTCGCCCGGTTCCGACTTTGAGTCTCACCATTTCCCCTCTGCTCGGTAGCCTTTGCCGCAATGCAGGACTGAACCTTCCCCTACCCCACTCCTGCGCTCCCACGCGAATCCTCCACTGATAGCTTCCAGCCTCCTGGCATGCCCAAAAGGCAGCCACACCGCGTTTCCGGTGGTGGCACGTCCTGCCACGCGCATGTCGCAGACCAAGGTTATGAACCAGCTCGAGGAACACACGATGAGAGCACTTGCCTGTCTGGGCGACCAGACGACCTACGGCAAGATCATTTCCGCCACCAGCACCTGGCTGGAAGGCAACAAGCCCATTGCCCAAAAGGGCGACCTGGCCTGGTGCGGCAAATGCAATGGCCCCTTCCCCATCATCGGCACCGCCGATGACTGGTTTGAAGCCCAGCCCTACGTCGCCACGGGTGATCGGGTGGCCTGCAGTTGCCCGAACCACGTCGTGTACGGCTCCGCCACCCAGTACACCACCACCCAGGCGCAGATCCAGGCGCAGTACGCCGCCGCTCATCAGGCCGCCGACGCCCTCATTGCCGCCAGTGCCGCGGCGCGCCCACAGGGCCCGTACTCCGGACGCTTCCAGCTTATCGACCAGAAAACCGGCAAGCCCATTGCCGGGCGCAAGGTCAAGGTGTGGACCGACGACGGCTGGAGCGCCATCGAAACCACCGACGCGGAGGGCCAGACAGCCTGGGTCGATCGCGACACCCCGCGGCCCTTCTACATCGACCTCGTTTATGGAGATGACGCATGAGCGATCAGCCAAGCCTCGGTCAGGGCGACCTGGAGTCGGGCGGGGTGAAAACTCCCATCCGAACCGGCCAACCCGAGCTCGACTCGCAGGACAAGAAGGTGCTCTGCTCCGCCGTCTGCTATTGCAGCGCCACCCCCAACATCAGCCAGGACGGCAGGAACCTCAAACAGGCCTGCGTGGCCCAGCGCCTAGGGGAGCTGGATGAAGTCCTTCAAAAGCGCAGCCCCTACAAATCCGAAGTCAGCTACGACATGACCAAGAACCCACCCCAGCCCATACTGGACAGTCAGACCGGCAGCAGCCCCCATGGATGGATTCCGGGGTGGATCAGAAAGTATTGGGATGAGGACTCGGAGCATCCGCCATTCGAAGCTAACACTGGCATGATCCGCCGCCCCGATGTGGTCATTGTCAAGGACCCCAGCAAGCCGCCGACACAGGACAATATCAAGCAGGTCGTGGAAATGAAGTTTCCGCCTGACCCAGCAGATAAAGGACAGAAGGATGCTTATGCAGAAATTACTGGGGATGAGCAAAAAGTCGTTGTACTGAAATCCACTGAATGTGATTGCAATCAGCTTGAGCAGGAAACTAGGGTCTCCACCAAGGAACTTGGTTGGGCCGCTGCGGCGGCAGGAGCACTAATGCTCATCATTACCCGTGGCAGAGGCCGCATTCCGCAGATAGCTCCAGCCTACTGAACGCCGAGGAAGACTTCGTGGAACATCCCTTTGATCTAGCTGCAGAGTTAACTAAACAACCTCATCTGGTAGAAATGCCCGGCAACCTGCTGATGAAAGGTGGACGAGAAGACTACGTCGGCGCCGTACTTTGTCTGCGAGGCACCTTTTACTTCAGAAATGCTCATACCCAGCCCGTACGCGAAGCTTTATGTCAATGCTTCGATGAGTTTCGGCGTATTGGAGAGCAACATCTGAATTGGTTGTGGCGTGAGGAAGCACGCCAAGGAAAACCATTGGAGCCTTATCTCCAAACCAGTTCGCTATGCGAAATGATGGCTCTCATGACTGGAAACGATTTATTGAGTTTCGAGTACACCAGTGGAAAGCAGCCCCAAGACGCCGGCGCATGGCTATTCAGCATTTATGGCAAACGTGCGTGGCAAGCTAACATGGGGAACAGCCTTAGTGTATTAGAGTTTTCCGTTCCTCTTTTGTACCAAGAGCAACACCCACTGAGCTTTCTGCAGTTGTTCTTCGAGTTTTCTCGACGGCTAAAGCCAGAACAAGGATATGCCGGCTATGCCTTCAATCTTTCTGTTAACAAACGGGATGATAACGAGCCAACCGAAGCCTTCATGGCTGATCGCATGTTAGGTCTTGATGTAGGCACTGCTGCATTGCTGGCTAATCGACCCCAGTTC
Source organism: Pseudomonas sp. AU11447 (assembly GCF_001672555.2). NCBI lineage: Bacteria > Pseudomonadati > Pseudomonadota > Gammaproteobacteria > Pseudomonadales > Pseudomonadaceae > Pseudomonas > Pseudomonas sp. AU11447. Next base: position 91,323 of record NZ_LZDG02000069.1, on the reverse strand, counting down.
AAATTCACCAGAATCAAAACTGTCAGCTGGCTGACCCTGCTCGATCAGGAACGCCTCAATCTGGCTGGCGGCCTGGACGCTCTTCGTAGCCCATTGCCTCCCAGCCACTTCGCCCTCTACGGCTACGGCGGCGGCGTGATCACCCAATCAGGCGCCTATCCCTATCTCGCTGGCGATGCCGAAGACCCCAAGCCCGTACCCTATGTGCTGCTGAACCATCTGCTCAAAGGGATTCGCTACGAGACTGTCGGCTCGCTACATGGCGGTTCCCACGATGGCGAATATCGCCTGGTGGGCTGGTCCGCCGATCAGTGGCTCAAGCGATTGGACGTGGAAGACTTCGAGATTCCGGATTACCAGCACAAACTCCTGGCCAATGAGCCGCCCCTGACAGCGGAAAACTGCCTGATGAAGGAGCAAATCCAGGACGAACACAGGTCGGTGGGGCTTTGAAAATCGGCGGAGCGGGTAGCTCCGCCGTTGTGCCGGGCGTGGTGCCCGAAACGGTTTGCGCCGAAGGCGCGAGGGGAACGGTCTGCCGGGAGCGGATAGCCCCACCCGAAGGCTGGCAGGCCGGATGGCCGCAGGAGCGGCCGAAAGCTTGCCGCAAGCGCCCGGTGAGGCGCTTGCGGCATCGACGTCAGCCGATGGTCATCAGGCTGGCGTTGCCACCGGCGGCAGCGGTGTTGACGCTCAGCGCACGTTCGATCAGCAGGCGTTCCAGCGGGATATCGGTTTCCCCGCGGTTCAGCCCAGTCACGCCGACGATGGCGCCCTTGCGCTGGCTGGCCAGCTCGCAGACTGCGCGCAGCTGATCGGAATCGCCGTGGTGCAGGATGGCGTCGAACACCTTGTCGGTCGTGCTCCAGTCGGCGACCAGCTCGATGCGCTGGGCGACTTCCTTCGGCAGTTCCTTCACCACGGCGGCGTTGGACTCAGCGACCAGCGCACGGCTGCCCACCGCGAGCACGGCGGCCAGCTGCGCGAGCAGGTCGGTGCGGTCTTCCGCCAGGCACAGCACGTGCTCGCGCGGCAGCAGGGTGTAGCTGTTGCGCTCACCGGTCGGGCCGGTCAGCACCTGCTGGGTGAAGCTCTGCGAGAGAGCGACATAGCCGGCCAGTTGCGCCGCCAGGGCGGTGTCCTTCTGCGCCCACTGGGTGAGTGCTTCCACGGCCTTCTCGGCATCCTTCGGACGCGGCAGCGCCTGCGCGCCGTCGCCCTTGAGCTGGTTGGCCACCGCTTCCTGCGGGCGGGTCGAGAGCAGGCGGTACAGGTACAGCGGGCCGCCGGCCTTGGGACCGGTGCCGGACAGGCCTTCGCCACCGAAGGGCTGCACGCCGACCACGGCGCCAACCACGTTGCGGTTGACGTAGAGGTTGCCGACGTGGGCAGTGCCAACCACCTGGGTGATGGTCTCGTCGATGCGGGTGTGCACGCCGAGGGTCAGTCCGTAACCGGATTCGTTGATCTGCGCGAGCAGCTGGTCCAGCTCGGCACGCTCGTAACGCACCACGTGCAGCACCGGGCCGAAGATTTCGCGCTTGAGCTCGCTGAAGCTCTCCAGCTCGATCAGGGTCGGCACGACGAAGGTGCCGCGCTTGATTTCCTCGGCATCCACGCGGGCGCTCTGGAATACCTTGCGGCCTTTGTCGCGCATCACCTGGATGTGCTTGTCGATATTGCCCTTGGCTTCCTCGTCGATTACCGGGCCGATGTCGGTGTGCAGGCGCTCCGGCGCACCGACGCGGTATTCGGCCATGGCGCCCTTGAGCATGGCGATCACGCGGTCGGCGGCGTCTTCCTGCACGCACAGCACGCGCAACGCAGAGCAGCGCTGGCCGGCGCTATCGAAGGCGGAGTTGACCACGTCCACCACCACCTGCTCGGCCAGTGCCGAGGAGTCAACGATCATGGCGTTGAGGCCGCCGGTCTCGGCGATCAGCGGGATGGTACGGCCCTGGGCATCGAGACGGCCGGCGATGTTGCGCTGGAGGATGCCGGCCACTTCGGTGGAACCGGTAAACATCACGCCACGCACACGCTCGTCACCCACCAGACGGGCACCGACGGTTTCGCCACGGCCCGGCAGCAATTGCACGGCACCAGCCGGCACGCCGGCTTCGAGCAGGATGCGCACGGCTTGCGCGGCGATCAGCGGCGTCTGCTCGGCGGGCTTGGCCAGCACGGTGTTGCCGGCGGCGAGGGCGGCGGCCACCTGGCCGCTGAAGATCGCCAGCGGGAAGTTCCACGGGCTGATGCAGACCACCGGTCCCAGCGGACGGTGGCTGTCGTTGGCGAAGTGGGTGCTGGCCTGGGCGCCGTAGTAGCGCAGGAAGTCCACGGCCTCGCGCACTTCGGCGATGGCGTTGGCGAAGGTCTTGCCCGACTCGCGCACCAGCACGCCCATCAGCGACTGGATCTCGGCCTCCATCAGGTCGGCGGCGCGCATCAGGATGGCACCGCGCTCGGACGGCTGGGTCGATTGCCAGATCTGCGCGCTGGACAGCGCGCCGAGGATGGCGTTGTTCACGTCGGCTTCGCTGGCTTCACGCACGTGGCCTACGACGTCGCGCAGGTCGGCCGGGTTGCGCACCGGTTGCGCTTCGCCCGGCGCCGCGTCGGTCAGGCCGAGGATCGGCTCGGCGACGTAGGCGTGGTTGGTGCTCGACAGCAGCGCCGAGGACAGCGAACCCAGGCGGTGTTCGTTGGCCAGGTCGATGCCGGCGGAATTCAGGCGGGAGTCGCCATAGAGGTCACGCGGCAGCGGGATACGCGGGTGCGGCAGGCCCAGGGTGCCTTCCTGCGCAGCCATCTGCTCGACCTGCAGCACCGGGTCCAGCACCAGGTCCTTGAGTGAAATGCTGTGGTCGGCGATGCGGTTGACGAAGGAGGTGTTGGCGCCGTTTTCCAGCAGGCGGCGTACCAGATACGCCAACAGCGTTTCGTGGCTGCCCACCGGTGCGTAGATGCGGCACGGACGGTTGAACTTGCCGTCGGCAATCTTGCCCACGACCTGCTCGTACAGCGGCTCGCCCATGCCGTGCAGGCACTGGAACTCGTACTGGCCCGGGTAGTAGTTCTGCCCGGCGAGCTGGTAGATGGCCGACAGCGAGTGGGCGTTGTGGGTGGCGAACTGCGGGTAGATGGCTTCCGGCACGGCCAGCAGCTTGCGCGCACAGGCCAGGTAGGAAACGTCGGTATACGGCTTGCGGGTGTAGACCGGGTAGCCTTCCAGCCCGTTGACCTGGGCCAGCTTGATCTCGCTGTCCCAGTAGGCGCCCTTCACCAGGCGGATCATCAGGCGGTGGCGGCTGCGCTTGGCCAGGTCGATGACGTAGTCGATCACGTACGGGCAGCGCTTCTGGTAGGCCTGGATGACGAAGCCGATACCGTTCCAGCCGGCCAGCGACGGCTCGAAGCAGAGGCGCTCGAGCAGGTCGAGGGAGATTTCCAGGCGGTCGGCTTCCTCGGCATCGATGTTGATGCCGATGTCGTAGTCGCGGGCCATCTTCACCAGGCCGAGCACGGTCGGGTACAGCTCGTCCATCACGCGGTCGTACTGGGCGCGGCTGTAGCGCGGGTGCAGGGCGGACAGCTTGATCGAGATGCCCGGACCTTCGTAGATGCCGCGGCCATGGGAAGCCTTGCCGATGGCGTGGATGGCCTGCTCGTAGGAGGCCAGGTAACGCTTGGCGTCCTCTTCGGTCAGCGCGGCTTCGCCGAGCATGTCGTAGGAGTAGCGGAAGCCGCGGGACTCCATGTTGGCCGCGTTGGCCAGGGCTTCGGCGATGGTCTCGCCGGTGACGAACTGCTCGCCCATCAGGCGCATGGCCATGTCCACGCCCTTGCGGATCAGCGGCTCGCCGGACTTGCCGATGATGCGGTTGAGCGCCGAGGACATGCCGGTCTCGGTGTGCGTCGAAACCAGCTTGCCGGTGATCAGCAGGCCCCAGGAAGCGGCGTTGACGAACATCGACGGGCTCTGGCCCAGGTGCTGGCTCCAGTTGCCGTTGCTGATCTTGTCGCGGATCAGCGCGTCACGGGTGGCCTTGTCCGGGATACGCAGCAGCGCCTCGGCCAGGCACATCAGCGCCACGCCCTCCTGGGAAGACAGCGAGAACTCCTGCAGCAGGCCCTGCACCAGACCCTGGCGGCCACCGGCGTTCTTCTGGTTGCGCAGCTTCTCGGCGATGCCCAGCGCCATCTTGTTGGCGGCGGCGGCCTGCTCCTTCGGCAGACGCGCCAGGTCCAGCAGCATCGGCAGCGCCTCGGTTTCCGGGCGGCGATAGGCGGCGGTGATGGCCGCGCGCAGCACCGATTGCGGCAGGATGCTCTCGGCGAAATCGAGGAAGACCTGCAACCCTTGTTCGTTCAGCGAATCCAGCGACTCATCGCCCGCCGCCGCAGCCAGGCCGGATTGCTCGGCCGGGGTGAGGCCGCCTTCCACCTGCTCCAGGTAGGAGAAGATGGCCTGCTTGATCAGCCAGTGCGGGGTACGGTCGAGTTGCTGGGCAGCCAGCTTGAGGCGCTCGCGGGTGGCGTCGTCGAGCTTCACGCCAAGGGTGGTGGTGGCCATGGGGCTTCCTGTTGTTAGAAGGTGTGCCTGAAAACGGCGCAAGGTTATACCGCCGAATTACAAGGTGCAACCAGGTGCAACCCAATAAAAACAAGCCTTTGGTCGTACGCGCGAATCCGGTGCAACCGGTGACATTTCCCACACCCGGCGCTACCAAACGGAGCACGCCAACGGCCTCGCCCGGCTGCAACCCATAAGGGGCGGCCGGACGGCAGGAAGAAAGCAGTGTTCGTGCCAGGGCTGGAAAAGGTGCAACCCGGAGTATTCCCGGTGCTTAGTTGTAGGAGCGCTCCATCTGTCTACACGACCTCCCGGGCCGCCGGGCGCGCCTTGAGCCACAGACCGAAGGTCTTCACCACCTCCACCACCGGCCGCAGCCGCTCGCCGTCGGCGCTCAGGCAATACTCGACGCGGGGCGGAACCTCGGGGTAGACGGTGCGGATCACCAGCCCTGCCTCTTCCAGCGCACGCAGTTCGGCGGTGAGCACCCGCTGGGAAATCTCCGGCATGTCGCGGCGCAACTCGTTGAAGCGCTTGCTGCCATCGAGCAGGTACGACACCAGCAACAGGCGCCAGCGGCCGCCAATCACTCGCATGGCTTCTTCGACCGAGCAGCCCGAAACGTTCTTCTTCATCTGTCCTTCCCGGTAACCTTTTTGTGCCCAGGCCACAAAAAGGTGCGTTCTTACGCGCCGCATCGGGGTCGGGAATACTGGCCGCCCACTTCAAACCAGGGCCCGACCCGATGAAACTCTACTTCGCCCCCAATGCCTGCTCTCTCGCTGCACACATCGTTCTGCGCGAGCTGGGCCTGCCGTTTTCGCTGGTGCGCGTGGACAACCGGACCAAACGCACCGCCGATGGCCAGGATTTCTACCGCATCAATCCGAAGGGCTATGTAGCGGCGCTGCAGCTGGAAGACGGCACTGTGCTGACCGAGGGCGCGGCGATTCTACAGTACCTCGCCGACCTGCAACCCGAGGCGGGCCTCGCCCCCGCCAACGGCACCCTTGAGCGCACGCACCTGCAGGCGCAGCTGAACTTCATCGGCAGCGAACTGCACGCGGGGATGAGCCCGCTGTTCGACAGCGAGATCCCCGAGCCGGTGAAGGACCTGCTTCGCTCGAAACTGGCCCGGCGCCTGGGTTACCTGGAACAGGTGCTGGCAGCGAACGGCCAGGTTGCCGGTGACAGCTTCAGCATTGCCGATGCGTACCTGTTCACCGTGCTGGGCTGGTCCGAACAGCTGAAGGTCAACCTCGGCGCTTATCCGGCGATCCGCCACTTCCACCAGGCGGTCGGAACACGCCCGGCGGTGATCGAGGCGTTGCGCGCCGAAGCAGAGGTGCCGGCTGTCGCCTGAGGTGCCCGACCGTGCAACCGCTCGGCGGAAAATCTGCCGAGCCATCGCGCAAGCCGCACCTTCCGTGGTCCATCACACTAGCCCGGCCCGTCATGCGCCGGGATTTGTGCATTGAGCCCAGGAGAAACCGGATGAGCGCTGACCCTGAGAGTTTCGCCAACGCCTACCAGAACGCCCTGGTGGCAGTGGCCCTGCCCGCCTTCGCACGTGCCAGCGAATTCGCCCGCCAGCACGGCCTGGAATGCAGCGTGGAATTGCTGGATGGCCGCCGCGACCTGCCGGAGCTGAGCCTGAAGGTGCGCAACTCCTGCCGCGACACCGAATGCATCTGCCGCATCAGCGCCGACCCGCAGACCCAGCGCCTCTGCCATGAGAACCGCTGCGGGGAAACCGACGCCGATGTGAAGCAGGTGATCGGCTCTATCGCCTCACTCAACGAACTGGTGCTGGACACCCGCCTCCTGGAGTTCTTCCAGAGCGCGTTCGCCCTGCACCTGGACTATGCCTCCAGCCGGCACGCCAGCAGTTTCTGGTAGCCCGCTGCGCACCTCTACCGCCTAGCACCCGCAGGAAATCGCCCGCGCCGTCCAGCCCATGAGGGTTTCGGGGTGCCCGGTGTGCTCGTCCTGCCGCTCCTCCAGCACGACGAAGCCGTGCCGCTGGTAGAAGGCCACGGCGCCGGCATTGTTGGAATAGACCGCCAGCTCCAGCATCGGCAGGTGAATCTTGGCGTCGCTCAGCAGGACCGAGCCGATGCCCTTGCCCTGGCATTCCGGGGCGACGAACAAGGCCGCCAGTGCGCCGTCATGCAGGCTGTAGAAACCGCAGATGCAGCCATCGTTCTCGACGACCCGCGAGGCAGCGGCAGGCAGGTAGATATCCCGCATGTCCTGCTGGCGTTCGCGCCAGAAGTCGGCGTGAATGAAGTCGTGAGCCTGCTGCGAAGCTCGCAGCCAGATATCCAGCACCCGGTCCATGTCGTCGTCGCGAAAGTCGCGGATCATCATCGGCTGCAATCCCCCAGTTCGTTGAAGTGCTCATGGCGTGGCGGGCGGCATCCTCGCACAAGGGATCATCGCTGCGCGCCCCCACGCACTGCCGCCAATCGTCGCACCTGCTCGCACCCGTTTCGCCGTGACCCGATGCCTGCAAGCGCCTCCTGCACTCAAGCACTCCGGGCGCCAACCGTCAGGTTCCACTCATCAGAATCAGTGAACGGCTGGCGAGCGTCGGACTCTTCCGAATGGCTCCGCCAATTGGCAAAAGCGCGAGGTAGCGCGTCCGGGGCTCGACGCCTGCGGTGGCGGAAATCAGTCGAGCAGCAACGCGAAGCCGAATGCCCCTTCCGCCCCCATTCCAACCCGAACAGACAAGGAGACACTCCATGGGCAGCTATCGATGGTTCCCCTCCAGCCGCACCAGCGGCGTGCAGGAATTGCAATCACTAGTCGATGACCTGGAAAGCCTGCTGGTCAGCGGCCGGGACCTGACGGCCGACCAGCTCCCGGCGTTCAAGGCGAAATTGCGCGATCTGGTGGACGAGAGCCGGGAGACCAGTGAACACCTGCTCCACCGCAGTCGCCGGGCCATCCGTGCCGGCAGCGAATATGCCGGCGAACATCCCTGGCAGACGGCGGCAATACTGGCTGCCGCCGCAGGCCTGCTGGCAGCGGCCTGCGCCTTGAGCCGCAATCAGCATTGATGCCCGAGCGGTGGTCAGCGGCCCGCTCGCTCGCCACCGCGCTGGTCCCGATGCTCAAGCAGGCGTGCGCCCGCTACGAATCGATGAAGCTGTCGATCAGTTCCAGGCCCAGGCTGCGGACGCGTCCGGCGCTGCTCAACTCATCGCCATGGATGCCGACCACGGTGACACAGGGCATGTCCGCCAACTGGCTGCCGAAGCGGATCGAATAGCGGCCGCCGGCCTCCCGGAAGCAGGAGAAATCGAACAGCGGATAGGCTTCGTGGAGAACCGCTTCCACATCCAGGCGTCGCAACTGCGTCATGGCCACCTCCTCTCCTCTGGTTGAACCCTGCCTGCCCGAGCGCCGGAGAGAAATGCTGGCGATTGGCCCAGGCGCTACGGTTCAACGGCAATGGCGGGCGAAGCGCCAGCCATGGCAAGCGGTACTGGCGGCCGAATGCACACCTGGAATCGAGGCGGGTTTCAGACGGAAGGCGTGCCGAGCAAAAGAGCAAGCGAAGCGCCGCGCCGTGCATTTTCCAGCCCCTTGCTGGTGCGCCCTTGCATCCTGCAAATGACCATTGGCCAGCATCGGCTGGGCATTTGCAGCAATAACAACCTGTTAAGCGGATGAAACAGCTTTCCCCGGCCTGGCATGGCTGATGCGAGGTTCCTGGCTCAGGCCGGCGCTCCGGCCTCTGCCAACCACCGGGAGGGAAAGACATGTCCAGTTGCCGCAATGCCGCCATCGAGCACCTGAGCCACCTGTTCAGCGACTACCGCCCCCAGTTCGCCACCAGGCCCGACGGTACGCTGCTGATCAACCTGCGCAATGCCGCGGGCAAGCGCCTCATCTCTCGGGTCATCCAGCAGGAAGAGCAATCCAGCGCGGTACTGCTGAACAACCTGGTGGAGCGCATCCGCCGCGACCTGATGACCGTGGAAGGGCCGCTGGAAGAGGACAACGTCGACTGGTTCCTCAAACGCATCGAGTTGCAGACCTTCGTCCCCGTCAACCCGACCCACCGGCCGCGCAAGGTGGTGGTGGCCGGTGTGCGCCTGCGCGCCCTGGCCGACAAACAGGCCCGGCAAGCGAGGTGAGCATGAAAAACCCCGTGGATATCCCCGACCCCGATCCGCAAGTGACCCGCGAAGAGTCACTGGAGGAATGGGTGGACATCGAACCGGAGGACAGCCGGCAGGTACCCCACCTGTCCGCCGCCCACCAGGACGGCCTCAAGGATGATGGGCCCGCCTGAGCGAGCCAGACACGCCAGCAAAATAACCGGGCCAGACCGGCTCTAAGCGCATGCCGGTGCCGCCGTCAGTCCGAGCAGTCGGGCGGCTACCGGCTTTTTCATGCCGAAGCGTTTCAACGCCCTCTCCCGCCGGGCTGAGGGCAGGAAAGGACGCTGGGACGCCGGCCTTCAGCGCGCCAGGAACGGCGGCGGCGCGTCGATCACACCGGTCTCGTTGACGTACTGCTTGTAGTGCTCGATCAGCGCCTCCAGGCGCGCAGGCTCGCGCTTGGCGAGGTCCCGCGTCTCGCCCGGGTCGCTGGCCAGATCGTAGAGCTGCCAGGTGGCCGGGCCGACCGGTGCCGGCAGGTACACCGCCTTCCAATCGCCCTGGCGGATGGCGCGCATGCCGAACAGCTCCCAGCCGGTGACGGTCTTCTCGTCGTGGGCCTGTTCGGTCTCGCCGGAGAGCCAGCCCAGCCAGGACTTGCCGCGCACCTCGGCGACCTCGCGGCCGTGCCAGTGCTTGCCCGGATGGCGCACGCCGGCCAGGTCGAGGATGGTCGGGGTGATGTCCATCACGGTGGAGAACGAGTGGCTGACCTCGCCCTGGCGTTTCAGCGCCGGGTAGCGCACCAGTGCGGGCACGCGAATGCCGCCCTCGGTGGTGAAGGCCTTGTACAGACGCGACGGCGCGGTGGCCGCCTGGGCCCAGCGCGGGCCGTACCAGATGTAGGAGTTGGCGCGGCCGATGTTTTCCAGGCTGTTGTCGTAGTGCTGGTCGAGGAAGCTCAGCAGGTCCGGGCCGAAGCGCGGAAAGGCCTCCAGCAGCGCGCCTTCGGCGCCGTTATCGGACATGAACAGGACGAAGGTGTTGTCCAGTTCACCCTGCTGGCGCAGGTACTCGACGACCCGGCCGACGTTCCAGTCCAGGCGCTCGACCATCGCCGCGTAGACCTCCATCGCCCGCGCCGATTTCGCTTTCTCCTCATCGCTCAGGCGCGCCCACTCCTTGCTGATCGCCAGTACCGGATGCGCCTGCACGTCGGCTTCGATCAGGCCCAGCTGCTTGAGCCGCTCCAGGCGTTCCAGGCGCAGCGCCTCGGGGCCGGCGTCGTAGCGACCCCGGTACTTGTCGACCACCTCCTTGGGCGCCTGCAGCGGCCAGTGCGGCGCAGAGAACGGCAGGTAGGCGAAGAACGGCCGGTTCTGGTCGCGCTCCTTGAGATAGTCGATCAGCTTGTCGCCGAAGGCGTCGGAGGAATAGAAGTCCGCCGGCAGCTCGTCGATGAACTGGTCGTCCTCGACGTACAGGGCCGGCGTGCCCTTGAGGATGCGCGGCGTGGTCTCGTCGTACGGCGGCTCGAAGCCATAGTGGTTGGCGGCGCCCGGCAACAACGAGAAGGAACGCTCGAAGCCGCGCGCATGGGGCGCCTGTTCGAGCTTCAGGCCCAGGTGCCATTTGCCGGACAACAGCGTCTGGTAGCCGGCCTCGCGCAGCAATTCGGGCAGCGCCACGACACGGTCGTTCAGGTAACCCTCGTAGCCCGGCTTGCCTTCCAGCTCCGGCGTCAGCGCCTCGGCCATGGTGCCGATGCCGGCAATGTGGTGGTCGGTGCCGGTGAGCAGCATCGAGCGCGTCGGCGAGCAGGTTGGCGCGGTGTGGAAGTCGGTCAGGCGCAGGCCTTCGAGGGCCAGCGCATCCAGGTGTGGCGTGGCGATCTCGCCACCGAAGGCGCCGAGGTCGGAGAAGCCGAGGTCGTCGGCAACGATGACGAGGAAGTTGGGGCGTTTGCTCATGGTCGGGCTCGGTAGGTGGGATTGGCTGTAGGAGCGAGCTTGCTCGCGAACATTCCAGAGCAGCCTGCTCGGAGAGCTTCGCGAGCAAGCTCGCTCCTACAAGGGCGGTTTCAGTGAATCAGCAGGCAAGAAACTCGAACGGCAGGTCTTCCACCCGCTTGGGCTGCGGCGCGACGTAGTCACCCTCTCCCGTCAGCTCGTGCAGCAGCGCCTCGCGCTGGCGCAGGAAGTCGTAGCCGCCGCGCTCGCGCGGGTGCTCCAGCGGCACCTCGACGATGCGCTTGATCCGCCCCGGCCGCGGCGCCATCACCACCACGCGGTCGGCGAGGAACAGCGCCTCTTCCACGTCGTGGGTCACCAGCACCGTGGTGATGCGTTCGCGCTGGCGGATGCGCTGCAGTTCCTCCTGCAGTTGCTGGCGAGTCAGCGCATCCAGGGCGCCGAAGGGCTCATCCAGCAGCAGGATGCGCGGGCTGGCCACCAGCCCGCGGGCGATGGCCACGCGCTGCGCCATGCCGCCGGAGAGTTGGTGCGGGTAGGCTCGGGCGAAGGCCGTCAGGCCCACCAGCTGGAGATAATCGGCGACCCTGGCAGCCTTGCCAGTCTCGCTCAGCGGTTCGTTGACCAGACCGAGGGCGACGTTCTGCTCCACGGTCAGCCAGGGGAACAGACGATGTTCCTGGAACACGATGCCGCGCTCGCCGCCGATGCCGTCGATGGGAGCGCCGTCGATGCGGATCTCGCCCTGGAACTCGCGATCGAGCCCCACCAGCAGGCGCAGCAAGGTGGACTTGCCGCAACCACTGGCACCGACGATGGCGATGAACTCGCCGTGGGCGATCTCCAGGTCGAAGCGCTCGATGGCCTGCAGCTCGCGGCCGTCCACGGGGAAACTCTTGGCGACCTGGCGAAAGCTCACCAGGGCCGGGGAAGCGAATGCGTTCATGCGTGTCTCCAGCGCGTCACACGCGCTTCGATGCGCTGGCCGACGGCAGCCAGCAGAGCTCCAGTCAGGCCCACCAGCAACATGCCGGCGCCGACCAGGTCCATGCGGAAGAGTTGTTGCGCGCCGATCATCAGGCTGCCGATACCGCCGTCCGAGGGCATGAAGTATTCGGCGCCGATGGTGCCGAGCCAGGCGTAGATCAGCGCCAGGCGCACCCCGGCGAACACCGAAGGCGCGGCGCCGGGCAGCACCAGCCGGCGCAGCCGTTGCCAGGGCGACAGGCGCAGCGCGATGGCCGCCTCGGTCAGTTGCGCCGGCAGGCTGGCGATGCCGCGCTGGGTCGCCAGCAGCAGCGGAAAGAACGCAGCCAGGCCGACGAACACCACCTTGGCCAGCTCGCCCAGGCCGAACCAGGCGGTGAGCAGCGGCACCCAGGCGAAGATCGCCACTTGCCGCAGCGCCGCGAAGGACGGGCCGAGCAGCCGCTCCGCCGGGCGCCACAGGCCAAGCCCGAGGCCGAGCAGGAAGCCCAGCGAGCCGCCCAACAGCAATCCGGCGAGCGTGCGTTGCAGGCTGGCGAACAGTGCAGTGGTCAGGCTGTTGTCCAGCAGGCCTTCCCACAGTGCGACGGCCACTGACGCGGGGCTGGCGAGGATCGCCGGATCGACCCACTGCCCCACGCTCGCCGCTTGCCAGATCGCCAGCAGGCCAAGCGGCAGCAACCATGGCTGCAGAAACTGCCACCCCTGCCCTGCGCCACTGCGACGGAGCGTTCCCCGGCGGAGCTCCCCGGCGGCCTGCTGCGGCCAGTGCACCAGGCGCCGGTCCAGAGCCTGGATACCTCTGTCCATCGCCGCGCCGACCAGGCCGATGACTAGGATGCAGACGAACACGATGTCGAGCATGAACAGCTGCCGCGCCTGCACCATCAGGTAGCCGATGCCTTCGCTGGAAGCCAGCAGCTCCACGGCCAGCAGCGAGGTCCAGCCTTGCGCCAGTGCCAGGCGCACACCGGTAAGGAATGCGGGAAGCGCCGCCGGCAGGATCAACCGCCACAGCAGCAGGTGGCGCGGCAGGCGCAGCACGGCGGCGGCCTCGCGCAGGCGCGGCTGGGAATCGCGCACGCCGACGAGGGTGTGCAGCGTCACCGGCACGATGATGGCCTTGATCAGCACCACCAGCTTGAGCAGCTCGCCAATGCCGAAGAACAGCATGAACAACGGAATCCAGGCCAAGGTCGGGACCTGCGCCAGGGCACTGAAGGTGGGCAGCACCAGGCGCTCGGCAAGGCGGCTGAAGCCGAGCCAGGCGCCCAGTGCGAGCCCGCTGAAAATGCCAGCCAGCAGCCCCCAGGCGAGGCGCTTGAGGCTGACGCCCAACTGCTGCCACAGCTCGCCGGCGAGCAGCTCGCGGCCGGCCTGGAGGACCAGCTCCGGTGTCGGCAGAATCTGCGCGGACATCCAGTGGCGATGGCTGGCGATCCACCAGAGCACGCCGATGGTCAGCGGCAACAACCACGGCAAGCCGGCCTGCAGCCAGTGCCAGGACGGCCGCGAGAACCCCAGGCGCGGCGGGGGAAGAGCAAGGCGATAGGGCTTCGATATATTCTTCATTGGAATATTAATAGTATTTTCAATGCATTAATGAGCTAACTCAGGCCATTTAAGGGAAGCCCCCGGCGCTCATCCAATGCATTCGGCGAATATTTTTTATGCCGCCAGGGCATCTGCCGGCGAAGCCCTGTGGTTGCTCGCTTAGCTCGAAAAATTACTAAAAAATGTCTTTTTATTATTTTGTTGATGGAAAACCCCATGCGTTTAGTGCAGGCGCCGGAGCCACATGCGCTCCCCCACTGCAGGAGGCAGGCGCCATGAAGGCCCTCACTGATCAATTGCTTTCCCTTTTCGCTGCGCCAGTGCTGGCCGGCCTGCTCGGCGCCTATCCGCTGGTGACCCAGGCCGCCGACCCGGTGAAGGAAATCCGCATCGCCGTACCAGACGTCAGCGCCGGACAGAAGCATTCCGGCGGCGGCGTGGTGGACGTGCTCTACACCCGCCAACTGCTGGAAAAGGAATTCGCCGCCGACGGCATCCAGATCAAGTGGAGCTTCTTCAAGGGCGCGGGCCCGGTAGTCAACGAAGCCTTCGCCAACGGCCAGGTGGACTTCACGTACCTAGGTGACCTGGCGGCGATCATCGGCAAGTCCAGCGGGCTGGACAGCCGCGTGCTGGCCGCCACCGCGCGCGGCGTCAACCATTACCTGGGCGTGCAGCCGGGTTCGGGAATCAAGACCCTGGCCGACCTCAAGGGCAAACGCGTGGGGATCTTCCGTGGCACCGCCAGCCAGCTGTCGTTCGACAACGCCCTGGCCAGCGCCGGGCTATCCGAGAAGGACCTGAAGGTGATCAACCTCGACTTCAGCGCTGCCCTCGCCGCCCTGGCGGCCAAGCAGATCGATGCCACCTGGGGTCTTGCCGGCCTGTTCGCGCTGCGCGACAAGGGCCTGGCGGAAATCCCCCTGAGCACCCACGACCTCGGTGGCGCCGGCACCCTGCAAGCACTGCTGGTGGGCAACGGCGAGTTCGTCGACGCACATCCGGACATCACCGAACGCCTGCTCAAGGTGCAGCTGCAGGCAGTGCAGTGGGCTAGCACGGAAGGCAACCGTGATGCGTTCATCGATCTGGTATCGCAGCAGGCCGGCTACCCGACGGTGATCTTCAAGAGCGAATTCCAGGGCCGGCCGCTGGTGGAGGTCCTGTCACCGAAGCTGGACGCCGATTTCCTCGGCCGCCTGGATGCGTCCATCACGGCAGCCAAGAGCTACGGCCTGATCCGCCGTGACTTCAAAGCCGCCGACTGGGCCAGTCCGGCGCTGCAGGACGCCGCCAGCCGCGAGGTGGGTGCGCAGCCGGTGGCGGCACTCCAATAGCCAACCCCGTGCTCTTCGTAGGACCGAGGGGGACGCCCAGTCCTTGCTCGCGAACCGCACTCTGCCGATATCCCGGCTCGGGCGGCGGAGGTTCGCGAGCAAGCTCGCTCCTACAGAGAAGCTCACCACCGCGCCGCAAGAAACTCCGTCACCCGCCGGTAGTAGCTCTCCACCTCCGGCACCAATATCGTAGGGCGGATAACGCGCCAGCGTTCTCCGCCGCTAAGTGGCCGGCGGATAACCTGTTCCAGGTTATTCGCCCTACGCTTCAACAACGCAGCAAGCGTCCGTGAAAGCGGTATCACCAGCGCGCCGCCAGGAACTCCGCCACCCGCCGGTAATACCCATCGACTTCCGGCACCAGGTTGCCCATCCGCAGAAAGTCATGGGTCATCCCGCAGCAGCGCTCGGCTTCCACCTCCACGCCCTGCGCCACCAGCGCTTGGGCGTAGGCCAGGCCTTCGTCCAGCAACGGATCGAATTCCGCGGCCAACAGCAATGCCGGAGCGCTGCCTTGCAGGGCCGCGCCCGCATGCAACGGCGAGCAACGCCAATCGTGGCGCTGAGAAGCGTCAGGCACGTACTGCTCGTAGAACCAGTCCAGGCTGGCGGTTTCCAGCAGATAGCCTTCGGCGAACAGCTCCTGGGATTCGCTGCGCGTGCTGGCATCCGCCGCGGGATAGAACAGCAACTGGGCGCAGGGCTGCTCGACGCCCTCGCCCGCCAGCTCGGCGCAGAGCACGGTGGCCAGGGTGGCGCCGGCGCTGTCGCCGCCCACCGCCAGGCGGCGCTGGTCCAGGGCGAGGCTGGCGGCAGAAGCCAGCAACCAGTTCCAGGCATCGCGGGCGTCGTGGGTAGCCGCCGGGAAAGGCGCCTCCGGTGCCAGTCGGTAGCCCAGCGAAATCACCGAGCAACCGCAGTGCTTCGCCAGCAGCCGGCACAAGCCATCGTGGGAATCCAGGCTGCCAACCGTATAGCCGCCGCCGTGGAAATACAGGATCGCCGCGTCGCCCGCCCCGTTTCCGGTGAAAGCGGGCCGATACAACCGTGCGGGCAGTTCACGGCCATCCCGCGCAGGAATCCGCAATGCCTCCACCGGCATCGACGGCGCCCCGGCCTTGAGCGATTCGGACGACGCTTCGAAGTCCTCCCGCGCCTGCCCTACCGGCAGTTCATGCAGTGCCGGGCGACCGCTGCGGCGGCCCTCGTCGACCATATCGAGAAACGCGGAAATCTCCGGGTGCAGCATGCCGACCTCTGTCATCAATGCGTTCATACCGTGGCCTTTTCCTTGGCGGTTTCGACCTGTGCGCAGCAATGGCCGATCACACCGTCCAGCTCCTCGCGCAGAGTTGCCATCAGCGCCTCGATGCGTGACGGGCGGAACACCCGGCGGCTGAACATGCAGCGCAGGGTCAGCTCGCCGTCGTATACCTGGCCGACGATCTCCAGCCAGTTGTTCATCGGCGTGCTGGCGGCATAGGTGTCGCCGGGCTTCTCCTGCAAGGGCACGAACAGCGCCTGGTCATCGAAGCTCTGGTCGAACTGGCCGAGGTAGTTGAAGGTGACGCGCGGTTCGGCGCGGGCGGCGAGCTGGCGGCGCAGCGCGCTGTCGCCCAGGTAGCGCAAGGCGCCGTAGCCGATGCCCTTGTCCGGTACCGCGCGCAGTTGCTGGCGGATCGTCGGGATGGCCTGGGCGTAACCGCCCTGCCCCGGCGTCAGGCGCAGCGGGAACAGGCTGGTGAACCAGCCGAGCGTGCGGCTGTGGTCGACGCTGTCGAGGATGTCTTCGCGGCCATGGCCTTCCAGGCCGATCAGCACCGACTCGCTGTCGCACCACTGGCACAGCGTGCGGCCCAGGGCGGTCAGCAGCAGGTCGTTGATCTGCGTGCGGTAGGCCTCCGGAGCCACCTTCAGCAGGCGCTGGGTCTGCTCGCGTTCCAGGCGCAGGAATGACTGCTCCAGGTGGGCCATGCGCTCGGCGCCGCGCGGGTTGTCGCGCTGCGGCTCGCCCAGGCCGGCGGCGTCGGTCTGCTCCAGCCAGTACGGCAGGTCGGCTTGCGCCAGTTGGCTGTCGGCATACTCGCGCAGGCCTTCGGCCCAGGCGCGGTAGGCGCTGGTGCGCTCGAAGCGCGGCGCCGGATCACCGCTGAGCTGCGCGGCGTAACGCTGTTGCAGCTCCTCCAGCAGGATGCGCCAGGACACACCGTCCACGCCCAGGTGGTGGATCACCAGCAGCAGGCGCTGGGTGCCGTCGGCCATGTCGGTGAGCACGCCGCGCAGCAGGCGACCTTCGCTCAGGTCCAGGCTGCGCTGCGCCTGGTTGGCGATCAGCAGCGCCTCCTCGGCATTCGCCGCCTGACGCTGCCAGAGCAACGCGCCGGTGATCTCACTGGCTTCGCGAGTGCGCTGGCGCCACACGCCATCCGCGCCACGGGCGAAGGACAGGCGCAGGCTGCCGTGCTCGGCCAGCAAGCCTTGCAGCGCCGCCTCCAGCGCATCGGCATCCAGACGCTGACGGCACTCCAGCAACACCGCCTGGTTGAAGTGGTTCGGTTCTTCCAGCTGCTGCTCGAACATCCATTGCTGGATCGGCACCAGACCGAAGGATTCGCCGTCATCGGCAATTTCCACAGCCGTTATCGGCGCGGCCTCTGCCACGCTCTCGACCCGTTCCAGCAGACCGGCGATGGTCTGGTACTGCAACAGGTCGCGCAGACGAATCTCCACGCCCTCGCCCAGCGACTGGCGGGCACGGGAAACAATCTGCAAGCTGAGGATGGAGTCGCCGCCGAGGTCGAAGAAGTTGTCGCGGATGCCGACGCGCTCCACTTGCAGCACGTCCTGCCAGATGTCGGCCAGGGCCTGCTCGCGCTCGTTGCGCGGCGCCTCGTAGACCTCGCCCTGCCAGGTCGGCTCGGGCAGTGCCTTGCGGTCGATTTTGCCGTTGGGCGACAGCGGGAAGCGCGCAAGCTTGAGAATCTGCGCCGGTACCATGTAGTCCGGCACCTGGGCGCGGAGGAAGCTGCGCAACGCGTCGCCTTCCACCTCACCGACCACGTAGCCCACCAGTTGCTTGCCGCTGATACCGTCGCGAGCGACCACCAGCGCCTCACTGACCTGCGGGTGACCCTGCAGGCGCGCCTCGATCTCGCCCAGTTCGATGCGGAAGCCGCGAATCTTCACCTGATGGTCGATCCGGCCCACATAGTCAATCACGCCATCGGCGCGGCCGCGCACCAGGTCGCCGGAGCGGTACAGACGGCCACCGCAAGCATCGAACGGGTCCGCCACGAAACGCTCGGCGGTCAATCCGGCGCGCTCGTGGTAGCCACGCGCCAGGCCGTCGCCGCCGATATACAGCTCGCCCGCTACGCCCAGTGGAACCTGGCGCAACTGTTCGTCGAGGATGTACAGCTTGCGCGCGCCGACACCCTTGCCGATGGGGGCATACGCCGCATCGCAGGCAGTCACGCGGTCGGCCTTCCAGAGCAGCGGCGTGACCACGGTTTCCGTGGGGCCGTAGCCATTGATCAGGTGCTCGGCGCGCAGCGCTCGCTTGGCCAGCTCGAAGCTGGCGTTGGGCACCGCGTCGCCGCCGAAGCAGTAGATGCGCACCGGCGGCGGGTTGCCGTCACGCAGGGCGTGCTCGGCCAGCTGCTGCAGGTAGACCGGCGGGAAGGCCGCCACGCTCACCTGCTTGTCGTGTAGCACGCGGTAGGTCTGTTCCGGCGTCCACAGCTCATCGCCGCGCAGCACCAAGCTGCCGCCGTGGACCAGGGTGGTCAGCCAGCGCTCGTGGGCGCCGTCGAAGGCGAAGGACATGAAGTGCAGCTCGCGGGTCGCCGCGTCCATCCGGTACAGCTCGCCGATGGCCGCGCAGTGCATGGCCAGCGGCCCATGGCTGACCGCCACGCCCTTGGGCTTGCCGGTGGAGCCGGAGGTGTAGATCAGGTAGGCGAGGTTTTCCGGCTCCAGCGCCACCACCGGCAGGTCGCTGTCTTCGCCAGAAAGATCGAGGCCGTCCAGCTCCAGGCATTTCACCCCTGCCGGCAGCGGCAGGCGTTCGCGCAGGCGGCTGTCGGTGATCAGCAGCGCAATGCCGGCATCGGCCATCTGGAATTCCAGGCGCTCGCGCGGGTACTCGGCGTCCAGCGGTACATAGGCGCCACCAGCCTTGAGCACCGCCAGCAGCGCCAACGGAATACGCACGCTGCGCGGCAACGCCACGCCGACACGGACCTCCGGGCCGACACCCAGCGCCATCAGCCGATGGGCCAGGCGGTTGGAGTCACGCTCCAGCGCCGCGTAGTCGATCTCCTCGTCGCCACAGATCAGCGCCACGTCATCGCCGCGCAGAACGGCCTGGCGCGCAATGGCCAGGTGCACCGGCTCGGCTGGCGGCAGCGACTGGTGCGGACCGCGGCAGGCGGCCAGCGCCGCGCGGTCATCGGCGGACAGGCACTGCAGCTCGCCGACGCGCTTGCCGGCGCCGTGCAGCAGGCTGTCCAGCACCTGTTCCAGGTTGCCGCGCAGGCGCGCCACGGCCGGTGCGCTGAAATGCGCGCGCAGGTACTGGTACTCGATCTCCAGCCTGTCGCCGACGCGCACCGCAAGGTCCATCGGAATGCTGGTCTCGTCCTTGGATTTCAGCTCGCCGAAACGCGGGCCCTGCGCGCTGCGCAGCACCTCGTCGACCGGGTAGTTCTCGAACACGATGATGCTGTCGAACAGCGCCTGCCCGGCCTGGCCGGCCCAGCGCTGGATGTCGTACAGCGGCGTGTGCTCGAACTCGCGCACGTCCAGGTTGTAGGCCTGCAGTTCGCGCAACCAGTCGCCCAGATCGGCATGCTCCGCCGGCGCCTGGACGATGGGCAGCGTGTTGATGAACAGGCCCAGCAGGCTGTCGGCACCCGGCAACTGTGCGGGACGACCGGCCACGGTGGCGCCGAAGGCCACGCGCTGCTGGCCGGTGTAGCGTTGCAACAGGAGAATCCACGCTGCCTGCACCAGGGTGTTCAGCGTCACCCGCTGGCTACGGGCGAAGGCTTTCAGGCGCTCGGTGGCCGCCGCGTCGTAGCGGCTGTATTCCAGGCCGTGGCCGCTGCCCTCGGCCGGGCGCGCCAGGCTGTCGGCGAGCACGGTGGGCTGGGCGAAGCCTTGCAGGCGCGCGCCCCAGAAGTCCTGCGCCTGTTGCTGATCCTGCGCTTGCAGCCAGTGGATGTAGTCGCGATAGCGGCCCTGCTCGCCGATGGCCTCGCCGTTGTAGCGGCGCAGCGCCTCGGCGAACAGCTGGGCGTTGCTCCAGCCGTCGAGCAGGATGTGGTGGTGGGTGTAGACCAACTGGTGGCTGTCCTCGGCGCTGCGCACGAGCACCAGGCGCAGCAGCGGCGGACGCTCCAGGTCGAAGCTGCGGCTGCGTTCGGCGGCAGCCAGCTCGTCCAGTGCCGCATCCATGTCCTCGCGGCCACGCCAGTCCAGGACTTCCAGCGGCAGCTCGACACGTTTGTGCACGGCCTGAAGCGGCTTATCGAGGCCCTGCCAGTGCACGCCGGCGCGCAGGTTGTCATGGGCATCCAGCGCGGCCTGCCAAGCGCCGCGGAAGCGCTCGACGTCCAGCCCCTGCACTTCCACGCGCAGTTGGTTGACGTAAACACCGCCTTCGCTGCCGTCCACGCCGTGGAACAGCATGCCCTGCTGCATGGGCGACAGCGGGTAGAGGTCTTCGATCTCGTCGGGGTTCAGACCGAGCGCGGCCAGTTGGACATGATCTGGCGCATCAATGGCCGCGCTGCGTGCTGGCGCTGCGACCGCTACGACATCACCTGCCACACGGGCCAGTGCCTGCAGCGTCTGGTGCTGGAACAGGTCCTTCGGGCTCAGCTGCAACCCGGCGGCACGCGCGCGGCTAACCACCTGGATGGAGACGATGGAGTCGCCGCCCAGCTCGAAGAAGTTGTCGTCCAGGCCGACCCGTTCCAGGCCCAGCACGGCGCACCAGATGCCCGCCAAGGTCTGCTCGCGCTCGCTCTCCGGCGCGCGGTAGCTCTTCTGCAGCAGGCTGAAGTCCGGCTCCGGCAGGGCCTTGCGGTCCAGCTTGCCGTTGGGTGTGAGTGGCATGCGCTCCAATTGGACAATCTGCGCAGGAACCATGTAGTCCGGCAGCTCTTCCAGCAGTGCGGCACGCAGGTCGGTATCGATCCGCCCTGTGACGTAGCCGACCAGCTGCTTGACCTGCCCCGCATCGCGAGCGATCACCACTGCCTCGCGCACGCCGGGTTGGCCGAGCAGGCGCGACTCGATCTCGCCCAGTTCGATACGGAAGCCGCGGATTTTCACCTGGTGGTCGATGCGGCCGAGGTACTCCAGCACACCATCCGCCCGCCAGCGCGCAAGGTCGCCAGTGCAGTACATGCGTGCAGTGGAATCCCTGCTGTAGGGATCAGCGACAAAGCGCTCGGCGGTCAGCTCGGGGCGCCCATGGTAGCCGCGCGCCAGGCCGTCGCCGGCGATGTACAGCTCGCCGGCCACGCCAATGGGCGCCGGCTGCAGTTCGCCATCGAGGATGTACAGCTGGGTATTGGCGATAGGCTTGCCGAGCAGCGCGCGGGCGCCCTTGTCGATCTTCCAGGCCGCCGACCAGATGGTGGTTTCGGTGGGGCCGTAGAGGTTCCAAAGAGCCTCGGTCTGCGCGGTGAGCTTGTCCGCCAGCTCGGCGGACAACGCCTCACCGCCGCAGAAGAAGCGGCAGCCGGTCAGGCGCGGGAAGTCCTCATGGCCGCTGAGCAGCGTCCAGGTGCTCGGCGTCGCCTGGATCACCGTCACGCCCTGCTCCAGTGCTACGCCCAGCAGACGCGCCGGGTCGCGGGCGACGTCGCGGTCCACCAGCACCACGCGGCCGCCGACCAGCAGCGGCAGGTAAAGCTCCAGCGCGGAAATATCGAAGGACAGCGAGGTCAGCGCGAGCACGCGGTCCCGCGCATCCAGGCCCGGTTCACGGGCCATGCTGAGCATGAAGTTGACCACCCCGCCGTGACGCACCGCGACGCCCTTGGGCTTGCCGGTGGAGCCGGAGGTGTAGATGACGTAGGCGAGATCGTCCGGGCGCGCGAGGTTGTGCAGGTCGCTATCGGCATAGGCGTCCAGCTGCGCCCAGTCGCGGTCCAGGCAGAAGGCGCGGGCACCGCTCTGCGGCAGTTCGCCGAGCAGATGTTCCTGCGTCAGCAGCAGGCGCACGCCACCGTCTTCGAGCATGTGCGCCAGGCGTTCGGCGGGGAATTCCGGGTCCAGCGGTACGTAGGCGCCGCCGGCCTTGAGCACGGCGAGCAAAGCCACCGGCAATTCGACGGAGCGCTCCAGCGCCACGCCGACGCGGCTATCCGGGCCGACGCCCTGCTCGCGCAGCCAGTGCGCGAGGCGGTTGGCGCGGCCGTTCAGCTCGGCATAGCTGAAGCTGCGCTGGCCATCGGTCAGTGCGATGTCGTTCGGAGTGCGCGCCGCCTGCTGCTCGATCAGTTGGTGCAGGCAGGCGTCGCGCGGATACTCCACGTCGGTGGCGTTCCAGCCGTAGAGCAATTGTTCACGCTCGCGGCCGTCGAGCAACGGCAGGCGCGCGACCGAGCAATGCGGATCGGCGACGATACCGCGCAGCAGGTTGAGGAAATGCCCGCACAGGCGTGAGAGGGTCGCCGCGTCAAACTGGTCGGTGGCATACATGAACTGCCCGCGCACCTGGCCGTCGCGGCTTTCCTCGGTGTTCAGGGTCAGGTCGAACTTGGCGATGCCGCTGTCCAGCTCCAGGCTTTCCAGCTGCAGGCCGCCGGGCAGTTCGCGCAGGGCATCGCGGCGGCTCGGCTGGTGGTTGCAGGCCACCTGGAACAACGGGTTGTAGCTCAGGCTGCGTTCGGGTTGCAGCGCGTCCACCAGTTGTTCGAAGGGCAGGTCCGGGTTGGCCTGGGCGCCGAGCACCGCTTCACGGGTGCGGGCCAGGAAGGCGTTGAAGGATTCGTCACCATCGATGCGTGCCGTCAGCACCTGGGTGTTGACGAAGAAGCCGATCAGCCGCTCGCTCTCGGCACGGCCACGGCCGGCAATGGGCACGCCGACGCGCAGCTCGCGCTGGCCGCTATAGCGCGACAGCAACAGTTGGTACGCAGCGAGGATCAACATGAACAGCGTGGCGCCCTGCCCCCGCGCCAGTTCGCGCAGGGAATCGCTCAGCCCGCGCGGCAGCTCGAAGTCCAGGGTGGCGCCGTGGTAGCTCTGCACCAGCGGGCGCGGCCGGTCGCCCGGCAGGGTCAGCAGCAGCGATTCGTCGCCCAGCTGTTCCTGCCAGTAGGCCAGTTGCCGCTCGCCCTCGCCGGCCGCCAACCACAGGCGCTGCCAACGGGCGATATCGCTGTACTGGATCGGCAGCTCGGCCAGGTCGGCTTTCGCGCCCTGCACCTCGGCGCTGTACAGCACCGCGAACTCGTCAATCAGTACGCCGATGGACCAGCCGTCGGCGATGATGTGATGCAGGTTCACCAGCAGCAGCGCTTCACCGGGCAGCCGCGCCAGGTGCAGGCGCAATAGCGGGCCCTCGGCGAGATCGAAGGAGCGTTGCGCGCACTGGTTCAACCATTGGCGAGCCTCGGCCTCATTCGCGAAGTCCTTTCGCTCCAGCTGCGCCGGCACCGGCGGCAGGATGCACTGCATGACCTCGCCATCCGATTCCCGTACGGCGCATAACGCGCCAGCGTTATCCGCCGTCGCATCCTGCCCAGGTTGCGGCGGATGACGCTGCGCGTCATTCGCCCTACCAGAGCGATCCTCTACGTTGCGGAAGACTGTGCGCAGGCTTTCATGGCGCGCGATCAGCGCGGTGAAGGCACGCTCCAGCGCGCCCTCGTCCAGCGCGCCGCGCAGGCGCACGGCGGCCGGGATGTTGTAGGCGGCGCTGTGCGGCTCCATCTGCCAGAGGAACCACAGGCGCGCCTGGGCCGCCGACAGTGGCGCGTGTTCGCGACCCTCACGGAGAATCGGCAGGCGCGACAGGCTCACGCCTTTATCGCGGAGCTGGCGCAGGAAGATGATCTGCTTGTCCTCGGACAGTGCGCCAAGGCGCTCCGCGACCTGCTTCAGCTGGGCGTCCATCGGGTGATTCATTCCCCCACTCATCAGAGATTCTCCAGCTCGCCGAGCAGTTCATCCATCAGGTCCAGTTCCTCTTCCGCGCTGGCGGAGCTTGCCCGCTGGCTTTCGATCCAGGCGGCCAGTGATGAGAGGTTGCTCAGCTCGAACAGCCGGTGCAGCGGCAACTCCAGCCCCAGGCGCTGACGCAGGGTGAGGCCGACCTGGGTGAGCAGCAGCGAGTGGCCGCCCAGCTCGAAGAAGTCGTCGTGCAGACCGACGCGTTCCACCTGCAATACGTGCTGCCAGATACCGGCCAACTCCACTTCCAGGTCGCTGCGCGGCGCCACGTACTCACGCTGGCTCGCGCCCAGCTGCGGGTCCGGCAGGGCCTTGCGCTCCAGCTTGCCGTTGGGCGATAGCGGCATGGCGTCGAGGGCGATGATCCGCGACGGCACCATGTAGTCCGGCAGCTCGCTTTGCAGCGCCTGGCGCAGCGCCTCGGGCTCGGCACTGGCGACTACATAGGCCAGCAGTACGCCGTCCTTCGCCACCACCACGGCTTCGCTGACTTCCGGCTGCGCTTGCAGGCGCGCCTCGATCTCGCCCAGCTCGATGCGCAGGCCACGGATCTTCACCTGGTGGTCGAGGCGGCCCAGGTACTCGATGGCACCGTCCTCGCGCTGACGCGCCAGGTCGCCGGTGCGATACAGACGATCAGCGCTGCCGAAGGGATCGGCGACGAAGCGCTCCGCGGTCAGGCCAGGGCGTGCGTGGTAACCGCGCGCCAGGCCGACGCCGCCGATGTACAGCTCGCCAGCCACGCCTTGCGGCACCGGCTCCAGGCGCTCGTCCAGCAGCACCAGGCGCAGGTTGTCGATAGGCCGGCCGATGGGCACGACCTGCCGCGCGCTGTCCTCGTCGCAGGCCCAGAAGCTGACGTCGATCGCCGCTTCGGTGGGGCCGTAGAGGTTGTGCAGCCTGGCGCTGCTACGCTGGCGGAACTGCTGTTGCAGCTCATAGGGCAGCGCCTCGCCGGAGCACATCACCTGCAGCAGCGAGGTGCAGCGCTCCAGTTCGCCGGAAGCGACGAAGGCTTGCAGCATCGACGGCACGAAGTGCAGCGTGGTGACCTGCCCCGCCTCGATCACCTGGCGCAGCGCCGCCGGGTCGCGGTGCGCACCGGGCGCGGCGACCACCAGCGCAGCGCCGGTCATGAGCGGCCAGAAGAACTCCCACACCGACACGTCGAAGCTGAACGGAGTTTTCTGCAGCACGCGGTCGGAGGCATCCAGCGCATACGCCTTCTGCATCCAGTGCAGGCGGTTGACCAGCGCGCGGTGGCTGTTGCCGGCACCCTTGGGCTTGCCGGTGGAACCGGAGGTGTAGATCAGGTACGCGAGGTTCTGCGGGCTGCCTTGGATGACGGGGTTCTGCTCGGAAGCCGTGGCGATTTCGCTCCACTGGCTGTCCAGGCACAGGGTTTTCGCAGCCGTCTGCGGCAGGCGTTCCAACAGGTGTTGTTGGGTCAGCAGCAGATTGACGCCGCTGTCGCCCAACATGTGTTGCAGGCGATCCTGCGGGTAGTCCGGGTCCATCGGCACATAGGCGCCGCCGGCCTTGACGATGCCCAGCAGGGCCACCACCAGCTCCACCGAACGCTCGGCAGCCACACCGACCAGCACATCCGGGCCGACACCCTGGCCGCGCAGCCAGTGCGCGAGCTGGTTGGCGCGGGCATTGAGCTGGGCGTAGCTCAGGCACTGCTCGCTGAATTGCAGGGCGAGCGCGTCCGGAGTCGCCGCAACCTGCCGCTCGATCAGACTTTGCAGTTGTACGTCTGCCGGGAAAGCGGCCTCGGTGGCGTTGAACCGCTGCAGCAGCCTGTTGCGCTCATCATTGGAGAGCTGGCTGACGCGGCCCAGCGGGCGCTCGGCGTCTTCCACCAGAGCCAGCAGCAAGCGCTCGAAGTGGCCACGCAGCTGCTCGATCTGGCTCGCGCTGAAGCGGTCGGCACGGTAGGTGTAGCGCACGTCCAGCTGTTCGCCGGCGCTGGCCACCAGCGCCAGGGCGTAGTTGGTGCCATCCACCGGGCGATGGCCGAGGATGTGCAGCTCATCGTTCGCGGACGACGACAGCGCCGCGTCCATGGGGAAGTTCTCGAACACGATGAGGCTGTCGAACATCGCCTGGCCGCCACGGCCGGCCCAGCGCTGGATGTCGTACAGCGGCGTGTGCTCGAACTCGCGCACGTCGAGGTTGAAGGCCTGCAGCTCACGCAGCCAGTCGCCGACGTGCTGGGCGTCGTCCGGGGTCTGCAGGATCGGCAGTGTGTTGATGAACAACCCGAGGCTCTCCTCCGCTCCCGGCAGGGTCGCCGGGCGACCGGCAACGGTGGCCCCGAAGGTCACGCTGCGCTGGCCGCAATAGCGTTGCAGCAGCAGCGCCCAGGCGCCCTGCACCAGGGTGTTGAGGGTGATGCGCTGGGCCTGGGCGAAGCGTTGCAGCGGCGCCGAGTCGAGACGGCTGTGCAGCTCGCGCAACGGTTCCTCGCGGAAGCTCGCGTTGCAGGCGGTGGCCAGCAGGGTCGGCTCGTCGAAGCCTTTCAGGCGTTCGCGCCAGAAGGTTTCACCGATAGCGCCGTCCTGGGCGTGCAGCCAGCCGATGTAGTCGCCGTACTGCGCGACGGGCGCCGGCAGCGTCTCGCCACGGTAGAGGGCGAGCACTTCGCCGATCAGCCGCGCGCTGCTCCAGCCGTCCAGCAGCAGGTGGTGGCAGGTCCAGATCAGGTGGTAGCGGCGCTCACCGAGACGCACCAGCGCCAGGCGTTGTAGCGGCGGCTGGGCCAGGTCGAAGCCGAGGTTGCGCTGGGCGTCGGCGACGCTTTCCAACTGCTGCTCGCTGACCTGCTGGTCGCGCCAGTCGAAGGACTGCACCGGCAACTGCACCTCACGCAGGACGAACTGCAACGGCGCCGAATCCGCACTGGCGAGGAAGCCGCTGCGCAGGTTGGTGTGGCGGGCAATGACCGCACGCCAGGCGTCGAGGAAGCGCGCCTCGCCGAGGCCGTCCAGGTCTACCCGCAGCTGGTTGACGTAGAGCGATGAGCCTGGCACGTCGAGAGCATGGAACAGCATGCCTTGCTGCATCGGCGACAGCGGGTAGAGGTCATCGACGCCAGCCGGCAGCGGCAGCGCATCGAGCTGGGCCTGATCCAGATCGACCAGCGGCAGCTCGGTGGCTTCCAGCTTGCGTGGTGTGGCCAGGCAGTAAGCCACCAGCGCCTGCAATTCAGCGCGCAGCAGCGCCTGCAGCTCATCGATGTCGGCAGCGTCGAACATCGCGCTGCTGTAGGTGACTTCCAGGCTCAGCTCACCGCCGAGCACACGGCCGGCGTAGACCAGCGCATTGCCCAGCGCGGCATTCAGCGGCTGGCTGCGGCCCACGCCTTCGAAGGCCGGCAGGAAGTCGGCGTCGGCGAAGGCCTGGTCGAGCTGGCCGAGATAGTTGAAGGTCACCTGCGGCGTCGGCAGGTCACGCAGGCTGGCGGCGTGCTGGCTGAGGTAGCGCAGTTGGCCGTAACCCATGCCGGCACGCGGCAGGTTGCGCAGGTGCTCGCGGGTGGTGCGCAGGTCGTCGCCCGGCTCGCCGCCGGCTTGCAGGCGCAGCGGATACAGCGCGGTGAACCAGCCCACGGAGCGGCTCAGGTCCAGCGCTGCCTCATTGTCGAAGGCATCGCGGCCATGGCCTTCCATTTCCACCAGCGCGGAGGACTCGCCGGTCCAGGCGCACAGCGCGCGGGCCAGGGCGGTCAGCAGCAGGTCGTTGATCTGCACGCGCTGCGCTTTCAGCGCCGGGCCGAGCAGTTGGCGGGTGGTTTCGGCGTCGAGGCTGAAGCGCGCATTGGCGGCTTCTTTCCAGGTGCCCGGAGCATCGCTGCGGGCACGCTTGAGCGACGGCGCACCGCGCAGTTCGCCTTGCCAGTAAGCCAGCTCGGCAGCGACTTCGGCGCTGTTGGCGGCTGCCTGCTGGCGAGCGCTCCAGGCCTGGTAGCTGTCGCTGCGCGGCAACGCGGCGGGCGTGCGGCCGGCGCGCAGTTCGCGGTAGGCGTACTGCAGGTCTTCCAGCAGGATGCGCCAGGACACGCCATCCACCGCCAGGTGGTGGATCACCAGCAGCAGGCGTTCGCCGCCGCTTTCCAGCGTGACGTGCATGGCGCGCAGCAGCGGGCCGTTGGCGATATCCAGGCTGGCCTGGGCGTCGTCGCACAGGCGCTCCAGGGTGCGAGCGTCGGCGGCGCGGCGGCGCCACAGGAGGGTCATGTCCAGCGCACCCTGTTCAGCGTAACGCTGGCGGCTGCCATCAAAACGCAGGCGCAGCGCGTCGTGCTGGCCGACCAGCCAGTGCAGCGCGCGGGCCAGTGCGTGGCTGTTCAACGCTTCGCGCGGTTGCAGCAGCAGTGCCTGGTTCCAGTGATGCCGTTGGGCGCTCGGTACGCGTTCGAAGAAGCGCGCCTGCACCGGCGACAAGACGACTTCGCCGCTGACAGCGGCCACCGGGGCCGGTACCGCAACGGCAGCCGGCGTGCGGCTTTCCAGCCATTGGGCGAGCTGGCGGACGCTCTGGCGCTCGAACAGCTGTTTCGGGCTGAGCTTGAAACCCAGCTTACGGATGCGCGCGATGATCTGCAGGCTGAGGATCGAGTCGCCGCCCAGCTCGAAGAAGTTGTCTTCGGCACCGACGCGCTCGACTTTCAGCACGGCCTGCCAGATGTCGGCGATGCGCTGCTCCAGTTCGCTCAGCGGCGCGCTGTCCACTGCCTTGGCGACCGACTCGGCACGCGGCAGGGCCTTGCGATCCACCTTGCCGTTGGCGTTCAGCGGCAGGCGTTCCAGCAGAATCAGCTGGGCGGGCTGCAGGTATTCCGGGACTTCACCGGCCAGGGCTTCGCGCAGCGCTTCCACGCTCTGGCCCTCGGCCACGACCCAGGCGAACAGCTTCATCGGACCGTCGCCTTCGCGCTCGGCCAGCGCCACGGCATCGCGCACGCCGGGCAGGCGCTTGAGCGCTTGTGCCAGTTCGCCCGGCTCGACGCGGTAACCGCGAATCTTCACCTGGTCGTCGACACGGCCGAGGAACTCCACGTCGCCACGACGGTTCAGGCGCACACGGTCGCCACTGCGGTACAGGCGCTCCCCCTCGCCGTCTACAAGATCAGTGACGAAACGTTCGGTCGTCATTTCCGGCTGGTCGAGGTAGCCCAGCGCCAAGCCGGCACCGCCGATGTACAGCTCGCCCGGCACGCCCGGCAGCAGGTCGCGACCGTTCTCGTCGAGTACACGGATGGCGGTGTTGGCCAGCGGCGTACCGATGGGCAGGCTGCCCGCCGGCAGATCATCCACCAGCGACCATTCGTGGGTCAGTACGCCCACGGTGGACTCGCTGGGGCCGTAGTGGTTGACGATGCGCAGCTTGGGCGAGAGCTCGCGCAGCGCTTGCAGCAGCGCGCGGTCGCAGGCTTCACCGCCCACCACCAGCAGGCGGCGCGGCAGCACGGCGGCAGCATTCGGTGCGGCCGCCAGCAAACCGGCGAGATGGCTAGGAACGATCTTCAGCACGTCCACGTCCTGCATGAACGCGGCGAAGCGTTCGGCATCCGCCACCGCCTGGGCATCCGCCAGGTGCAGGCGGCCACCGCCGCACAGCGCGCCGAACAGCGTGGTGTGGCCAAGGTCGGCGGCCACCGAGGAGACCATCGCCATGCCCAGGCCCTGGGCGCGGCCCTGGTGCAGTTGCAGGCGTTCCAGCACGGCTTGCACGTAGTTGGCCAGCGCCGCGTGGCTGACGCGCACGCCCTTGGGCTGGCCGGTGGAACCGGAGGTGAAGATGACGTAGGCGGCTTGCTGCGGGTCTATGTTCCGCGCGGGCGCGGCATCAATGCCCTGCTCCGGACCACCGGCCGGGACCAGCATGGCGGCTTCGCCGAAGGTCTCCAGCAGCGCCGCATCACTGACCAGCACGCGGCCGATGGCGTTGTCCTTGAGCAACTGGCGCAGGCGCTCGGCGGGCTGCGCCGGGTCCAGCGGCACGTAGGTGGCACCGGCCTTGAGTACGCCCAGCAGCAGGAGAACCCACTGCGCGCTGCGCGCCTGGCAGATCGCGACGCACTCGCCCGGCTCCACGCCGCTGTTGATCAGCGAATTGGCCAGGCGATTGGCGCGCGCATCCAGTTCGGCATAGCTGTAGCGCACGCCCTCATCCTGCACAGCAATGGCGTCCGGTTGCGCGGCGACCTGTGCGGCAAACAGGCCGAGAACATCCTGCTGCGGCCACTGGCGCGCCTCGCCACGACGGCGCGACGCCACCGGGCGCGGCAGCTCGCCAATGGCACGTTGCGGCTCGGCGCACAGTTGGCGCAGCAGCGCCTCGAACTGGCCGGCGATGGCGGCGACGCTGGCATCAAAGAACAGATCGCGGGCATAGACGAAGCTGCCGCGCAGCTCATCGCCCGGCTGGCCGTTGGCGTCCAGCGCCTCGGCCATGTCCAGGGCGAGGTCGAAGCGCGCGCCGTACTG
The DNA here is from genome assembly GCF_001672555.2 of Pseudomonas sp. AU11447. Taxonomy (NCBI): domain Bacteria; kingdom Pseudomonadati; phylum Pseudomonadota; class Gammaproteobacteria; order Pseudomonadales; family Pseudomonadaceae; genus Pseudomonas; species Pseudomonas sp. AU11447. Next base: position 61,098 of record NZ_LZDG02000069.1, on the reverse strand, counting down.
CTCCTCGCTGAACAGCTCCAGCTTCAGCGCACCGGCGTCGGGCAGGCGGCTGACGTCGAAGCCGAAGTTGAACTTCACCTGCACCAGCGGGTTGTAGGCCAGGCTGCGTTCGGGTTGCAGCGCTTCCACCAGTTGTTCGAACGGCAGGTCCTGGTTCGCCTGCGCGCCCAGGGCCAGCGGCTTGAGACGGGCCAGCAGCGCGGCGAAGGATTCGTCGTCAGCCAGTGTGCACGGCATCACCTGGGTGTTGACGAAGAAGCCGATCAGGCCTTCGGTTTCCAGCTGCTGGCGGTTGGCGATGGGCACGGCCACACGCAGGTCGCGCTGGCCGCTGTAGCGCTGCATCAGCACCGCGTAGGCGCCGAGCAGCAGCATGAACAGGGTGACGTCCTGCTCGCGGGCCAGTTGCTTGAGGCGACTGCCCAGCCCGGCATCCAGGCTGAAGCCAAGGCTGCCGCCGCGGTAACTCTGCACGGCCGGACGCGGGCGGTCGGCGGCCAGTTCCAGGACCGGCGTGTCCTGGCTGAGTTGCTCGGTCCACCAGTTCAGCTGACGCTGGCCCTCCTCGCCCGCCAGCAGCTCGCGCTGCCATTGGGCGTAGTCGGCGTACTGCACCGGCAGCGCCGGCAATTGCAGGTCCTCGCCAGCGGCGAAGGCGCCGTAGAGGCGGCTGAATTCGTCCACCAGCACGCGGATCGACCAGCCATCGGAGACGATGTGGTGCATCGTCAGCAGCAGCACGTGGTCGGCGTCGGCCACTTCTTTTGGAGACAATCGCATCAGCGTCAGCCGCAGCAGCGGGCCGTTGCGCAGGTCGAACGGACGCTGCGCCTCTGCCTCGGCCAACTGGCGTGCGGTAGCTTCGGCATCTTTCTCCGCGGACAGATCGACACGCGCCAGGTCCAGCGGCTGCGCCGGCTGGATGCGCTGGAAGGCCTGGCCGTCCACTTCGTCGAAGGTGGTGCGCAGGGTTTCGTGGCGCGCCACCAGGGCATCGAAGGCACGGCGCAGGGCAGTTTCGTCCAGTGCACCGCGCAGACGCAGTGCTCCGGGAACGTTGTAGGCGGCGCTGCCCGGCTCCATCTGCCAGAAGAACCACAGGCGGCTCTGCGCGGCGGACAGCGGCAGGTCGCCGTCACGGGCCACGGCGCGCAGCGGCGGGCGGGTACTGGAGTTCGCAGCGCCCAGGCGGGCAGCGAATTCGTCCAGGCGGCTGGCTTCGAACAGGTCGCGCAGCGGCACTTCGCAATGCAGGTCGCGACGCAGGCGGGAGATCACCTGGGTTGCCAACAACGAGTGGCCGCCCAGCTCGAAGAAATCATCCTCGCGGCCGATGGCCGGCACGCCGAGCACTTCGGCCCAGACGGCGGCGACACGGCTTTCCAGGCCGTCGCGCGGGGCTTCGGTGGCATTCGCGGCGTCCTGCGGCTCGGGCAACGCCTTCCGGTCGATCTTGCCATTGGCGTTGAGCGGCATTTCGGCAAGGACGAGGATGCGCGACGGCACCATGTAGTCCGGCAGTTGCGCACGCAGCGCGGCTTTCAGGATGTCTTCGGCGACGCCTTCACCCGTCACATAGCCCAGCAGGCGCTTGCCGCGCTCGCTGTCACGGGCGATCACCGCCGCTTCACGCACGCCGGGCAGCGCACGCAGGCGGGCTTCGATCTCGCCGGGCTCGATGCGGAAGCCGCGGATCTTCACCTGCTGGTCGACGCGGCCGAGATAATCCAGCGCGCCGTCTTCACGCCAGCGCACGCGGTCGCCGCTGCGGTAAAGGCGCAGGCCGTCCGCGTAGGGGTCGGCCACGAAACGTTCCGCGGTCATGCCGGCGCGCTGGTGGTAACCGCGGGCGAGGCCGTGGCCGCCGATGTACAGCTCGCCGGCCACGCCGCGCGGCAGCGGCTGCAGGCGGTCGTCGAGGATATACAGGCTGCGTTCGCCGACCACTTCGCCGATGGGCGCATACGCCGCGCCGCACGCGGTGCGCGCGTCGGCCTTCCAGAGCATCGGGGTGACCACGGTTTCGGTGGGGCCGTAGCCATTGATCAGGTGTTCGGGCTTCAGTGCCTGGTGCGCAAGCTGGTAGGCCGCTTCCGGTACTGCGTCACCGCCGAAGCAGTAGATGCGCATGCTCGGCGCGTGACCGTGGATCGTCGCTTGTTCCGCCAACTGTTGCAGGTAGGCCGGCGGGAAGGCTGCCACCGTGACTTCGTGGCGGCGCAGTTGTTCAAGGGTCTGCTCGGCGGTCCACAGGGCGTCGTTGCGGATCAGCAGGCTGCCGCCGTGGGTCAGCGCGGTGAGCCAGCGCTCATGGGCGCCGTCGAAGGCGAAGGACATGAAGATCAGCTCGCGGTCGGCGTCGCTCATGGCGTAGCGCTGGCCGATCGCGCGGCAGTGCGCGGCGATCTCGCCGTGGGCGACGGCAACGCCTTTGGGCTGGCCAGTGGAGCCGGAGGTGTAGATCAGGTAGGCAAGGTTCTGCGCCTGGATGCGCAGCAGCGGGCGCACGGCCAGGGCGTTGGCGAGGTCGGCTTCTTCCAGCACCAGGCGCTCGACGCCTTCGGGCAACGGCAGGCGTTCGGCCAGCGCGGCGTTGGTCAGCAGCAGGTCCACACCGGCGTCCTGCATCAGCCAGGCGAGGCGCTCCTCGGGATAGTCGACGTCCAGCGGCAGGTAGGCGCCGCCGGCCTTCATGACGGCCAGCAGGGCCAGCGGGATATCCACGCCGCGCGGCAGCGCCACGGCAACCCGGCGCTCCGGGCCGATGCCGCGCTGGATCAGGCGCTGCGCCAGGCGGTTGGAGCGGTCTTCCAGCTCGGCGAAATTCACCTCGCGTTGCTCGTCGATCAGCGCGACCTTCGCCGGATGGCGGCGGGCCTGGGCGGCGATGGTCTCACTCAGCGCCTCGAAGGCCGATGCCTCGCCGGCCACGGCGATGCTCCAGTCGCTGGCGGGTAGCCAGTCGCGGGCGTCGAGGACGGCGTCGGCGTTCATTTTCGGCAGTGCGCGCAACAGTTCGAGGAAGTGCCCGACGAGGCGCTGCATGCCGGCCGCGGCGTAGCGCTCGCGGGCATAGCAGAAGCTCAGGCGCAGGGTCTGCTCGCCCTCGCGGACGCGCAGCACGAGATCGAACGGGGTTTCCAGGTCGAGCTGTTCCAGGGCTTCCACGGTCAGGCCCGGCAGGCCATTGCCGGCACGCGGCTGCCACTGGTGGTCGAAGGCAACCTGGCACAACGGATGGCGACCGTGGCCGCGCTCGGGTTGCAGTGCCTCCACCAGTTGCTCGAACGGCAGGCCCTGGTGGGCCTGGGCTTGCAGCAGGTCGTCGCGCAGCTGGCGAAGTACGCCGCGCAGGCTGGCGCCTTCGGGCAGCTCGCTGCGCAGCACCAGCAGGTTGACGAAGAAGCCGACCAGTCGCTCGCTGTCCAGCTGTTCGCGACCAGCCTGGGTCAGGCCGATGCGCAGGTCGTGCTGGCCGCTGTAGCGCTGCAGCAGCAGGTTGTAGGCGCTGAGCAGGAGCATCGGCAGGGTGGCGCCGTGGGCCTGGGCCAGGCCGCGCAATTGACGCGTCAGGTCGGCATCGACTTCCTGTTCGATCAGTGCGGCGCTCTGGCCTTTTTTACCTCCGTTCTTTTCTAGTAGACCGAACGGCAACTCCAGCGGCGAATGCTGGTTGCCCAGGCGCTCGCTCCACCAGTCCAGCAGACGGGCGCCCTCGCCCGCTTCCAGTTTGCTCTGCTGGGCGGCGGCAAGGTCGAGGTACTGGCGCGACAGCGTCGGCAGCACCGGCTCGCGCTGTTCGACGATGGCGCGGTAGCACTCGGCGAATTCGTCCAGCAGCAGGTTCAGCGACCAGCCATCGGCGATGATGTGGTGCACGCAGAGCAGCAACGCCTGGCGGCCGCCGCCGAGGTTCTGCAGGCGCAGGCGCAGCAGCGGGCCGGCGGCCAGGTCGAAGGGTTCGGCGGCAAAGGCTTCCGCATCCTCGCGGGCGGCAGTGTCGCGGCGGGCGTTGCCCAGGGAGCTGAAGTCGCTCTCGGTCAATTCCACTTGCGTGCCGTTGGCGAGGCTCAGCGCTACTTCACCATCGAACTGTTCGATGAAGCGGCTGCGCAGGGTTTCGTGGCGGCCCAGCAGCACGGCAAAGGCCTGCTCCACGGCCGGCCGGCGCAGTTCGCCGCGCAGGTTCATGCGCCCGGCAATGTGGTAGACGGCGCTTTCCGGCTCCAGCTTCCAGAGGAACCACAGGCGGCGCTGGGCCGGCGACAGCGGCAGCAGACCGTCACGTGGGACCTGCGGCACGGCCTCGACCTGAGTGGTCGGCAGTGCGGCCAGTGCGGCAACGAAGGCGCCCAGCTCCGGCGCCTCGAACAGCAGGCGCAGTTCCACGGCGCGACCGAGACGCTCGCGCAGGCGCGCCATCAGCTGGGTGGCCTTGATCGAGTTGCCGCCCAGGGCGAAGAAGTTGTCGTCGCGGCGAATCGCCGGCAGCTCCAGCACTTCGCTCCACAGCGCAGCGATGGCTTGCTCCTCGGCAGTCAGTGCAGCAACCGGCCTGGCGCTGGCGCCATCGCTGATCGGTTCGCCAGCGCGCTGGATGGCGTAGGCCTGCAGGCTGCCATCGAGCAGCTGCGCGCGGCACGCCGAGCGCTGCAGCTTGCCGCTGGAAGTCTTGGGCAATGCGCCCGGCTCCAGCAGCGCCACCACCAGCGGCGCCTCCTGGAAGGTCTCGGCCACGGCGGCGGAGATGGCTTTCGCCAGCGCCTCGGCGGAGATCAGCTTGCGCACGCTACGGCCGACTTCGGCGGCGATGCCAATGCCATCGCGGCCCTGGTGTTCGATGGCGAAGGCGGAAACGCGGCCCTTGCGCACCAGGTCCACCTCTTCTTCCACGCAGCGTTCCAGGTCCTGCGGGTAGAGGTTCTGCCCGCGGACGATGAGCATGTCCTTGAGGCGGCCGGTGACGAAGAGTTCGTCGTTGTGCAGGAAGCCCAGGTCGCCGGTACGCAGCCAGGTGCGGCCGTCCTTCTCGACGAAGGTGCGCGCGCTGGCTTCCGGGTTGCGCCAGTAGCCCAGCGCCACGCTGGGGCCGCTGCTCCAGATTTCGCCGACGCGGTCCGGGCCGAGGGTTGCGCCGCTCACCGGGTCGACCAGTTGCACGTCGTGGTCCGGCTGGGTGCGGCCGCAGTTGATCAGCGAAGTACCGCGGCCTGGGCGGGCGACGTTTTCGCCCAGGGCGTTGAGGTCCACTTCCAGTTGGCCGATACCCTCACCGCGCACGCCACCGGTGACGAACAGGGTCGCTTCGGCGAGGCCATAGCAGGCGTAGAAGGACGAGGCGTCGAACTGCGCGGGGGCGAACCAGGCGGCGAAGCGCTCCAGGGTGTCCGGGCGGATCGGCTCGGAGCCGGAGAAGGCCACGCGCCATTTGCTCAGGTCCAGGCCTTCCAGCGCGGCCTCGTTGACCCGCTCGCAGCACAGCCGGTAAGCGAAGTCCGGGCCGCCGCTGACGGTGCCGCCGAAGCGGGCGATGGCTTCCAGCCAGCGGCGCGGGCGTTCGAGGAAGTAGCGCGGCGACATCAACACGCACTCGATGCCGCTGTAGATCGGCTGCAGCAGCCCGCCGATCAGGCCCATGTCGTGGAACAGCGGCAGCCAGCTGACGATCACGTCGTCGTCACCGATGCCGAAACCGTGACGGATCAGGCGCTCGTTGGCGACCAGGTTGCCGTGGCTGACCTGCACGCCCTTGGGCGTCGAGGTGGAGCCGGAGGTGTACTGCAGGAAGGCGATGTCGTCGTCGGCCAGTTCCGGCATCTGCCATTCGACGGCCAGCGCAGGATCGGCCTGGTCTACCGCCAGCAGCAGCGGGCTCTCGCCGTTCTCGAGCACGCAGGCCGGGCGCAGGGCTTCGATCAGCGTGGAGTCGGTGAGCACCAGGCTCGGCTCGGCATCGTCGAGGATCGAGCGCAGGCGCGCCAGGTGCTGTGGGCGCACCGACTCCGGCGGATAGGCCGGCACGGCGATGATGCCCGAGTAGAGGCAGGCGAAGAACGCCGTGACGTAGTCCGGGCCGCTGGGCAGCAGGAGGACGGCACGGTCGCCCTGCTCGCCATGGCGCAGCATCCAGGCGGCCATGGCGCGGGCGCGCTCGTCCAGCTCGCGGAAGCTGATGGGCTGTTCGACGTTCTCGGCGATGAATCGCAGGGCAGTCTTGCGCGGCATTTCGCAGGCGCGTTGCAGCAGGGCCTCGACCAGGTTTCCTGCGGCTTCGTAACGGTCGTTCATGACATCACCTGTTCTGGCGGCGGGTGTTTGCGGCCCGCCGGAGGGAAATTCGTGGGGCTTACCGGGCCACGGCCGTGGCGGGCGCTAACCCGGTACTCCGAACTGTTCCCTCTCCCTTCAGGGAGAGGGTTAGGGAGAGGGTGCATCCGGCCGCTCCGGCGCTGGACGCTGCCCTCTCCCCCCGCCCTCTCCCTGAAGGGAGAGGGAGCTATCTGTGTCGGCTGCTGGAGCCGGCTTACTTCTGGTACTTCCGTAAACGCCGATCGGTCCCCTCTCCCTCTGGGAGAGGGTTAGGGTGAGGGCGCTATCCGCTCGGCGTTCAGGCTTGTGCGTCAGCCCCATGCCCCTGCGCCATCGCGACAACGACCTTGCGCGGCCCGCTGAACGGCGAGCGCGCATGCGCCGCCAGCATGTTGTCGAGCATCAGCACGTCACCGCTGTACCAGGGGAAGCTCACCTTGGCCTCCTCCAGCACGCCGCGGACTTCGTCGAGTACCGAGGGTTCGATGGGGCTGCCGTCGCCGTAGTAGACGTTGCGCGGCAGGTCTTCCTCGTCGACGATTTCCAGCAGGCTCTCGCGTACTTCCGGTGGCAGGTTGGAGACGTGGAACAGGTGCGCCTGGTTGAACCAGACCCAGTCGCGGGTGACCGGGTGCTGCGCGACGGCCTGGCAGACCTGGCGAGTGCGCAGCTCGCCGTCTTCCTTCCACTCCCAGCCGATCTTGTGAGCCCTGCAATAGGCCTCGACCACGGCCGGGTCGTCACTGTTGAACACCTGATCCCAGGCCACGTCCAGGCCGTTGCCGAAGTTGCGCGTGTACATCAGCCCGCGCTCGGTGAAGCGGCGGCGGATGCCTTCATCCACCCGGCGGTAGATTTCACGGCTGTCGGCGATGGGGGTTTCGCCGCCGCTCTGCGCGGCCTGCACGCAGTAGAACCAGATTTTCATCGGCCACTCGCGGGTGTAGGCCTGTTCGTTGTGCAGCGGGATGTGCTGGTGCGGCGGGTATTCGGTGGAGGTGTACACGCCGCTGGTGACGTTGCTGCGCGGCGTAGAACCGAATTCGTAGTTGAGCAGCGGGTGGCCGAAGCCGGCGGCGAACTCGCGGAAGCGCTCCGCCGCACCGACCTGGAAGCCACGGAAGAGAATGCCGGCGCACACCGGCAGGCGCTCTTCAATCAGCGGGCGCAGTTCGGCCAGGGCATCGAGCAGGTCGATACCCTCGCCGCGCGCCTGCACCAGCAACGGCAGGCCGCCGCGCGCTTCAACCAGGGGAGCGATATCGAACAGAGTGGAGGTAGGCATCTGGATTCTCCGCGAGGGGCACTCAGGCCAGCGCTGCGCTGGACGGTTTCCCCGGTTGCTGCAGGCGGCCGAGCATCAGTTCGAGCAGGCGCGCCTCGTCGGTGTTGATGAAGAAGTGGCCGCCTTCGAGCATCTCCAGGGAGAAACCGGCGCAGGTCTCGTCCTGCCAGGCCGACAGCGACTCGACCGAAAGCCGGTCGCCCTTGCCGCCGAACACATGGATCGGACAGGTCAGCTGCGGGTGCCGGCGGTAGTCGTAGCGGCCGCAGAGGAGGAAGTCGGCGCGCATCACCGGCAGGGTCAGGGCAAGCATCTCGGCATCGGCGAACACCGCCGCCGAGGTACCGCCCAGCCGCTGCATGCGTTCGATCAACTGCGCGTCGCTCTGCTCCTGGGCCAGTTCACGATGGCTGTCGCGGCGTGACGGCGCAGAGGCGGCCGAGGCGAACAGCGCCTGCGGCAGCGGCAGGCCGCGCTCGCGCAGGGCATGGGCCAGTTCGAAGACCAGCAGGCCGCCGAGGCTATGGCCGAACAGCGCGTAGGGCTGGTCCAGGCGCCCGGCGATCTCGTCGGCCAGCTGGCCGGCCAGCGCGCGCAGGTCGGTCTGCAGGCTTTCGGCGAAGCGCCGGCCGCGGCCGGGCAGCTCCACCGGGCAGACCTCGATCCACTCCGGTAACTGGCGCTTCCAGCGTGCATAGAGCATGGCGCTGGCGCCGGAGTACGGCAGGCAGAACAGACGCAGCACGGCTCAGTGCCCCGCTGCCTGGCCGTCCATCTTCTGTCGCAGGCTCAAGGGGCGCATGTCGGTCCAGTTCGCTTCGACGTAGGCCAGGCAATCGGCCTTGCTCCCCTGCTTGCCGGCTTCGCGCCAGCCGGCCGGGACTTCCTTGTAGTCCGGCCACAGCGAGTACTGCTCTTCGCCATTGACCAGCACCTTGTAAACCGCGTCTTCGCGATCGAAAGCCATTGCTCTTCTCCTCTCTCCAGATGGCGATGCCGGCGCTGGGCCATTACCCAGTTTTTCCAGCTCTGCCATGAAGACGAGGGAGGCAATGAAATAGTTAGTGTTCTCGGATGCGATTAATTCTCATAAGATATGCACCGGCGAAATTTCCTGGCTTGTCCTTCACCTGTAAGTCGAGAGTTCTGACGAATGGATGCGAACGAAAAATCTTCACACTCGTGTGGGAACCCTGTTCCAGAGCGAGTGTCGGACTCTTCCGAATAAATTGATAATAATTATCATTTGATCTAGATTGACCGCCTCAACCCATGTGGACGTCCCCGCCTCCGCCGCCGCATAGGAACACCTTGCATGTCCAAGCCAATGCCCGCCGAGTCGCGCCCCGCTCTCCACGAGCTGTTCGCCACCCACCGGCAGACCTTCATCAATGCGGCCGCACGCATCCTCGGCTGCCGCAGCCATGCCGAAGACGTGGTGCACGATGCGTACATCAAGCTCAATGCGAGCGACCTCACCCCCGGTATCCAGTCGCAGAGCGGCTACCTGATGCGCGTGGTGCGCAACCTGGCCATCGATCTCTATCGCCGCCAGGCGCTGGAGAAGCGCTACTCGGGTAGCGAGGAAGAAGGCATGCACATCGCGACGCCGTCCGCGTCACCGGAAATGGAGCATGAGGACCGGCAGACCCTGGAAGCCATCTCCAGCGCGCTGCAGACGCTGCCCGAGCGCACCCGCTACGCCTTCGAGATGTACCGCCTGCACGGCCGCACGCAGAAGGAAATCGCCGAGGAACTGGGCGTCTCCCCGACCCTGGTGAACTTCATGGTGCGCGACGCGCTGATCCACTGCCGCAAGACCCTCAAGGGCCTGGAAGAAGGCCGCGGCTGATGCTCAGCCTTCCGCCGCCAGGGCGCGGAAGGTCGAGCGATACTGCTCCGGCGTGGTGCCCGACAGCCGCCGGAACATCGCGATGAACGCCGAGGGGCTGCTGTAGCCCAGGTTGAAGGCGATCTGCTGCACCCCCTCTCCCGATGCCAGCGCCTCGATGGCGGCGAGAAACCGCAGGCGCTGGCGCCATTCACCAAAAGACATTCCCAACTCCCGCTGGCAGGCCCGCGCCAGGGTGCGCTCGGTGCTGTGCACGCGCTCGGCCCATTGCGCCAGGGTGCGGTTGTCGCCCGGTTCAGCCTGCAGCGCAGCCAGCACTTCGCCCAGCGCACCGCCATTGGCGTAGGGCAGGTAATCGTCGTGAGTCTGCGCGGCCTGCAACTGATCCATGACCACTTCGGCCAGGCGCTGATCGGCAGCGCTCTGCGGGATGTTCACCTGGCGTGCGGCGAAGTCGGAGAGGATCGCCTTGAGGATGTCGCTGATCGCCAAGGTGCAAGGGGACTGCGGCAACTTGCTGGCTAGCTCGGCAGACACGTAGAGCGAGCGGTAGACGATGGCCTGGCGGTTGTAGCAGCTGTGTAAACGCCCCGGCGGCACCCACACGGCGTACTGCGGCGGCGAGAGGAAGCGCTGACCGTCCACTTCCAGTTCCATCACCCCGTGGGACGCGTAATTGAGCTGGCCCCAGGCGTGGCGGTGGCTGGGCGAGTGGGTACCGGCATCGAACTCGTCGTAGCGGAAGTACAGATCGGCCGGCAGCCGGTCGATGTCAGGAAGGGGAAGCGGCAATACGCGGGTCATGTCCGAAAGCCGGGGTGGATTGTCCGGTTTTCATTATACGTCTCGATTCGGACGAGCGGACAATGGCAGTCGATTGTGGAGCACCCTCTCCCCAGCCGTGGCTACGCGCCCCGCTCCAAAGGGAGAGGGGGCCGTTCGGAGTGCAGCGCCACAACAGAGTCAGCCGGCGAGCACCGAATCATCCGCGCGCGCCAGACAGTCCCCTCTCCCTTCAGGGAGAGGGTGACGGAGAGGGGAAAAAACCCCGCGCCAAACCAAAACCTGAGACTTGCAAGAACCCATGAATTACCTGTTCCCCCTGCTGGCCGTGGTCATCTGGTCCGGCAATACCGTCGTCAACAAGCTCGCCGTAGGCCAGATCGCCCCAGCGGAAATCGGCTTCTTCCGCTGGCTGCTGGCCGGCGCGCTGCTGACGCCTTTCCTGCTGCGCGCCACCCTCGCCCATTGGCCGGTGATCCGCGCCAACCTGGGCAGGATCATCACCCTCGGCCTGCTCGGCATGGCGGTGTACCAATGCCTGGCGTACTACGCCGCCGCGCTGACCTCGGCGACCAACATGGGCATCATCCTGTCGCTGATGCCGCTGATGTCCCTCGCCCTGGCGTCGATCCTGCTGCGCCACAAGATGAGCGCTGCCGCGCTGCTGGGCGCGCTGGTGTCGCTGGGCGGTGTGCTGCTGGTAATCACCCAGGGCAACCCGCGACAACTGATCAGCCACGGCGTGAACCTGGGCGACGGCATGATGATCGTCGCCACCCTCGCCTACGGCGTCTATGGCGTGCTGCTGAAGAAGTGGAATCTGCCGCTGCCGCCACTGCTGACGCTCTATCTGCAGGTGCTGGTGGCCATCGTTGCGCTGGCCCCGCTGTATATCTCTTCGCCGCACCACGGCCTGACCACGGCCAACCTGCCGCTGGTGCTGTATGCCGGGCTGCTGGCCTCCATCGTTGGCGCGCTGGCCTGGATGCAGGGCGTGCAGCGCATGGGGCCGAGCCGCATGGCGCTGTTCTTCAACCTGCTGCCGGTGATCACCGCCGCCATCGCCGCCGTGGTGCTGGGCGAGCAGTTGACCAGCTACCACCTGATCGGTGGCGCGCTGATCCTGGGCGGCGTGCTGCTGGCAGAACTCTGGCGGCCGCGGGAGAAACCCGCTGCCGCTGTTGGCGCCCGCTGACTCGGATGCTCCTACAGATTTACGCCGGAGCGGAACTCGGCCATGAGAGTGGCCACCAGCTCCGCCGCCGACATCTCCCGCGACAGCGGCGCGCCCTGCCCAGCCCATTGCACGGCAAAATCGCTGTTGCCCTTGGCGGTGGCTGCGGCGGTCAACGCCTTGGCGGCGTCATAGGTGATGGGGTAATCCGGCAACGCCGGCGCATCGGCCCTGCCCACGTCGGTGAACAGCCGATTCACCATCCCGCGAGCGGCGCGGCCGGAAATCGCCGCCGTCACCTCGGTGTGTTCTCCTCGTTCACCACGTAGGGCTGCCTTGAATGCGGCGTTGGCCGAGGACTCATTGGCGGAGATGAATGCCGTGCCCATCTGCACGGCCTGGGCGCCCAGTTCGAACACCGCGCGCATGCCCTGCCCATCCATGATTCCACCTGCCGCGATCACCGGCAGGCCTGTGCCTTTCACCAGCGTGCGGACCAGCGCGAAGGTGCCGATACGGGCGTCCTTCTCCGGCTCGAACACGCCCCGGTGACCACCGGCCTCATAGCCTTGCGCGACGATCACATCGATGCCCGCCGCCTCGATGGCGCGGCCCTCTTCCAGGCAGGTGGCAGTCGCCAGCAGACGGATGCCGGCGGCCTTCAGGCGATCGATCCAGCTCTGCGGCGGCAGGCCGAAGTGGAAGCTGACCACGGCCGGGCGCGCCTCGATGAGGAACTCCAGCATGTCCGGATCGGCCAGGAAGCTGCGATAGATCTCGGTGATCTGCTGCGGCGGCTGCGCATCGAACTCGGCGAACAGCGGGCGCAGGTGCTCCAGCCAGGCCGCCTCGCGTGCCGGATCGGCCACCGCCGGGCGGTGGCAGAACAGGTTGAGGTTGAGCGGCTTGTCGGTCAGCGCGCGGGTCTGCTCCAGCAGGGCGCGGGCCTGCGTCGCGTTGCTGGCGCCCAGGCCGATGGAACCCAGCCCGCCGGCATTGGAAACCGCCGCGGCCAGCGCCGGGGTGGACACGCCAACCATGGGTGCCTGGATGATGGGGAGCTGGATGCCGAGCAGATCGGTGATGCGCATGACGGGGTCCTCAACGTCAGGGGCGGCGAAGTCGCCGTTTGGCCTGTGATGGCTTGACTTAAAATCTCATAAAGAGAATATTCGTCGCAACATATTCTCTATTGAAGATTAATCATGGATCTCTCCAGCCTGGAAATCTTCCGTTGCGTGGCCGAGGAACAGAGCGTCACCCGCGCCGCGGCCCGCCTGCAGCGCGTGCAATCGAACGTCACCACGCGCATCCGCCAGCTTGAGGAAGACCTTGGCGCGGCGCTGTTCCTGCGCGACGGCAAGCGCATGACGCTGACCGACCAGGGCCGCGACTTTCTCCGCTACGCCGAGCAATTGCTCGCCCTCGCCACCGAAGCCCGTCAGTCGCTGCACCCGAGCAGCGCCACCGGCAGCCTGCGCCTGGGCAGCATGGAGGCCGCCGCCGCCAGCCGGCTGCCGGAAATCCTGGCGCGCTTTCACCGGGCCTATCCCGACGTGGAGTTGCACATCACCACCGGCCATAGCCAGAAGCTGATCAATGAAGTGCTGAACCGCCAGCTCGACTGCGCGCTGATCTCCCATCCGGACATCCTCCACGCCGAACCCGGCTTCGAATCGCTGCTGGAGCGCGGCCTGTGCGCCGAACCGGTGTTCCGCGAGGAGTTGCTGCTGGTGCTGCCGGGCGACCATCCACCGGTAACCCGACCCGAGGATGTGCAGATCCGCACGCTGGTGGGCTTCGCCCGCGGCTGCACTTACCGCCAACTTCTGGAGCGCTGGTTGAAGGGAGCGTCGCTCGCCGTGCAGGAAGTCGGTTCGTACCATGGCATCCTCGCCTGCGTTAACGCCGGCTCCTGTTTTGGCGTGCTGCCTCGTTCAGTGCTGGAGCTGCATCGGGATATGCCGGCCCTGCAGGTGGTGCCGCTGCTGGAAGTGGACACCCTGCTGATCTGGCGCGAAGGCTATGCCACCGGCGCCTTCCAGCGCTGGCGGGAAGCCCTCGAGGCACGCCCGTGAGCCGCACCCGCCGCCTGCCCGCGGCGCTGTCGGCAGCACTGATCCTTGCCGTGGGCATGGGCTTTGGCCGGTTTGCCTTTACCGGGCTCTACCCGCTGATGGTGCGCGACGGCGTGCTCAGCGTCACCGGAGGCTCGCTGGCGGCCTCGGCCAATTACGCCGGCTACCTGCTGGGCGCGCTGCTGCTGGCGCGCAGCCACGAACGACATGCGGCACGCATTTGCCTGATCGCCCTGGTCGGCACCTTGGCCGCCCTCGCCGCCATGGCCATTCCGGCACCCGTCTGGTTTGCCGTCGGCGTGCGCCTGCTGGCCGGCGTGCTCACGGCCATGGTGCTGGTCAGCGCGGCGCAATGGCTGTTGCAGAGCATGGGCGAAAGCCATGGCGCACCAATGATGTTCGCCGGCGTGGGCGTCGGCATCCTGGTCTCGGCGGAACTGATTGCCGCCGGCAACGCCTTCGGCCTGGGCAGTGCCGCGATCTGGTGCGTACTGGCGCTGGCCGGGCTGGTGCTGTCGCTGCTGGCCACCCCCGCGCTGGGCCGCGCAGCACCGACTGCGCCGCAGCAGACAACGAACGGTACGGGGCCAATGCCCGAGCTGTCCGCGTTGATCATCCTGCTGGTCTACGGCCTGGCCGGCTTCGGCTACATCATCACCGCCACCTACCTGCCATTGCTGATGAAGAGCGGCCTGGGCGCCATCGACCCGCTGCAGGTCTGGGCCGCCTTCGGCCTGGGTGCGGCACCGTCGTGTTTCCTCTGGCATCGGCTGCACGTGAGGCTCGGTGGCCGTCGCGCATTGGCGTTGAACCTGCTGGTGCAGGCCATCGGTGTGATGCTGCCGGCACTGGGCGAGTCGGCCTTCCTTTATCTGGGCAGCGCGGTGCTGGTGGGTGGCAGCTTCATGGGCACCGTGACCATCGCCATGCCGGCGGCCCGCGCGGTGGCCGCGCAGGTGCGCTTCAACATGCTGGCGGCGATGACGGCGCTGTATGGCGTCGGGCAGATCGCCGGGCCACTGGCCGCCAGTGCGTTGCGCGGGTTGACCGGCAGCTTCATTCCGGCCCTGGGCGCCGCCGCCAGCGCCCTGCTGATCGGCGCGCTGTGCTGCCTGCCACTGCGCCGCACGATATCCTGCAGGAGCGAGCTTGCTCGCGAATAGCCTCAACACTGCCGCTGCCGGGAACTCCTTTCGCGAGCACGCTCGCTCCTACATAGAGCAGCCGACGTCGCGCCTGTTCAGGCCGGCGGCTGCTGGCGGAAGGACACGCCCAGACGATTCCACACGTTGATGGCGCCGATGGCCACGGTGAGGTCAACCAGTTCGCGTTCGCTGAACTGCTCGCGGGCGAGCTGGAAAACCTCCAGCGGCACTTTCGACTCGGACAGCAGCGTCACCGACTCGCTCCAGGCCAGCGCGGCGCGCTCACGCTCGGTGAAGAACGGCGATTCACGCCACACGCTGACGGCGAACAGGCGGCGCTCGGTCTCGCCATTGCGGCGCGCCTCCATGGCGTGCATGTCGGCACAGAAGGCGCAGTTGTTCACCTGCGACACGCGCAGGCGCACCAGTTCCAGCAGTGGCTTCTCCACCGACAGCTCGAAGATGGCGGCTTCCAGCGCCAGCACTGCCTTCAGCGCTTCCGGCGAGGCAGTGTAGTAATCCAGACGCGGCTCCATGACGGGAACTCCAGACGATGACCCGGCCATTGTGCGCCGGCGCCTCGCCCCGAGAGGTGGCCAATCCGCGGAAATTGCACCGCGCAACTTCACCACGGCCAATGCCGGCGCTACGCTTGCGCGACCGCCCTGCCCCGGAGTTCGCCCTTGGAGCTGCACCTGATCATCCACGGCCAGAAAGATCTCGCCGGGCAACTCTATCGCCAGCTGCGCGAAGCCATCGACTCCGGCCGCCTCGCCGCCGGCACCCGCCTGCCGCCCAGCCGCCTGCTTGCCGAGCAGTTGGGTATCTCGCGCAAGACCATCTCCGACACCTACGCCCAGCTCACCTATGAAGGCGTGCTGGTGGGCAAGATCGGCAGCGGCACCTTCGTCAACACGCACCTGCCGCGGCATGACCGGCGCCAGGATGGCGTGCGCTTCGCCAGCCAGGAAAACATCGAGCGCTGGTGCAACCTCGACACCCGCCTGCGCCACCCCGGCGCCACCGGCACGGCGAAGGCCGACTTCATCGGCGGCGCCACCACCCAGTTGCAGTTCCCCCAGGAAGAATGGCGGCGCTGCGTGAACCATGCGCTGCGCCAGATGGCCGGCATGCGCGGGCACTACAGCGCCCCCGAAGGCATCGCGCCGTTGCGCGATGGCATTGCCCGGCACATCTCCTATGCACGCGGGGTGAACTGCCAGCTGGACGATGTGATGGTCTGCAATGGCGCGCAGCAGGCGCTGGACCTGCTTGCCCGCATCATGCTGCGGCCGGGTGACAAAGTCGCGATGGAAGACCCCGGCTATACCCCGGCGCGGCTGATCTTCCAGACCCTGGGGGCCGACGTGGCCAGCGTGCCGGTGGACGCCGAGGGCATCTGCGTCGACCTGATTCCTGAAGGCACGCGGATGATCTACACCACCCCGTCGCACCAGTTCCCGCTGGGCATGCCGATGAGCCCGGCGCGCCGCGAGGCGCTGCTGGCGCGGGCGCTGGAGCTGGGCGCGCTGGTGATCGAGGACGACTACGACAGCGAGTTCCGCTACGAAGGCCGGCCCACCGATGCGCTGCAGAGCCTCGACCGTCACGGCGTGGTGGCCTACATCGGAACGTTCTCCAAGGTGCTGCTGCCGGAGCTGCGCCTGGGTTACCTGATCCCGCCGCCCAGCCTGTTCCCGGCGCTGGTGCGCGCCCGGCAGATCAGCGACTGGCACAGCTCGACCCTGCCGCAATGGGCGCTTTCCAAGTTCATCGCCGAAGGCTACCTGCTCAAGCACATCCGCCGTTGCCACGGCATCTACGCCGGGCGCCGCGAACGGATCCTCGCGCGGCTGACCGGCGACCTGGCGCCCTGGCTGGAGGTGGTGCCCTCGGTGGCCGGCTTCCACCTCACCGCGCTGCTGCGCCAGCCAACCAACGTGGCGCTGCTCACCGAACTGGCGCGCAAGGTCGAAGTCGGCCTCTACGGCCTGGCGCCCTTCCACCACCAGGTGCCGGTGCGCGACGGCCTGCTGCTGGGCTTCGGCGCCATCGACACGCTGGATATCGACCCGGCGCTGGACAAGGTGCGCGACCTGTTGCAGCAGTTGGCCTGAGCCATACCATCATGCCCAGCGAGCGTAGGAGCGGACTCTGTCCGCTCCTACGCACAGCCCCCTCACATGCTGGGCCTTTGTAGGAGCGAGCTTGCTCGCGAACCGCATGGCACGGAGCTTGTTCGCGAGCAAGCTCGCTCCTACAGGTCCGTCACGCGGGGCGTATTGGCCCAACGGTTTTCCCGGGAATTGGCAGTTCATGCGCAGACAGCGCGGCCGTAACCTTCCAGCATCGGTTTTGAAAGCCGGTTCCGGCCTTTACCGGATGCCGGCGCCAGCGCCCAATGGCCATCCATTGCAGAAGGAGCCCCGCCATGTCCCCGTCCGCCATTGCCATCGTCCGCGTCCAGGCATTTCCCGGCCAGGCCAGCGCGCTGGGCTCCTACCTGGGCGAGCTGCTCGAACAGGTGCGCCGCCAACCGGGCTGCCAGTCCGGTGAACTGCAGGCGCTGGCCGCCGACCGCTGGCAGGTATCGACCTGCTGGGCCAGCCAGGCCGAGCTGGAGGCACACCTGTCCGGCCCGAAAGCACAACAGTGGCTCGGCCAGCTCGGCAGTGGTGAATTGGCGCTGGGGCTGGAGTTCGAAAGCCGCAGCGCCGAGTGACTCAGAACGGCGAGCGCACCACGCCGCCGTCCACCCGCAATGCCGCGCCATTGGTGGCCGACGATGCCTCGGAGCAGACGTAGACCACCAGGTTGGCCACCTCTTCCGGGCGCGCGAAGCGCTGCAGCAGGGAGCTGGGCCGCGCACTGCGGAAGAACTCGGCCTCGAACTCCGCGAACGGCTGGCCGCCGGAGAGTTTCTCGACGAACTCGTTGACGCCCTCGGAGGCGGTCGGCCCCGGCAGCACCGCGTTCACCGTCACGCCGGTGCCGGCGCAGGTCTCCGCCAGTCCGCGGGACAGGCTGAGCTGGGCGGTCTTGGTGACGCCGTAGTGGATCATTTCCACAGGGATCACCATGCCGCTTTCGCTGCTGATGAACACCACCCGGCCCCAGTTCTTCTGCTTCATGCCCGGCAGGTAGGCGCGGGACAAGCGGACGCCGGAGAGCAGGTTGACGTCGAGGAAACGCACCCAGTCCTCGTCCGGGATGTCCTCGAAGGGCTTGGGGTCGAAGATGCCGAGGTTGTTCACCAGCACGTCCACCGCCGGATAGCGCTGCACCAGCGCGGCAACCTGCTGCGGGTCGGAAAGATCGCCGGCGAAGCCTTCCACCTTGGCGTCCGCCTGGGCGGCGCGGATGCGCCCCAGCGCCTCGTCCACGGAAGCCTGGCTGCGGCCATTGAGGATCACCCTCGCCCCTTCGCGGGCCAGGCCCTGGGCAATGGCGAAACCGATGCCCTTGGTCGAACCGCTGACCAGGGCGAGCTTGTCGGACAAATGCAGGTTCATGGGATATCTCCGGGGCGGAAGAATGAGGCGGGCGCGGCATCGCAACCTGGGCCCGTGGACGGAACAGGATAGATGAAGGCCCGCAAGGCGCAGGCCTCAACGGTCGGAAGGCGTTTCAGGCTTGGCCGGCGCCGCGTGCCATTGCTCCCTGGGGACCCATTTCGCTTCCTGCGGATCGCCCAGGTAGTGCGGCGACATGATCTGCACGCCGTACTCGTTGAACACGTCCTGGATATTCGCGTGCAGTACGCTCAGCAGCAGTGCGCGCGGGCGCGGCTCGCTGGGGATGGCCTGGGCGACCAGGCGGTATTCGGGGTAGAAGTCCGACAGCGCGGTCTGGAACACCTGCGGCGCCGGGGTTTGCAGGATCCCGTCGGTGCGCCGCGCCGCTTCGATGAGCATGGCCTCCACCTGCCGCCACGGGGTGTCGTAGCCAATGGTAACCACGGTATCCACCACGTAGCCCTGGCCCTGGACGATGCGTGAATAGTTGCGCGTCACGGAACCGGTGATCATCGAATTGGGCAACGTCAGCACCTCGCCCAGGCCGGTGCGGATGGTGGTGTTGAACACTCCGACCTCGGTCACCGTGCCCTCGTTGTCGCCAATGCGGACGAACTCGCCCACCCGTAGCGTGCGCGAGTAGGTGAGGATCAGCCCCGAGGCAGCCTGGCCGATCACGCTGGAAGCGCCGAGGGAAATCATCAGGCCGACCAGCACCGACAGACCCTTGAAGGCTTCGGTGCCGGAACCGGGCAGGTACGGATAAGCCATGACAATGGCGAACAGCCAGATCGCCAGGGAGGTCAGGCGCGTGGTCGGCTGCAGGGTTTCCTCGGTCAGCCAGCGCAGGTTGCCCGGCCGTGCCATGCGTTGCAGCACATGGCGGGAGAAACCGCTGATGGCGCGGGCGATGATCAGGATGCACAAGGCGACTGCCAGCCCCGGCAGCGCATCGAGCATGCCATTGATCAGGTACCGCGCGAGGTTGATCAGATGCACATTGAGGCTCTCGCCCCAGGGCCGGGTATAGGGGAAGCGCGACAGCACGAAGCTCAGCCACTGGTAGCTGAAGAGGAACACCAGCAGCCAGTAGACCAGCCAGATCAACCGGCCCACCAGGTAATAGAGGTAGCGGCTGCCCAGCAGGGGCGTCTGGCCGACCTTGAGACGGCCGCTGTGCCGGCTCATCACGTCGGGCAGTCGATTCAGCAGTTTGCCCCGCACATAACCGACGCCGCGCAGCAGCAACAGGTAGGCCAAGGTGGCCACTGCCGCCAGCCCCAGCGCGCTGAGCAGATAGCGCACGCTGCCCGCTTCGCGATTCTCGGCCACCGCAAGGCGCAGGTTGGCGGCGGCCGCCTCGGCGGCGCCACGCACCGAACTGCCCGGCGGGTCGACATCCTCGGGCGAAATGATGAAGGCGCGGCTATAGCCGAGCAGGACCATGTAGCTGTCCTGGATCGGGTCGAGATTCACCTTCAGCTCATCGCCCCCCTGCAGGGCTTCCTCGATGGTCGCCTTGGCGCGGTGCGCGCGCACCTGCGGTGACTCGCCGAGCAGCGTGGCGCGGAACACCAGGATGTTACGATTTTCGACTTTCAGCTCCGCGGCGGCATCGTCGGCAGCGCGGACCGCCGTAGCCGGCATTTCGGCGGCGATCCCGGCGTGCGCCCACAGCCCTGCCAGCCCTATCAGCAGCAGACACCTGCCCAGCATTTTCCCCATCCCCAACCCCCGGCGCTCCGGCGCCCTGCTCCGGTCTCTCATGGACCGCTCGCTCAAGCGTAGCCAAAGTCGGAATAGGCGTCTGACGGGCGGCGAAATGCCGCTATGTAGGAGCCATTCGTCTGGAAGCCGCGTCCAGCGTAGGAACTGGCGACCCGACTGTAAGATTCCTGTTACTTACTTGTCGCTTATGTCGCTGTTCTGCTTGCGATAATTCGGAATGGTACTAGCGTCAATTGCGTAAGCAGATATGCGTAGGACTGCTTTTTCTCTCGATATTGATCAGCCGGAATTAGGGAAATGCAGGCCAAGTATCGTTCGAAGCTTTTCCAGCCCGCCGCCCACGCGCTCGCGCTGGAGCAACGCATTCTTTTCGATGGCGCCGCTGCGGCCGCCGTCGACCAGCAGCACCACGACTCCAGTGCAGGAGCCGAGGCCAAGGACACGGCCAAGCCGGCCACCGCGGTCGAGGCTCGGGCCCAGGCGGCGGCGCCCGCACAGGCCGCGCCACGCAACCTGGTGGTCATCGATGCTCGCCTGGAGAACCGCGACCAGTTGGCCGCCAACCTGCCGGTGGGCACCACCGCCCTGGTGGTGGATGCCGGCCAGGACGCCATCGCGGCGATCAGCAGCGCCCTGGCGCAACTGGGCAAGGTCGACTCGATCCAGATCTTCTCCCACGGCGCCACCGGCCAGTTCACCCTGGGCAACCAGACGTTCACCAGCCAGAGCGTCGATCAACTCGGCGATCGCCTCAGCGCCTGGCGCGGCGAACTGAACGCCGGCGCGGACATCCAGCTCTACGGCTGCGACGTCGGCGCGGGGAGTGCCGGGCAGGCGCTGGTCAATGAACTGGCGCGCTGGACCGGCGCCGATGTCGGTGCCTCCAGCAATGCCACGGGTTCCACCAGCGCCGGTGGCGACTGGAACCTCGAAGTGCGCGCCGGCGACGTCGACAAGACCATCGCCCTCAGTGCCAGCACGCTGGTGGACTTCCAGGGCCTGCTGGCCAATGCCAGCCCCACCGTGGCCATGGGTAGCGGCGGTTCCGCAGTGCGCCTGGGCGACCAGTTCACCTTCGACGTCATCTTCAGCAACCCGTCCACGCAAGTGGGCTACGCCCCCTACATCGATCTGTTCATGCCGGCCACCGGCCGTGACGGCAACGACGGCGCCAGCTTCATCTCGGCCACCTACCTTGGCCAGGCGGTGAAATCCACCGTGCTGACCTTCGGCGCCGACGGCAACGTCACCCATCCGTTCGCCAAGGACGCCAACGGCAACGCCCTGGTGATCAACGCCGCCAGCGTCGGCATGAAGCCCGGCGACCAGATGATCGTGCTGCAACTGCCCTACGGCAGCGTCACCAACGGCCAGCCGGCAATCGACATCCTGGTCACCGCACAATTGAGCAACCTGGCCGACACCAGCTACTCCGATGGCGCGCCGAACCTCACGATCAATGCCCGCGGCGGCTTCGAATACGGCAACGATTCGCTGAACAACCCGACCCAGGACCCCTCCCTGGTGGAGTCCGCGCTGCACAGCTTCGTGGTGACACCGACGCTGCTATCGATCACCCAGACGGTCAACATGCCCGAGGGCGAGACCGTCACCGGGCCTAACTTCACCCGTACCCAGACGGTGACCGTCACCCCGGCCACCGGCCAGACCCTGACCAACGTCAGCGTCACCCAGACCGTGCCCGACCAGGTGCATGTCAGCCAGATCACCCCCGGCGCCGGTGGCACCCTGGAATCGATCACGCTGCACGACGGCACTGTCCTGACTAACCCCGCGCTGATCGCCGCCGCGCTGGCCAACCCCAATGCCTTCGTCGCCAGCTACACCATCCACTACGACACCCTGGCCAGCGCCAGCACCACCCAGGTGAGCTTCTACGTACCGGAGATCGACGCCAACGGCCGCCCGGTCATCGACCCGGCCACCGGCAATCCGGTAACCATCAACTTCGGTACCGCCACCGTCAACGGCAACTGGAATCCGCTGGACCCGCGCGACCGCCCCACCGATCCGAACGGTTATCCCTTCACCGAGACCGGAAATGGCGCAGGCGTCACCTTCGTCGCCAAATCCATCACCCTGCTCAAGGAAGTCAACCTGCAGAACGACGTCGGCCAGGCCGGCCTGACCCCGGGCGATACCCTGCGCTACAACATGGAAGTGGCCATCTCCGACTTCTTCGCCTTCGGCAAGAACATCCTCGGCCAGGGCCAGTTCACCATCACCGACCATCTCAGCGACGGCCAGACCTTCAGCACCACCAACCCGCCGACCATCGTCATCCAGATGCATGGCGGCAGCCAGGTGATCCCGCTGATCTACACCGCCACGGTCAACGCCGATGGCAGCACCACGCTGGTCTTCGACATCGCCCAATCCATCGCCGCCGCTGTGCAGGGGCCGGGGATCTATGCGCTGTACGGCGACCTGTGGGACGACGACCCACTCGAAGGCGCTACCCGCCTGACCATCGTCTATGACGCGGTCGTCGACACCACGTACACCTCCGACCACCCGCCCCACGACCAGCTCAACGAAGGCGACAGCGTTGGCAACAACGCCACAGTCGATGCCTCCGTGCTGCGTGACTCGGTGAACATCGGCGGCATCCAGACCGATGGCTCCAGCACCAGCAGCACCATCCAGACCTCGACGGTGGATATCGACCTGACCACGGTCAATGGCGGTGCACCGCCGGCCAACGGCGAGCTGCGTCCCGGCGACGTGGTGACCTTCACCATCACCTACGACCTGCTGGTGGCCGACTACGAGAACTTCACCCTCACCGCCTACCTGCCGCTGCCGCTGCTGGATGCCACCGGCATCAACTGGACGCAGGGCAGCGGCGTCGGGCAGTGGCTGATCACCAACGGCAACACCATCGCCGATGTTCCCGACAGCGTCACCACCGGTCCGGGCAACTCGATCATCTTCAACTTCGGCAACTTCGCCTCCGGCGGTCTCAACGGCGGCCGGGTGCAGGTGCAGTTCACCATGCGCGTGGGCGACCAGCCCTTCGCCGACCAGCGCGAACTGGACGTACTGGCCCAGTCCAGCCAGACCACCACCATCGACAAGACCGTGCTGACCTCTTCGGACGTGGCGGTCATCGAGTCGATCGCCGAACCCGTGCTGGACATCAAGCACGGCGTGGTTTCCAGCAGCAACGGAACGGTAACGGGAACGACCGGAAACTGGGTCCCGACAAACCAGACTGGCGTCCAGCCCTTCACCGGCAGCATTACCGATCTGGCGGCGGTGGACGGCAACGTCAGCGGTATCGACGGCGGCGATAGGCTGCGCCTGGCCACGGCGATAGAGAACACCGGTGGCGGAGGCGCCTACGACGTCACCACCAGCGTCACGTTGCCAGCCGGCGTCACTTTCGTCGGTGGCAGCCTGAGCGCTGCCAACCTGCAGATATACCGGGGCGATGGAACCCAACTGATCGCCGGGGTGGACTATAGCGTCAACGGCAACACCATCACCTTCCTCGACGCCAACGGCCAGGCGACCTTCCTCGCCGGCCGCGCCGGCGCCGCCGACGGCAACGACGCTGCCGGCCGCAACGTGGTGGTGATCACCTACGATGTCACCGTCGACAATGCCATCCTCGCCTCGCGCACGCTGCAATCCAGCGCCTCGCTGACCAACTACGCCAGCGTCAACGGCGGCCAGGACTTCACCCCGACCGATCTGACGGAAGTCGCCAACCAGCAGGTTGCCGCCCCGACCATCGTCAAGGGCTACAAGGACGGCAGCCTCAGCGCCGACGACTCCAGCGCCAGCCACACCACCGGCAGCAACCTGGTGATCGGCGAGAGCATGACCTATGACATCGTCGTCACCCTGCCCGAGGGCAGCACCGCCAATCTTCGTATCAACGACCTGATCCCACCGGGCATGCGCCTGGACACCAGCTTCAACGGTGGCCTCGGCTACCAGATCATCGTCACCACAGCCGGCAGCGGCGCGCTGGGTCAGGACTTCGGCGGCAACCTGAACGTCTCCAGCTTCTCGGTCGACGCCGGTGATGGCGGCGACATGCACCTGGTGTTCAGTTCCGCGACCGCCAATGCCGACAACAACACCGGCAACAACGCCTTCGTCATCCGCCTGGTGCTGGTGGCGAACAATGTGATCGGCAACCAGCAGGGCGTAGTGCTGAACAACGGCGCACAACTGGTCTACAGCGACCCCGACGGCGACACGCCCAACGGTGCAACCGCCGTCGACCGCACGCTGAACAGTGCCCAGCAGCCCAGCGTGACCATCGTCGAGCCGACCCTGACGGTGAGCCAGCAGGTCACCTCCACCCCGACCTACGGCGGTTTCGACGAAGGCGACACGGTCAACTACACCATCACCATCAGCAACAACTCCGGCACCAATGCCTTCGACCTCAGCCTGCTGAACGTCCTGCCCACGCAGATGGACAACATCATCATCACCGGCAAAGTCTACAACGGCGGTGCCACCGCCAACGGCGGCGTGGACTTCATCATCCAGAACGGCCAACTGGTCACCGCCAACGGCGCCAACATCGATATCGCCAATGGCGGCAGCATCGTCATTACCCTGTCCGGCGTAGTGAATTCCACGGCGGCCGGCCAGGCGGTCATTTCGAACAACGTCGTGGTGCGCTGGACCAGCCTGGACGGCCTGAGCAATACCACCGACACCGGCGCCGGCGAGCGCGGCGGCGACGACGGCCTGCTCAATTCCGGAGTGCTCAACGACTACCGGCAGATCAACACGCTGTTCATTCCCGTCACCAACGGCATCCAGGTCTCCCGCGTTGGCGGCCTCGACGCCACGCCGCCGGCGAAAAACTCCTCGGGCGCCACCGACACCGCCGGCCTGGAAGAAACCGTGGTGGTCGGCGAGATCATCCGCTACCGCGTAGCGGTCGTGGTACCCACCGGTGAAAACACCAACTACCAGATCCGCATCGAACTGGCTCCCGGGCTGGAGTTCATCCCCGCCAACCTCAACAACATTCTCATCGCGTTGGGTTCCAGCACCGGCGGACTCACTACGGATGCCACCGACCTGATCAGCGGCGGATCGCTCATCATGTTCGGCAACCAGAACAGCGACGTCTCGCTACCGATCCATCCGGACCTCTCCGGCGACAAACCCACCGGCATCTTCAACATCAACAGCGGGCGCCTGCAGATCTCCCCTGATGGCCGAACCATTACCTTCAACCTCGGCAACCTTTCCAACAGCGAGATCAACGACGGCGATATCGAAGGGGTAATCCTCGAATTCAACGTGCGCGTAGCCAACATCGCCAGCAACCAGAGCGGCGCGCAGCTGAGCATGAATGTGTTCGAACACGTCGGCGCCGGTGCCGGGGTCGACCGCGGCCACAGCGCCACGATCTTCGAGCACGTGGTTGAGCCCAGCTTCACCGGCATGGACAAGTCGGTCATCGACATCGCCGCCGGCAGTGTGGCGGGCACGACCAAGGCCACCGTCTCCGTCAGCTTTACCCAGAACGGCGAAGTACCGGCCTACAACGTCGTGCTGCGTGACCAGTTCCCCTCCGGCAGCGACTACGCCATCCAGAGCATTGTCATCAACGGCACCAGCTACACCACCGGCAACCTGCCGGCGGGCGTCACCGCCAGCGTGGTAGGCGGCCAGGTGGTGCTCAACTTCGACCAGTTGAACGTCAACGACAAGGTCCAGGTGATCTACAGCGTCACCTTGCCCAATACCGTGATCCCCGACGACGCCAACAGCTCCGCGGTGCTGACCTGGACCAGCCTGCCCACCAGCTTCGAGAATGCCGGTTGGGGCGGCTCGTTGCCGCTGACCGCTGGCGGCGCTGACGGTGAGCGGACCGGCGCGGACGGTGCGAGTGGGTTGAACAACTACATCCTCGCCGACGGCGCCGGCATGGGCGTGGTCCGGGGTACCCTGTGGGACGACACCAAGTCCGCCACCAACAGCGTGACACCTGACGGGCCGGGCCTGGGCGGCATCGCCGTCAATCTCACCTGGGCCGGCGACGATGGCATCTTCGGCAACGCCGACGACCGCACCTTCAGCACCGTGACCGCCAGCGACGGGACCTACCAGTTCGCCCTGCTGCCATCGGGCAACTACCTCGTTGCCGTGGCACCGAACTTCCAGCAGGCGACCGACAATCGCTTCCAGGTGCGCATCGACACCGACACCGGTACCGCCACCACCGGCCTGGGCAGCATCAACATCGCCCTGGGCGAAGGCACCATCGGCACTGCGGATGCCGGTTACGTGCACCTCAACGAAGCCCCGATCAACACCGTGGCCAACCAGCACGGCGTCGAGGACACCGTGCTGCATATCGTCGGCCTGGCCACCAGCGACGTCGACGTCAACGCTGGCAACGCAAACGGCGTGATGACCGTCACCCTGACGGTGGTGCATGGCACGATCTGGCAGAGCGCCACTGCACCGGGCGCCACTGACGCGCCACCGGCCGGCGCAGGCCGCACGCTGGTGCTGACCGGTACGCTGCAGCAGATCAACGTGCTGCTCAGCCAGATCTATTACAAGGGCGACCAGGACTTCAACACCTCGCGCAACAGCGAGACCCTGACCATGGTCACCAACGACCAGGGCAACTTCGGCGACAAGGACGGCGACGGCATCCCGGGCGAGAACCCCGATGACGCGCTGACCGACACCGACGTGATGACCATCATCATCGACCCGGTCAACGATGCCCCCATCGCCCACCCGGACATCAGTATCGCCATCGAGGCCGGCGGCCTGAACAATGCCGACCCGGGCGTCAATCCGACCGGCAACGTGCTGGACAACGATACCGACGTGGATATCGCCACCAACGGCGATGTGCTCAAGGTCACGCGGGTGGAGAATTCCATCGGCGGCTTCGTCACGGTTCCGGCCGCCGGCCCAGTCAGCCTCGTCGGTCGTTACGGCACGCTGACCATCACCGCCACCGGCGGCTACCAGTACGTGGTCGACAACAACAATGCCGAGGTCCAGGCCCTGCGCACCCCCGGTAACGTGCTGCGCGAATCCTTCGGCTACTTCATCACCGACAGCGGCGGCCTCAGCAGTTCGACCTCGCTGACCATCGATATCCACGGTGCCAACGACACCCCCATCGCCAACGGCGATGTCGGCACCGCCATCGAGGCCGGCGGCACCAACAACGGCACGCCGGGCCAGGATGCCACCGGCAACGTGCTCACCGGCGATCCCATCACCGGCGCTGGCGCCGACACCGATGTCGACTCGGTAGCCCTGGGCGAGACCAAGTCCGTCACCCTCATCCGCTACGACGGCCCCGGCGGCGGCCGCGTATTCCCGGTAAGTACTGGCGCAGCGACGTCCGTCCAGGGTGCATTCGGCACCCTGACGATCAATGCCGACGGTTCTTACCGCTACGTCATCGACAACACGCTGACAGCCGTACAGCGGCTCTCCCCTGGCGATACCCTGGTGGAAGACTTCACCTACCAGATGACCGACGCCGGCGGGCTCAGCTCCGTCACCACCCTGACCATCACCATCCAGGGCGCCAACGATGCCCCCGTGGCCGTGGACGACCACAACACCGCCACGGCAGGCTCCAGCGATAACAGCCCGGCGCCGATCAATACCAGCGGTAATGTGATCACCGGTGCCCCCGGCACCGGCGCTGACACCGACGTCGATCGTCTCGACCAACCCAACCTCAATCCGCTCAAGGTCGATGGCGTGCGTCCGGGCCTGGAGACCGCCGGCGGTACACTGACCGCCGTCGCCAGCGGTGCCCCGGCCAGCATCGTCGGCAGTGTCGCCAGGCTCGCCAACGGCAACGTTCTCAACGGCAACTTCGGTCAACTCACCCTCAGCGACGATGGCACCTACACCTTCATCGTCAACAGCTCGGACCCGACCATCCGCGCACTGACTGCCAACCAGAGCCTGGATGTGATCTTCACCTACCGCATCCACGACTTTGGCGGCCTGACCGACCAGGCGCAGCTGGTGATTACCGTGACCGGTGTGAACGATCCACCGGTGGTCAACCCGGTCACCGTCGACGCCATCGAGGCCGGTGGCCTGAACAACAACATTCCGGGCGTGGACCCGAGCGGCAGCATCCGCTCGTCCTACACCGATCCGGACGGTGACACCCTGACCATCACCGGCGTCATCAGCCCCACCGGCAACAACGGCACCGTGGGCCAGAGCCTGGCCGGCCGCTACGGCAACCTGGTGCTCGATGCCCAGGGCAACTACCGCTACGTGGTCGATAACGCCAATGCGGCGGTGCAGGCCCTGCGCACCGACAACGACCGCTTGACGGAGGTGTTCCAGTACAGCGTCAGCGATGGCAACGGCAAGACCGTCACCTCGACCTTCACCGTGGTCATCCACGGTCGCAACGACACACCCATCGCAGTCGACGACACCGCCACCGCCATCGAGGCCGGCGGCACCAACAACAGCAGCGGCGGGCAGAACGCCAGCGGCAACGCCCTCACAGGCGTACCCGGAACCGGGGCCGGCGCCGACACCGACGTCGACGGCGGCGACAGCAAGACCGTCGATGGCATCGGCTTCGGCGTGCTCGGTGCCGGTGGCAGCTTCATCCAGGTGTCGACGGGAACAGCCGCGGCGGCCGGCAGCTATGGCATCCTGAGCATCGATGCCAATGGCAACTTCGTCTACGTCGTCAACAACGACCTGGCCGCCGTGCAGGCACTGAAGACCGGCGACACACTGGTCGAGACGTTCACCTACCGCATGCACGACACCGCCGGGGCCAGCTCGCTGGCACGGATCACCATCACCATCCAGGGCAGCTACGACGCCCCGGTAGCCAACGACGACATCAACTACGCCGTAGCCAACCTCGACGGCAGCGGCGGGCGCAACCCCACCGGCAACGTGATCACCGGCCTGACCGGGATCTTCGACGGTATCGGCAAGGACACCGATGTCGATGCCGGTGACCACATGCGCGTCACCACCATCGCCAAGGGCCCCGAGGGCGCGCAGGTGAATACCGTCGCAGTGGTGCCGGGCAGCCCGCAGACCATCCTGGGCGCTTTCGGCACCCTGGTGATCAACGCCGACGGCAGCTACCAGTACTTCGTCGACAGCAACAACGCGACCATCCGGGCGCTCGGCCCGCTGGCATTCGCCATCGAGGAATTCACCTACCAGGTCACCGATGACGGCAACCTCAGCGACCAGGCCACACTGGTTATCCTGATCCGCGGCCAGAACGACCCGCCGATCACCTCGCCGGACTTCGGCACCGCGGTGGAGGACGGTGGCCTGCACAACAACGTGCCGGGCAGTAATCCTTCGGGCAACGTGCTGGCCAACGACACCGACCCGGACACCATCACCACCATCCCGCAGGACGTAATGCACGTGGTTTCGTTCTGGGCCGGCGACAGCCCGACGTCCACCACGGTCACCGCGCCCGGCCAATCGTTGCGTGGCCAGTACGGCACGCTCACGCTGAACCAGGACGGCAGCTGGAGCTACGCCCTGGACAACACCCTGCCGGAAGTCGAAGCCCTGCGCGCCAGCGGCCAGACCCTGCAGGACAAGTTCACCTACCTCGGCGCAGACATCTGGGGCGGCGCCACGCCCGGCCTGCTGACCATCACCATCGACGGCCGCAACGACACGCCCATCGCCAGTGACGATACCGC
Organism: Pseudomonas sp. AU11447; assembly: GCF_001672555.2. NCBI lineage: Bacteria > Pseudomonadati > Pseudomonadota > Gammaproteobacteria > Pseudomonadales > Pseudomonadaceae > Pseudomonas > Pseudomonas sp. AU11447. The sequence continues at coordinate 31,528 of NZ_LZDG02000069.1, read as the reverse complement.
CACCGCCGTCGAGGCTGGCGGCGTGAACAATGGCACCCCCGGCATCGACCCGCGCGGCAACGTGCTGGATAACGACACCGATGTCGATGGCGTGCAGTACGGCGAGACCAAGACCGTCGTCCACTACACCAGCGAGAATGGCAACACCGTCAGCGCCGGCCAGGTGCTCCAGGGTCTCTACGGCAAGCTGACGATCAACGCCGACGGCAGCTATCAGTACGTCGTGGACAACGCCAACCCGACAGTACAAGCGCTGCGCACCGCCGGCGAAACCCTGCGCGAGGTCTTCACCTACCGCATGCGCGACACCGCCGGCGCCACCTCCGACGCGCGCCTGACGGTGACCGTCCAGGGCGCCGACGACAATCCGGTGGCGCGCGACGACAGCAATGTTGCCAGCGACGAAACCCCGGCACCGCAGGCCACCGGCAACGTGCTGCCCAACGACAGCGACGTGGATGGCGGCGACCACCTGACCGTCACCGGCATCCGTACCGGCGAGGAAACCGCCAGCGGCACGGCCGGTGTCATCGGCCAGCCGATTGCCGGCCGCTACGGCACGCTCGTGTTGAATGCCGACGGCAGCTACACCTACACCATCGACCTGAGCAATCGCGAAGTCCTCGCCGCTGCAGGCCTGGGGCAGATCCTCAAGGACTACTTCACCTACACCATCAGCGACCTGACCGGCCTGACTGACCAGGCGCAGCTGACCATCACCCTGAATATCGCCACGCCGTACATTCCGCCAGGACCGCACCTCGACCGCTTCGGCGACGACGGCTACCCGCGCGACCGGATACCCGACGTCGATCCGGCGATCTTCGTGCAGCCGGTGGTCGAGCGCATCGATGATCGGCTGTCGCTGTCGGCCTGGGGTGCCGACGGCAGCAACATCGACATCTTCGCCACGCCGGAGATCGAAAGCCCGTCGCTGGGCGCGCAACTGGGCCAGGTGAAAGGCCAGTTCGTTGCTCGCGCCGTGGCTGAAAGCCGCCGCGCCGCCGACCTGGACACGCGCTGGGTCGATGGCCGCCACGGCGTCATCAGCCTGACCGCCGACGGCCTGCTGCCCGACCCATCGCTGTGGGCGCCCTTCCCCGCCGACATGGTGGGCAAGGCGGAAAAACCCGCGCAGACCGCACCGGGCTTCCGTGCCCAGTTGCGCGAGGCTGCCCAGCGTCGGAGCGGTAGCCAATGAGGAACATGCGACCCATTCAGATCGATCAAGGACAGAACATGCCCGCCTATGCACTGAAATGCCTGAGCGCCACCATCACCGTGAGTATTCTGCTCAGCGCCTGTTCGGCGTTCGAGCCCAAGCCTTACACCGAGGAGGAAATGCGCCAGCGGGTGATCGAAGACCAGGCACGGATGTACAAGGAGCAGGAACCGGTCAACGGGCCGATCACCTTCTACGAAGCCTCCGCACGCGCGTTGAAGTACAACCTCGACTACCGCCTCAAGCTGCTGGAAAGCGCGCTGGCTTCCGACCTGCGCGACGTCACCAGCCACGAGATGCTGCCGCGGGTGGTCGCCTCCGCCGGCTATGCCGGGCGCAACAACGACTCGGGCGGCACCTCCATCGGCATCGAGGACCGCCAGGTCAGCTTGCGGCCCTCGACGTCAGAGGAGCGCTACCGCCAGCTCTACAGCCTCGGCCTGTCCTGGAGCCTGCTGGACTTCGGCGTCGCCTACTACCGCACCCAGCAGAAGAACGACCAGATGCTGATGGCCGAGGAGCGCCGCGAGAAGGTCGCGCAGAACGTCCTGCAGGACGTGCGCAACGCCTACTGGCGCGCCCTGGGCGCCCAGCGCCTGCTGCCGGAAGTGGACGGCCTGCTGATGCGCACCCACCGCGCCCTGACCTCCGCCCGCGAGGCCGAAGGCAAGGGCCTGCTGCCGCGCCAGGACATCCTCGCCTACCAGCGCGCCCTGCTCGACTCGGTGTACATGCTCACCGTGCGCCGCCAGGACCTGGAGTTCGCCCGCGCCGAGCTGGCCGCGCTGATGTCACTGCCGCCGAATACCAAAATGGTCCTGGCCGACGTCGGCGAACAGCCGCTGCCGCTGGTGACCAACAACATCGACCAGCTCGAACGGCTCTCCCTGGAGCGCCGCCCGGAAATCATGGAGGAGTGGTACCGCAAACGCGTCGACATGAACGACCTGAAGATCGCCAAGGCCCAGCTGTGGCCCAACGTGAGCTTCAACTACGGCTACGAGTACGACTCCAACAAGTACCTGTACAACAACGACTGGAACCAGACCGGCATCAACGTCTCGATGAACCTGCTGCGCCTGGCGCAGTACCCGGACATCAAGGCCGCCGAGGCGAGCCAGGAGAAGACCGACGACATGCGCCGCACCGCGCTGTCCATGGCCATCCTCACCCAGGTCCGGGTCGGCCTGCTGCGCTACCAGCTGGCGCGCCAGGAAGTGGAGTTCGCCGACGAGAGCCTGCGCGTCGACCAGAGCCTGCTCAGCTATGCGCAGTCCGCCCGTGGCGCCGCCCTGGGCAGCGAGCTGGAGCTGATCCGCGCCGAGGGGCGCTACCTGCTCTCGCGCTACCAGCGCGAAGCCGCCTACTCCGATGCCCAGGCCGCCTGGGGCCGCCTGTACAACTCGGTGGGCTTCGAGGTGATGCCCAAGGAGATCGAGAACCACGACGTGAAGACGCTGGCCCGCGAGATCCAGCGCACCCTCGAACAGCAGACCAGCACCAACCTCCTCGCCAGCAGCACCCCGAGCAGTCAACAAGGAAGCGCCAATGCCGCACCTGCGCAGTAAACCGTCGTACCTGCTTCTCCCGTTGTGCCTGATGTTCCTGCAGCCGGCGCTGGCCGACGATGCCACCAGCGGCCTGCCGCCACTGCCCGACAGCCAGGACCCCGGCGCCATCCGCGTGCTGCTGGTCTCCGCCCTGGAAACCACCCTCTCAGCGCAGATGAACGGCACCCTCGGCGCGCTCAAGGCCAGCCTCGGCGACAAGGTCGCCAAGGACGCCGAGCTGGCCCAGCTCAACTGCGTCGAGGTCAACGCCCGCGCCAAGGTCGCCGCCGCCGAGCTGAACATGGCCCGCTCCAACCTCGCCGCCAAGCAGAACCTGCGCAAGCTCGACGCGGTGGGCGACCTGGAGGTCGCCATGGCCAACACCGAGGTACAGAAGGCCGACGGCGCCCTCACCCTGGCGCGGGCGCAGGCCGGTTACTGCCTGGTCGATGCACCCTTCTCCGGACGTATCGCCAAGGTCTATGTCAAGCCGTACCAGACGGTTTCCGCCGGCACGCCGCTGTTCGACCTGGTCAGCGACGGCGCGCTGAAAGTCCGCCTCAACGTGCCCTCCTCGATGCTGCCCAACCTGCGCCCGGACATGCCGCTGGAGGTGGACATCCACGAGACTGGCAAGCACTACCCGGCCAAGGTCAGCGTGATCAACGCACGGGTCGACGCCGTGGCGCAGACCGTGGAACTGGAGGCGAAGCTGGATGCCAGCTACCCGGAACTGATCGCTGGCATGAGCGGGGTCGCGCGCTTCCCCGAAAGCCATGAGTGAGCTGCTGCCGCCACCCCAGCTGCTGCTGAGCCTGGCCAATGTGCGCGACAAGGCGCTGGCGGCCGACTCCCTCGGCGGCCTGGCCTTCAGCATCGCCAACGACCTGTTCCCATTGCTGCGCTTCCACCAGGCGCTGGTGTTCGCCTGCCACGACACGCGCAACGAACTGCTGGCGGTGTCCGGGCTGGCCAAACCCACCGAGGATTCGCCCTACCTGGTCTGGCTGGAACGCGCCAGCCGCTGGGTTGCCACGCAATTGCCCGACGCCACGCCTGCCTGGCTGGCCCGTGACGCCACGGCGCCGCCGGCGGATATCGCCGAAGGCTGGGGCGAATGGTGGCCGGCCGGCCTCTGGTGCGTGCCACTGCACGACCGTGCAGGCAAACGCCTGGGGCTGGTGCTGTTCCTCCTCGACGAAGCACCGGCGCGCAACCTGCAACCGCTGCTGCAAGGCATCTGGCAGACCTGGGCGCACGCCTGGGCCTCCTTCGGTCCGCGCAGCAAACTGCGCTACTGGCGGCCCAGCAAACGCCAGGTGCTGGTCGCCGCCATCGCGCTGGCCGCGCTGCTGCTGATCCCGGTGCGGCAGACTGCCCTGGCACCGGCGGAGGTCGTCTCGCGCAACGCCCAGGTGATCAGCTCGCCGATCGACGGGGTCATCGTCAAGATGCTGGTTCGCCCCAACCAGAGCGTGGAGGTCGGCACTCCGCTCTTCGAGCTGGACGAAACCACCCTGCGCAGCCGCGCCGACGTGCTGAGCAAGGAAGTCGCGGTGGCCGATGCCGAGCTCATGGCCGCCAGCCAGCGGGCCTTCGACAATCCACAGAGCAAGAGCGAGCTCACGGTGCTCGACGGCCGCGCCCGCCAGCGCCGGGCCGAACTGGCCGCCGTGCAGGCGCAGCTCGCACGCACCCGCGTGCTCGCCCCGCGTGCCGGCGTGGCCGTGTACAGCGACCCCAACGACTGGCTGGGCAAGCCGGTGGTCACCGGCGAGCGCATCCTGCAGATCGCCGACCCGAAGGCGCCGGGCATGCGCATCCAGCTGCCGGTCGCCGACGCCATAGCGCTGGAGCCGGGGGCAAAGGTGGCGCTGTTCCTCACCGCCTACCCGCTCGACCCGCTGCATGGGGAAATCCTCGACACCAGCTACCAGGCCAAGCCCAGTGAGGAAGGCGTGGCCTCCTACCGCCTGCTGGCCAGCGTGCAGGACGCGCCGCCCCACGCCCGGCTTGGCCTGCACGGCACCGCCAAGCTCTATGGCGAACGTGTGGTGCTCGGTTACTACCTGCTGCGGCGGCCCCTGGCTTCGCTGCGCGCCTGGACGGGCTGGTAGCTCCGATGGACATCGCCGCCGAAGACCTGCCCACCCCGCCCTTGCGTGACGACCTGCGCCTCGACGAAGCCGCACCCGGCCCGGACGGCGAGCCGGTGTGGGTGATTCACGACAGCGTACTCAACCGCTTCTACCGCATCGGCTGGCTGGAGTTCGAATGCCTGCTGCGCTGGGAGCAGACGCCCCGGCAGATCAGCGAGCAGATCGCCGAGCAGACCGCGCTCAAGCCCGAAGCCGAGCAGGTGCTGGGCTTTCGCCAGTTCCTCGAACGACACCAGTTGCTCCGCCCCGGCGCCGAAGCCCTGGCGCGGCTCCAGGCACGCAGCGAAGGCGGCTCCTGGATGAGCTGGAACTGGTGGTTGCACCACTACCTGTTCTTCCGCACCCCGCTGATTCGCCCGCAGCGCTTCCTGCGCGCCATCGCCGGCAGCCTCGACTGGCTGTTCAATCGCTACGTGGCGATACTGGTGCTGCTGCTCAGCCTCGCCGGCATCGTGCTGGTGACACACCAGTGGGACACCTTCACCCATGACGTGGTGGAGTCCTTCTCCTTCGAGGGACTGCTCAGCTTTGCCGCCGCCCTGGTGGTGGCCAAGACGCTCCACGAACTGGGCCACGCACTGGTGGCGACGCGCCTGGGGTTGAAGGTGGCGCACATGGGCATCGCCTTCGTGGTGATGTGGCCGATGCTCTATACCGACACCGGCGAAAGCTGGAAGCTGCGCAGCAACCGCCAGCGCCTGGCGATCGCCAGCGCCGGGATCATCACCGAACTGGGGCTGGCCGGGCTCTCCACACTGGGCTGGGCGCTGGCCGATCCGGGCCCGTTGCGCAATGCGCTGCTGTACCTGGCGACCACCAGCTGGGCGCTGTCCCTGGCGCTGAACGCCAGCCCCTTCATGCGCTTCGACGGCTACTTCATCACCTCCGACCTGCTCGACTTCCCCAACCTGCACGAGCGCGCCGGCGCCCTGGCCCGCACGACACTGCGGCGCAACCTGCTGGGGCTGGACGAGCCCTGGCCGGAGCACTTCCCGACCGGCAAGCGCCGGGCGCTGGTGGCCTTCGCCTTTGGCACGTGGGTCTACCGCCTGCTGCTGTTCCTCGGCATCGCCGTGGCGGTCTATTACTTCTTCTTCAAACTGCTGGGGATCTTCCTGTTCGCCGTGGAAATCAGCTGGTTCATCGTTCAGCCCGTGTGGCGCGAACTCAAGGTCTGGTGGCAGCGCCGCGCGGAAGTGAAGCCGCGCCGCAAGCTGGTCTTTCTGGCCGTGCTCGGCGGCGTGCTGCTCCTGCTCGCCATCCCATGGCGCACCCAGGTGCACGCCATGGGCGTGGCCCGCGCGGCGCAGCAACTGCACGTCTATGCCCCCTTCCCGGCGCTGCTGCGCGACCTGCGCCCAGGCGGCACGGTCGGCCAGGGGGAAACGCTCGCGGTGATGGAAGAGCCCGACATCGCCGCCAAGGTGCGCGGCAGCGAGGCCGGCATCCGTGGCTACCAGGGCCGCCTGGCCGGCATGCTGGCCGACCCGTCCGGCCTCGCCGAGGAAGCCGTCACGCGCCAGCGCCTGGGTGTGGAGTACCAACAGGCACGGGCCGCCCGCAATGAAATGGCGCGCCTGAACCTCCAGGCGCCCTTTGCCGGCCAGTGGCGGGACGTCAACCCGGACTGGAAACCCGGCCAGTGGATCAACACCCGCGAGCCCATCGGCGTACTGGTGGACCCGCGCCACTGGCTGGTGGATGCCTACGTCAAGCAGGACGAAGTGCAGCGCCTCACCGACGGCGGCCGCGTGCGCTTCTACCCCGAGGGCGTGCCCAGCCCCATCGAAGGTCAGGTGGTGCTGATCGGCACCACGCGCATCAGCCAGCTGGAGCAACCGATGCTCGCTTCGCGCTACGGCGGCCCGCTGAACGTCAACCCGCAGGGCGATACCCTGGTGCCCAACCCGGCGCTGTTCCATGTGCTGGTGAAGCTCGACGGCGCGCCGCCGGGCCTGCACGAGACCCGCGGGCACCTGCAGATCGAGGGCGCCAGGCGCAGCTGGCTGGGCGAAGGTTTTACCCGCCTGCTGGCGGTCGCCCTGCGCGAAAGCGGGTTCTAGCAGCCACCCTGCGGGAACGGGTCACCGCCGTGATCCGCCCGCAGGGACGAGACCCGCTCCCAAGCCTCAATCCTTCGCCATCCCGAAGCAATGCCGCGCCTGCGGGAATTGCCGCTCGCGCACCTCGCGGGCAAAGCGTTGCGCCGCTGCCGAGATCAGCTCGTCCACCCGCACATACTGCTGCGCGAAGCGAGGAATCTGTTCGCCGGAAAGCCCCAGCATGTCCTCGCTCACCAGCACCTGCCCGGCGCAGGCAGGGGATGCGCCGATACCGATCACCGGGATCTCCAGCCGCTCGCAGACCTGTCGCGCCAAGGGCTCCAGCACACCTTCGAGTACCACGCTGAACGCCCCGGCAGACGCCACCGCTTGGGCATCGTGCAGCACTCGAGCCGCACCGGCTTCTTCCTTGCCCTGCACCTTGAAGCCGCCCAGGGCATTGACCTTCTGCGGCATCAGGCCGATATGCGCCATCACCGGAATGCCACGTTCGACCAGGAACGCAATGGTCTCGGCCATTTCCGCGCCGCCCTCCAGCTTCACGGCCTGCGCGCCGCTTTCCGCGAGCACCCGCGCGGCGGCCAGGAAGGCCTGCTGCGGCGACGCCTGGTAACTGGCGAAAGGCAGGTCCACCACCACGCAGGCGCGTTGCGAGCCACGGGCCACCGCGGCGCCGTGGGCAATCATGGTGTCCAGGCTGACGGCCAGCGTGTCCGGCAGGCCGTAGAGCACCATGCCCAGCGAATCGCCCACCAGCAGTACGTCGACGTGCGGGTCGAGCAAACGCGCCATGGGTGCCGAGTAAGCCGTCAGCACGACCAGGCTGCCGGGCTCGCAGCGTTGGCGAATCTCCAGGGTGGACAGGCGTTGTTGCGGGCGGTGGCTACTCATGCGGTTTCCTCTTCACGGGCTGATATTGACCGGGGAAGACGCTACCATCGGCATCAAGTGGCCCACTTCCGTGAGAGAGACAAGCTATGCCGTCGACGGGACAGGATCCTCTGGCGCTTCCCGGCTTCGCCGCCCTGCCCCGGCCGGTCTGGCTGCGCGCCTTCGACATGCCAGCCGGCCACAGCGTGGAGCCGCATACCCATCCCTGGGGCCAACTGATGTATGCCGCCAGCGGAGTGCTGGAGGCCAGCACCGAGCAGCATGCCTGCCTCATCCCGCCCCGGCGCGCCATGTGGCTGCCAGCGGGGGTGACGCACAGCGTGCGGGCACGCACCGCCGTGGTGTTCCGCAGTTTCTACCTGGCCCCGGAGATCGCCACTGGGTTGGGGCCGTGCCGTGTCGTGGAGATATCGCCACTGCTGGACAACCTCATCCAGCGCGCCAGCGAATTCGCCAGCGACTACCCCGACGATGGGCCGGAAGCCCGGCTGATGCAGGTGCTGGTGGATGAGTTGCACAATGCGCCGGATTCCGGCCTGGACCTGCCGCTGCCGCGCGATGCCCGCCTGCGGCGGGTCACCGACCACCTGCAGGAACACCCCGGCGAGCGGCTGGGTATCGAAGACTGGGCACAGCGCGTCGGCGCCTCGCGGCGCACCCTGGCGCGGCTGTTCCGCGACGAGACTGGGCTGTCGTTCCGCGAGTGGCGCGAGCGGGTACGGCTGCTCGCGGCGCTGCCGAGGCTGGAGCGCGGTGAGTCGGTCACGCTGATCGCGGGCGAGCTGGGCTATGAATCCACCTCGGCTTTCATCGAGCTGTTCCAGCGCCAACTCAGGACCTCGCCCGGTGCCCTGGCGCGGCAGATGCGCGCGGGAAGCTGACACGATCTAACATGAATATTTCTTGTTTTCATCACGAGAACTTTGAGTTTGTCTCATGAAGGCATGCCGCGGAGAATTTCCCCATCGTTGATTCAATGGAGAGATTCACATGGCATTGGCACACAACCTCGGCTTCCCCCGCATCGGCCGCGACCGCGAGCTGAAGAAGGCGCAGGAAGCCTTCTGGAAAGGCGAGCTGGACGAAGCCGGCCTGCGCGCCGTGGGCCGCGAACTGCGCGCCACCCACTGGCAGGTGCAGAAGAACGCCGGGATCGAGTTGCTGCCGGTGGGTGACTTCGCCTGGTACGACCAGGTCCTGACCCACTCGCTGACCTTCGGCGTGATTCCCGAGCGCTTCCGCGACCATGGCGAGGCCAAGCCGACCCTGCAGACCCTGTTCGCCATGGCGCGGGGCGCCAGCACGGGGTGCTGTGGCGCCCATGCGCAACCCCTTCTTGCGCAGGAGCTCACCAAGTGGTTCGACACCAACTACCACTACCTCGTCCCCGAGCTCACCGCTGACCAGCATTTCGAGCTGAGCTGGGAGCAACTGTTCGAGGAAGTGGAAGAGGCCCATGCCCTCGGTCACGCCGTAAAGCCCGTGGTAATCGGCCCGCTGACCTATCTCTGGCTGAGCAAGACCAAGGGCAGCGACTTCGACAAGCTCGACCTCGTCGAGCGCCTGCTGCCGCTCTACGGCCAGATCTTCCGCCGCCTCGCCGCGCAAGGCGTGGAGTGGGTGCAGATCGACGAGCCGATCCTCGCCCTTGACCTGCCGCAAGCCTGGAAGAACGCCTTCGAGCGCACCTACAACCTGCTGCAGAGCGAGCCGCTGAAGAAGCTGGTCGCCACCTACTTCGGCGGCCTGGACGACAACCTGGGGCTGGCTGCCGGCCTGCCGGTGGATGGCCTGCACCTTGACCTGGTGCGCGCCCCCGAGCAGTTCCCGAGCATCCTCGACCGCCTGCCGGCCTACAAGACTCTCTCCCTCGGCGTGGTCAACGGCCGCAATGTCTGGCGCTGCGACCTGGAGAAAAGCCTGGAAGTACTGCGCTACGCCCATGAACGTGTCGGTGAACGCCTGTGGGTCGCGCCGTCCTGCTCGCTGCTGCACAGCCCGGTGGACCTGGAGCGCGAGGACAAGCTGGATACCGAGCTGAAGAGCTGGCTGGCCTTTGCCGTGCAGAAGTGCGCCGAAGTTGCCCTGCTCGCCCGCGCCGTCAATGCACCGCAAGCGCCGGATGTCCTTGCCGCCGTGGAGCAGAGCCGCGCCGTGCAAGCCAGCCGGGCCGCCTCGCCGCGCATCCACAAGCCGCAGGTGAAGGCCCGCCTGGCCGCCGTGAAAGCCACCGACAGCCAGCGCCAGTCGCCCTTCGCCCAGCGCATCGTCAAGCAGCGCGCCGGCCTGGACCTGCCGGACTTCCCCACCACCACCATCGGCTCGTTCCCGCAGACCGCCTCCATTCGCCTCGCGCGGCAGGCGTTCAGGCAAGGCAAACTGAGCAGCGCCGACTACACCGAGGCGATGCACAGCGAAATCCGCCATGCCGTGGAAATCCAGGAACAACTGGGCCTCGACGTGCTGGTACACGGCGAGGCCGAGCGCAACGACATGGTCGAGTACTTTGCCGAGCAACTCGACGGCTACCTCTTCACCCGCTTCGGCTGGGTACAGAGCTACGGCTCGCGCTGCGTGAAGCCGGCCGTGATCTTCGGCGACCTCAGCCGCCCGCAACCGATGACCGTGGAGTGGATCCGCTACGCCCAGAGCCTCACCGCGAAGGTCATGAAAGGCATGCTGACCGGCCCGGTGACCATGCTGATGTGGTCCTTCCCGCGCGAGGATATCGCTCGCGAGGAGCAGGCACGCCAGTTGGCTCTGGCGATCCGTGACGAAGTGGTCGACCTGGAGGCCGCCGGCATCCGCATCGTGCAGATCGACGAAGCCGCGTTCCGCGAAGGCCTGCCGCTGCGCCGCAATGACTGGGGCAGCTACCTGGCCTGGGCCACCGAAGCCTTCCGCCTGTGTGCCTCCGGCGTGCGCGACGAAACGCAGATCCACACCCACATGTGCTACAGCGAGTTCAACGACGTGATCGAGTCCATCGCCGCCATGGACGCCGATGTGATCACCATCGAGACCTCGCGCTCGGACATGGAGCTGCTGGACGCCTTCGAGAAGTTCGAATACCCCAACGAGATCGGCCCGGGCGTCTATGACATCCACTCGCCGCGCGTGCCGGGCAAGGACGAGATGGTCAAGCTGCTGCGCAAGGCGGCGCAACGCATTCCCGCCGAACGCCTGTGGGTCAACCCGGACTGCGGCCTGAAGACCCGCGCCTGGCCGGAAACCGAAGCGGCGCTGGTGAACATGGTCGCGGCCGCCCGCGAGCTGCGCAAGGACGTGGCGCTGCTGGGCTGAATGCGGGTCGAGACGCCCCGTAGGGCGCATAACGCCCCAGGCGTTATCCGCCACGGCGGATAACCCGTGCCGGGTTATGCGCCCTACGTTGCTGCTACCGCGTCGATCCGGCAGATGAGCGCGCCGCCGGACAGGCGTAGTCTTGAAGCCCTTCGATCCACGGCACGCAGGACCAGACATGAAGCAGCTGCTCATCATCGGCATCGGCGCAGGCGACCCCGAGTACCTCACCGTCCAGGCCATCAACGCGATGAACCGCGCGGACGTGTTCTTCCTCATGGACAAGGGCGCGAGCAAGGACAAGCTGAACCGGCTGCGCCGGGACATCCTGCAGCGCTACGTCAACCACTCCGACTACCGCCTCGTCGAGGCCGACAGCCCCGAGCGCGTCCGCGAAGGCGACTACGCCGGCCAGGTGCGCGACCTCAACCAGGCCAAGCAGCAGGTTTTCGAGCGGCTGATCAGCGATGAACTACCGGAGGGCCAGTGTGGCGCCTTCCTCGTCTGGGGCGACCCGTCGCTGTACGACAGCACCCTGCGCATCCTCGACGCGATCCTGCGCCAGGGGCACGTGCAGTTCGACTACGAGGTCATCCCCGGCATCACCAGCGTGCAGGCCCTCGCGGCGCGCCACCGGGTGCCGCTGAATGCCATCGGCCAGTCGGTGCAGATCACCACCGGTCGGCGCCTGGCCGAAGGTTTCCCGGACAACGCAGAGAGTGTCGTGGTGATGCTCGACGCCGAGGACACCTACCGCCAGCTGGAGGACCCGCAGCTGGAAATCTACTGGGGCGCCTACGTCGGCACACCCGATGAAATCCTCCGCAGCGGCCGGCTCGTCGAGGTTGCTGAAGACATCCAGCGCACCCGCCGCGAAGCCCGCGAGGCCAACGGCTGGATCATGGACACCTACCTGCTGCGGCGCGCGCCGAAAGGCGATTGAGCAACCACGCAGGGCGGGTAACCTCTGCCGGGGTTTTGCGCCCTGCGGTTCCGGGCAGGCTCGGCAAAAGCGACTAGAGTGATTTCCGTTGTGTCGCCAACACCCGCCGGAGCGCACCGCTCATGCCGCATGCCACCCTCTCCCGCTTCATCGACCAGGCCACCCGCCTGAGCCGCGAGGAATCCGAACCCTGCCAGTGCGTGGCCTCGCTGGCACCCTTCATGATGGAACTGCTCGCCCATGCCGGTGACTTCCTCGAGGCGCACCACTACCAGAGCGACCCGGCCCACTATGCGCGCAACCTGATCTACCAGTCGCCGGACGACAACCTGTCGCTCTATGCCCTGGTCTGGTCTCCGGGCCAGTGGACGCCGGTTCACGACCACGGCAGCTGGGGTGTGGTCGGGATTGTCGAAGGCGTGCTGGAGGAGCGCAGCTACGTCTGCCTCTCGGCCGACCGCTCGCGCGACGACGGCATCGAACTGGTCAAGGGCGGCATGATCCTGCTGCCACCGGGTGCGGTGACCAGTTTCGTGCCCAACCCCGACCACATCCACGTCACCGGCGTCCCGGCCGATCGTCCGCGGGCAGTCAGCCTGCACCTGTACGGACGGATGATGAACAACTACCACATCTACGATGTCGAGGCCGGCACACGGCACTTCGTCGAGGTGGAGCACAACGGCTGAGCAACCTGCCGGGCAGGTCGCCGATTGGCCGAGAGGCCCGCACGGCGCGGTCTATACTCAATCGACGCGCAGAAGGAATTGCTCTGGCGCGCCCCTTTCAGCGGAGGATGGTCAATGAATGCGCCTGCTCCCGTTGTTCGTCCGACTGTCCTGATCGTCGACGATGCCCCCGAGAACCTGACGCTCCTCTCGGAGCTGCTCAAGTTGCTGTACCGCGTCAAGGCTGCCCGCACGGGCGAGAAGGCGCTGCAGATCGCCCGTTCCGAGGAACCGCCGGACATTATCCTGCTGGACGTGATGATGCCCGGCATGAACGGTTTCGAAGTCTGCCGGCGCCTGCGCGAAGACCCGCAGACGTGCCATATCCCGGTGATCTTCATCACCGCCCAGGGCACCGCCGACAACGAAATCCGCGGCCTGGAGCTTGGCGCGGTGGACTACCTGACCAAGCCGATCAACCCGCCGACCGTGCTGATGCGCGTGGACAACCAGCTACGCATCAAGGCCGCCGGCGACTTCCTGCGCGACCAGAACGAGTTCCTCGAACAGGAAATCCAGCGTCGCACCCGCGAGCTGGCTGCCATCCAGGATGTGACCATCCTCGCCATGGCCTCCCTGGCGGAAACCCGCGACAACGAGACCGGCAACCACATTCGCCGCACCCAGCATTACATCAGCGCGCTGGCCGAGCACCTGCAGCAGCACCCACGCTTTGCCGCCGAACTGGATGAGGCAACCCGCCAGCTGCTGTTCAAGTCGGCGCCGCTGCACGACATCGGCAAGGTCGGCATCCCGGACCATATCCTGCTCAAGCCGGGCCGGCTCACCAGCGAAGAGTTCGACGTCATGAAGACGCACACCACGCTGGGCCTCGATGCCCTGGAGAAGGCCGAGGAGCGCCTGGGCATGGACGTGCCCTTCCTGCGCCTGGCCAAGCAGATCGCCTACGGTCACCACGAGAAGTGGGATGGCTCGGGCTATCCGCTGGGCCTGGTCGGCGACGCGATTCCCTTGTCGGCCAGGCTGATGGCGGTGGCCGATGTCTACGATGCGCTGATCAGTCGCCGTATCTACAAGAACGCCATGCCCCACGAGGCAGCCGTGGAGTACATCCACGGCCAGCGCGGCCAGCATTTCGATCCCGATGTGGTCGATGCCTTCCTCGCCCTGCAGGACAAGTTCCGCAGCATCGCCGGACGCTTCGCAGACACCGAATCCTCCCCGCGCGCGGTCGACTGATTTCCCTCCTCATCGATCCAGGGCAGACCCGCCAGGAGGCGGCCCGATGGTGACCCCACTCGGTTTTCTACAGCGGCTGAAGCTGAGGACCCGGCTGGTGATCGGGTTTGGCGGCATCCTGCTGTTCGCCCTGTTCGTCGGCCTGTACAGCCTGTACGTCCAGCGCGAGCAGAACCAGCGCATCACCCAGATCTACGAGAAGGAGATGCTCGGCCTGTCGCATATCGATGCTGCCCGCGTTGCGCTGGCAAGCGTCGGCAGGAGCGTGCGCCAGGCAGTGCTGGCGGCGGACGCGGGCGCGCGGGAGCAGGCCCTGGCGCAACTCAAGGAAGCCAAGGCGACCCTGCGCGAGGAAATCGAACAGGCACGCCCACTGATCTATCGCTCCCTGGCCCAGGAAGACCTGACCCGCTTCGAAGTCGCCTACGAGGAGTACCAGGGCCAGGTCGAACGGGTGCTGCAACTCAATGACCAGCCCGCCAGCGCAGGCCGTTCGACCGACCTGGCAGCCATCGCCCTGCTGTCCTCCACCCAGTTGCAACGGCCTGGCGAGGTGGCCAACCAGGCCCTGGCCGAAGTGGCGCAGATCAAGCGCGCCGGGGCGGACCTGGAGGTCAATCGAGCCTCCGAGCATTTTCGCCGCAGCGTCGAACTGACCTTCTGGCTCCTCGCCCTGTGCGTGGGCGGCGGCTTCCTGTTCGGCATCCTCATCAGCCTTTCCATTCGCCGTCCGGCCGACCGGCTGCGGCTCTCGGTCGACGCACTGAGCAAGGGCGAACTGGACACGGAAGTGCCCTTCCAGGACTACCCCAACGAAATCGGCGAAATGGCCAGGGCGATCACCGCCCTGCAGTCCGAAGCCAGGCAAATGGCCGACCAGCGCTGGGTAAAGACCCAGGTCGCCTCGCTCAGCAGCGCCATGCAGTCCGTCGCCGGTTCCCGCGAGCTGGGCGACCGCACCCTGGAGGCGCTGGCGCCCCTGCTGGCGTTGCGGCGCGCCTGCCTGCATGTCCACGAGGAGGAAAGCGCCGAGCTCGTCCTGCTGGGCAGCTACGCCGCGCACGCCAACCTGCCGCTGCGCGTTACCGTGGGTCAGGAACTGATTGGCCAGTGCGCGAAGCGGCGCGAGGCGATCCATCTGCGCCAGGATGCAGCCACCCAGGAAGCTGACTTCGCACCGGCGCTGTTCGTCGACGTGCTGCCGCTGATCCACGGTGAACGGCTGGTCGGCGTGCTGACGCTGGAAAGCCTGGAAGTCATCGAGCACAGCCGCAAAAGCCTGCTCGAGGAAGTCGTCCCGCTGCTCGCGATGAACCTGGAAATCCTCGAGCGCACGTCACGTACCGAGCAACTGCTGGCGGAAACCCTGACCCAGGCCGACTTGATGGAGCAGCAGTCGCTCGCGCTGCAGGAAAGCGAAAAGCGCCTGCAGTACATCCTCGATTGCAGCCCGGTCAGCGTCGCCATCTCGACCCGGGATTACCTGCATCTGGCCAACCCCGCCTTCATCGAGACCTTCGGACTCAAGGTCGGCGACGCCACCTCCGGGCTGTACGTCGAGCAGGCGGACCGCGAGGCGGTGTGGAGCGCGATGCAGGCCGGGGAACGAATGGTCGAGCGCGAAATGCGACTGCGCGACCGCCACGGTGGCGAGCGGGACATCCTCGCGACCTTCCTGCCCATTCATCACCTGGGCGAGTTCGCCGTGCTGGGCTGGTTGTACGACATCACCCAGCGCAAGCAGGCCGAGCAGCAGACCCAGCGAGCCAGGGAGCTGGCCGAGGAAGCGACACGGGCCAAGAGCGAGTTCCTGGCCAACATGAGCCATGAGATCCGCACGCCGATGAACGTGATCATCGGCATGAGCAGCCTCGCACTCAGGAGCGGGCTGAACGCCCGTCAGCACAACTACGTGCAGAAGGTGAACCGCTCCGCCGAGGGGCTGCTCGGCATCATCAACGACATCCTCGATTTCTCGAAGATCGAGGCCGGGATGATGAACGTGGAGCACGTCGAATTCCGCCTGGAAGACGTGCTCGAACAGTTCTCCGGCCTGGTCGGCTTCAAGGCCGAGGAAAAGTCCCTGGAGCTGCTCTTCCAGCTGAGCCAGGAACTGCCGACCTCGCTGGTCGGCGATCCGCTGCGGCTGGGGCAGATCCTGCTGAACCTGGGCAACAACGCGGTGAAGTTCACCGAATGCGGGGAAATCGTCCTCGGCATCGAGCCGGTTGCCCTCGGCGCCCAGGAGGCGGAGCTGCACTTCTGGCTGCGCGACACCGGCATCGGCATGACCGCCGAGCAGTGCGGGCGCATGTTCCAGTCCTTCATCCAGGCCGACTCTTCCACCTCGCGCCGCTATGGCGGTACGGGGCTGGGGCTGTCGATCTCCCGGAGCCTGGTGGAACTCATGGGCGGAAGCATCTGGGTGGACAGCGAACCGGGCAAGGGCTCCGTCTTCCACTTCCATGCGCACTTCGGCATCCCCTCGACCGCTGCGCCCCGGCGCATGCTGCGGGCGGACGAGCTGCTGGGCGTGCGGGCGCTGGTGGTCGACGACAACGCCTCGGCCCGCGAGATTCTCTCGGGAATGGCGCTGAGCTACGGACTGGAAGTCGACGTCGCGCGCAACGGCAGTGAAGCGCTGGAGTGGATCAGCGAGGCCGAACAGCGGCACCTGCCGTACCAACTGGTGCTGGTGGACTGGCAGATGCCGGGCATGGACGGTATCGAAGTGGTCGGGCGCCTGCACGATGGCCACTGCGACAATGTCCCGGCAGTGATCATGGTCACCGCCTTCGGCCGCGAAGAAGCACTGGACGCCGCAGCGGAGCGCGGTGTCGAACTGGGCACTGTGCTGACCAAGCCGGTGACGCCCTCCACCCTGCTGGAGTCGATCAACATCGCCCTGGGCAGGCAGAGTTTCGTCGAACCGCGCAGCCGGGAACGGCAGAGCGCCACCGACGATGCCCTGGCCAGCGTGGCCGGCAGCCGGATGCTGCTGGTGGAGGACAACGAGCTGAACCAGGAGCTGGCGATGGAGTTGCTGGGCGACGCCGGCATCGAGATCGTGCTCGCCTGCAACGGCCAGGAAGCACTGGACAGGCTGGCCGTCGACCAGCGTTTCGACTGCGTGCTGATGGACTGCCAGATGCCGGTGCTCGATGGCTACGCGGCCACCCGCGCTTTGCGCCTGCGCCCGGAGCTGGTACAGCTGCCGATCATCGCCATGACCGCCAACAACATGACAGGCGACCGCGAACTGGCATTGGCCGCCGGCATGAACGACCACATCGCCAAACCCATCGACCCGTCCGCAATGTTCCTCACCCTGTCGCGCTGGATAAAACCGCGGCAGCGCGAGGCCGTTGCCGAGGCCCCTGTTGCCGTCGAGCAGGGAGGTGGCCAACTCGCCTTGCCCGGCATCGATACCCGCGCAGGGCTCGCCACCTGCGCCGGCAAAGCCGGGCTCTATGAGCGGCTGCTGCGCCGCTTCCACACCAGCTACAGGGGTTTCGTCGACGAGTTCCACGCCCTGGACCCTGGCAGCGATCCGCAGGCGCATCGCAGGGCGGCGCATACCCTGCGCGGCGCGGCTGCCAACATTGGCGCCCAGTCGCTGGCCAGGGCGGCCACGACTCTGGAGGACGCCTGCCAGGCGCACGCCCCGCAAACCTCGATCTCGCGGCTACTTCTCGATTTGCAGTCAGAGTTGGAAGTGGTGCTGGCCGGTCTCGCACGCCATCTCGCGTCGCCACAGTCACCCGTGGCCCAGCCCCGCATGGCGGATGCCGAGGCGAGCGCCCTGCTCCGCCGATTGCAGGACGCGCTGTTGCACAGCGATACCAGCGCCGGCGACCTCGCCGGCCGCCTGGAGGGTTTCTATCAGGATCGGACCAGGGCCGCCCACCTGCAGGAGGTGGCCGCGGCCATCGAAGGCTTCGACTTCGAGCAGGCGCTGGTGCATCTGCAGCGGCTGCTGGAAGACGAGCCCTCCAGTCTTCAGCTGCACCCTTGAGGGCGGGCCGACCCGCCCCAGGCCGAGCGTAGCGTCAAAGTGTCCTGATCGACGTACTGATCGCCCGCGCGCACTCGATGGCCGCCGGTGCCAGGCGACGCTCGGCGTCCTCGCGGGTCCAGCGGCTGGTCGGTGCGACGACATGCACCGACGCCACCGGGCGCCCCTGGCTGTTGCGCACCGGCGCGGCCACCGCCATGTCCCCCAGGAACAGTTCCTCGCTGTTGATCGCGTAGCCCTTGCGGCGAATCTCGGCGATCTCGGCGAGGATTTCCTCCAGCGAAGTGCGGGTGTACTGGGTGTGACTGGACAGGTCGCTGTCCCGCAGCAGCTCCAGCACCTCGTCGTCGCTCAGCGCACTGAGGAATGCGCGGCCCGAGGCGGTGCAGTACATCGGGATGCGGCTGCCGATGGGCAGGTGGATCGGGATGAATTTCGGCCCCACGAAACGCGCCACGTAGAGCATGTCGGTGCGCACCGGCTCGGTGAGGTTGGTGGTTTCGCCGGTGGTCTGTGCCAGCTCCGCGAGGAAGGGGTTGGCGACATCCACCAGGGTGTCGGCGGCGAGGTAGTTGTAGCCGATCTCCATCACCTGCGGGGTCAGCTGGAAGCGCTTGGTCTGCGGGTGCTTGCAGACATACCCCAGCGCTTCGAGCGTATGGATCATCCGCTGCGCGGAGCTCTTGGTGATGTCGGCGGCCTCCGCCACTTCCGCCAGGTTCATGGTGCGGCTGCGCGCGTTGAAGGCGCGCAGCACGGCCAGGCCTTTTTCCAGCGACTGGTTGAACAGGCTGTTTTCGTTGTCGCTCATGTCTCGTCCTTGCGAAGGATCAGGTTCTTATTAGACTGCAAATATCGATATGCGATATTTATAAATCTCTTTACGATTTTTGTAAATCATTTATATTGCGACCAACGCCTCCTGCCGATACTCGAGGCTATCCATAACGCATAAAGACAACAAACCGCGTCAAATGGGAGTTCATCCATGCATCCTCGCCTCCGCGTGTTTTCCTGCGCCCTCGCGCTCGTCGCCAGCTGTGCCGCATCCCTGGCCGCCCAGGCCGAACCTCTGAAAGTCGGCGCCACCGCCACCGGCGTTCCCTTCACCTTCCTCGACGTCAAGACCAACAGCATCCAGGGCATGATGGTCGACTCCGCACAGGCCGTGGCCAAGGCCGGCGGCTTCGAAGTGGAGATCGCCCAGACCACCTTCGCCGCACTGATCCCCTCGCTCACCGCGAAGAAGATCGACCTGATCTCAGCCGCCATGCTGCGCACTCCCGAGCGGGAGAAAGTGGTGCAGTACTCCGATCCGGTGTTCGAATACGGCGAAGGCCTGGTGGTACGCGCCGACGACGACAAGGCCTACACCAGCATGGATGACTTCAAGGGCGAGATCGTTGGCGCCCAGGTTGGCACCATCTTCATCGACAAGCTCAACCAGCGCGGCATCTTCAAGGAAGTGCGCGGCTACGACTCCCTCGCCGACCTCACTCGCGACCTGGCCCTGGGGCGCATCAAGGCCGGCTTCGGCGACCACCCGATCCTCGCCTACCAGATGGCCAAGGGCAGCCTGAAGAAGGTGCGCCTGGTGGACAGCTACCAGCCGCAGATCAAGGGCGAGGTCTGCCTGATCCTGCGCCAGGGCGACCCGGCTCTGCTCGCCCAGGTGAACAAGGGCATCGCCAGCATCAAGGCCGACGGCACCCTCGCCGGCATCATCGACAAGTGGCACCTGGACTGACGGTCGCCATTCTCGCGCGCCTCCTGCGCCCGGCCACGGGCGCTCTCTGATTTACGCTTACGGACACTTCCCATGTTTCTCCAGAATGCTCTGGACTTCCTGCCCATTCTCCTGAGTGGCGCGGTGGTCACCGTGCAGGTCACGATTGCGTCGTTCCTGCTCAGCTCGCTCATCGGCCTGGCCTTCGCCCTGATGATGGTGTCGAAGATTCGCGCCGTGGCGCTGTTCGGCATCTCCGTGGTCAACGTGATCCGCGGCCTGCCGATCATCGTGCAGCTGTTCTACATCTATTTCGTGCTGCCGGACTTCGGCGTGCAGCTCAGCGCCATGCAGGCCGGCATCATCGGCCTGGGCATCGCCTACTCGGCGTACCAGGCGGAGAACTTCCGCGCCGGCATCCAGGCCATCCAGCAGGGGCAGATCGAAGCCGCCGAATCCCTTGGCATGCGCGGCCCGATGATCATGCGCCGGGTGGTGCTGCCGCAGGCTTTCCGCATCGCCCTGCCGCCCTACGGCAACACCCTGGTGATGATGCTCAAGGACTCCTCGCTGGTGTCCACCATCACCGTGGCCGAGATGACTCGCGCTGGCCAGCTGATCGCCTCCTCGACCTTCGAGAACATGACCGTCTACACCCTGGTGGCCCTGCTCTACCTGGCCCTGAGCCTGCCGCTGTCGTACGCCCTGCGCCGCCTCGAAGCGCGCATCGCCACGAGGAAGAAAGCATGATCCGCATCCAGTCGCTGCACAAAAGCTACGGCAGCACCCGCGTCCTCGAAGGCATCGACCTGTCCGTGGAGAGCGGCCAGGTGGTGTGCCTGATCGGCCCGTCCGGCTCGGGCAAGTCCACCCTGCTGCGCTGCATCAACGGCCTGGAGACCTACGAGGGTGGCGACATCCTGGTCGGCCAGGAGCGTGTCGACCGCCACGCCAACTCCATCCACGAGATCCGCACCCAGGTGGCGATGGTGTTCCAGCGCTTCAACCTGTTCCCCCACCGCACCGCGCTGCAGAACGTGATGGAAGGCCCGGTGTACGTGAAGAAGGAACGCCCGGACGAGGCCCGCGAGCACGCCCGCGCGCTGCTGGAAAAAGTCGGCCTGAGCCATCGCATGGATGCCTACCCGGACGAACTCTCCGGCGGCCAGCAGCAGCGCGTCGCCATCGCCCGCGCCCTGGCCATGCGGCCCAAGGCAATCCTCTTCGACGAACCGACCTCGGCACTGGACCCGGAACTGGTGGGTGAAGTCCTAGCGGTGATGCGCAAGCTCGCCGACGAGGGCATGACCATGGTCGTGGTGACCCACGAAATGGGCTTCGCCCGCGAGGTCGCGGACAAGGTGTGCTTCCTCTATGGCGGGCGCATCGTCGAGGAAGGCGCGGCCAAGGACGTGCTCGGCGCGCCGAGCCAGCCGCGCACCCAGGAATTCCTCCGCCGCCTGCTCAACACCGACGGGGGCCAGGCATGAACGCCCAGCCCCTGGTACTGCCGCCCTCGCTCTGGGCGGCCACCGCGAACACCGGCCCGGCAACACCGGCGCTGGCTGAAGACAAGCAGGTCGACGTCGCCATCGTCGGCGCCGGCTACACCGGGCTGGTCACGGCGCTGCACCTGGCCCGCAATGGCGTACGCGTCTGCGTGCTGGACGCCGGCGAGCCCGGCTGGGGCGCTTCCGGGCGCAACGGCGGGCAAGTGATTCCCGGCCTCAAGCATGATCCCGATGACCTCCGCCGGATGTTCGGCGGCGACAAGGCCGAGCGCCTGATCGAAGTTGCCGGGGGCGCTGCCGATGAAGTCTTCGAGCTGATCCGTCGCTACGACATCGATTGCGAAGCCACCCGCAAGGGCTGGATTCAACCGGCCGCCTCCCCGGCCGCCCTGCGCGCCATCGAAAAACGCGCCGAGCAGTGGCGCCAGCGCGGCGTGCCGGTGGAGATGCTCGACAAGAGCAGCGTCGCCCAGCGCATCGGCAGCAACGACTACCTCGGCGCCTGGGTCGACCCGCGCGCCGGCAGCGTGCAGCCGCTGAGTTACGTGCGTGGCGTGGCCCGCGCCGCGCTGGCCGAAGGCGCAGTGATTCACGGCCACAACCGCGTGACCGGGCTGCGCCGCCACGGCAGCGGCTGGCAGCTCACCACATCCACCGGGCACAGCGTGACTGCCGAGCGCGTTGTCCTCGCCACCAACGGTTATACCGACGACCTGTGGCCGAAGCTGCGGCAGACGGTGATCGCCGCCAACAGCTTCATCGTCGCCACCAAACCCCTGCCGGAGAACCTGCGGCGCAGCGTGCTGCCGGGTGGTGAGGTCTGCTCGGATGCCCGTCGCCTGCTGCTGTACTTCAAGCAGGACGCCCGCGGCCGGCTGTTGCTGGGTGGCCGCGGCCCGTTCGCCGAGCCGCGCTCGCCCGCTGATTGGCTGCATCTGAAGCGTTCGCTGCTGGGGCTGTTCCCGCAGCTGGCCGAGGTCGAGTTCGAGTACCAGTGGAGTGGCCGCGTGGCGCTGACGCCGGACTTCATGCCGCGGCTGCACGAACCGGCACCGAACCTGAGCATCCTGCTGGGCTACAACGGCCGCGGCATCGCCATGGCTTCCGCCCTGGGCCGCCACCTGGCAGAGCGCCTGCTGGACCGCGAGAAGGACTTCCCCTTCCCGCTCACGCCGGTGCGGCCGATCCCCTTCCACGGGCTGCAGCGCCTCTATCTCGGCGTCGGTATCGCCTGGTACCGGCTGCTCGACGCGGTCCTCTGACCGAGCCCGGCCTGACGCCTGCGTCAGGCCGGGCCTCCCTCCTGCATGGCCGCCAGGTACGCACGCGGCGGCTGCCCGGTGTGCTCGCGGAAGCAGCGGTAGAACACTGACAACGAATTGAAGCCCACCGCGAACGCCAGTTCGTCGATGCGCGCCGCCGGCTCCTCGCGCAGGCGCTCCAGCAGGTGGCCGATGCGCGCCTGGTTCAGGTAGCGGTAAAAGCTCTGCCCGAGCACCTGGTTGAGCAGGTAGGAAATCTGGTTGCGCGTGTAGCCGGTGGCCCGTGCCAGGCGCTCCAGGTCCATCTCCGGATCGAGATAGGGATGGGCGCTGCCGAAATAGGATTCGATATCCAGCAGCATCTTCCCCACCTGCGCGGAGTTAAGCCCCAGGCGGCGCTGGTCCTTGACGCCCTCCTCGCGCTGCTCGCGCACGGGCGTGGCGTACTCATGGACACGCCAGATCAGCCCATCGCGCACGGTGATCGCCTCGCTGGCGCGGAACGAGGCCAGCCGGCTGCTGCGCCGCAGCGTCAGGCGCGAGCGGTACTGGATGAACGCGGTGTCGCCATCGGCACGGATCTGGTCGATATGCTCGATGTGATGCTGCGGGCTGCGCGGCATGGCCGTGCGGATGTAGCCGGGCAGCTCGCTGGCGGGGATTTCCAGGTCGTTGTAGAAGTCGCAGTACTGCACCTGCGGATGGAACATCGCCAGCACGCCTTCGACGTCGCGATTCATCCAGCACTGGTGGTAGCGCGTGACCACTTCGCGGGTGCGCTCGGTTTCTTCATTCATTGTTTTCCCTCCGCCCAGGCCCGCAGCGTAGGGCGCGAGTATCGCGCTGCACAGTGCCGCGGGTCCGCAGCAGCATCGCCGATTCCGCCCGTGCACGGAAGAACGACGCAAAGCCGCGCCACGCCTAGTTTTCGGCCAGGGCCGAAAACAACAGAACAAGGCCTGATTCCCACCTGCCGATCGCATGGGCGCTGCGCAAGCCGGCGCCCTCAGGAGTGAAGATGAACAAGCGTGCTTTGGGTTGTCTGGCCGGCCTGCTGGCCGGTGTCGCGTTGCCGGTGATGGCGGCGCCGCAGGAAGTGCATTTCGCCAACTGGGCCGACTACATCGGGCCGACCGTGCTGCAGGACTTCCAGAAGGAAACCGGGATCAGGGTGGTGCTCGACGCCTTCGAATCCGACGAAGTGCTGGAAGCCAAGCTGCTCACCGGGCATTCGGGCTTCGACGTGGTGGTGCCCTCGGCGGACTTCCTCGCCCGCCAGCTCAAGGCCGGCGTCTACCGCCCGCTGGACGACGCGCTGCTGCCCAACCGCAAGAACCTCGACCCCGACCTGCTGGCCCGCGTCGCCCTGTCCGACCCCGGCAACCGCTTCGCAGTGCCTTACCTCTGGGGCACCGTCGGCGTGGGCTACAACCCGGCCAAGGTCAAGGCCGCGCTGGGCGCCGACGCGCCGCTGGACTCCTGGGACCTGGTGTTCAAGCCGGAGAACCTCGCCAAGCTCAAGGGCTGCGGCGTGGCCTTCCTCGACTCGCCGGCGAAGATCCTGCCGCTGGCCCTGCACTACCTGGGCAAGGACCCGAACAGCAACAACCCGGCGCACTACGAGGCGGGCACCAAGCTGCTGGAAAGCCTCAAGCCCTCGGTGACCTACTTCAGCTCGACCAAGTACATCGCCGACCTCGCCAACGGCAACGTCTGCGTCGCCATCGGCTTCTCCGGCGACGTGCTGCAGGCGCAGAAGAGCGCCCAGGAAGCCGGTGGTTCGGTACAGGTGGAATACAGCGTGCCGAAGGAAGGCACCAACATCTGGTTCGACAACCTGGCCATCCCCAAGGATGCTCGCAACCCCGAGGGCGCCCACGCATTCATCAACTACCTGATGCGCCCGGACGTGATCGCCAGGACCAGCGACTACCTGCACTACGCCAACGCCAACGTGCCGGCCAAGGCGCTGATGGACCAGAAGGTCCGCGAGAACCCGGCGGTCTACCCGAATGCCGAACTGGTCAAGGGCATGTACGTCAGCCTGCCGCCGAGCCCATCGATCCTGCGCCTGATCACGCGCGACTGGAGCCGGATCAAGTCCGGGGTCTGATTCCCGAGCCGCTCCTTTTACACCAACAGCCCCGGTCGCCACGGCGTCCGGGGCTTTCTGCATTGGAAGCAGGCGCTTTTTTGCAGCGATTCCCAAGCCTTGCGGAAAGTGGATAGAACACACTCCCGCCTCCAGCCGACACTAGCCTCGCCTGGCAGCACGATGCTGCGTGCGCATCCCCTTATAAAATTAAGAAACCTTCCGAGGCTTGTATGACCACCCCCGCCGAGCAACTGGAGCAACGGCTGAAGCAACAGAAAATCACCGAAGTCGAATGCGTGGTGAGCGATCTCACCGGCATCGCCCGCGGCAAGATTTCTCCCACCAACAAGTTCCTCGGCGAGGGGGGCATGCGTCTCCCCGAAAGTGTTCTGCTGCAGACGGTCACCGGCGATTTCGTCGATGACGACGTCTATTACGACCTGCTGGACGAAGCGGACATCGACATGGTCTGCCGCCCCGACCCGGACGCCATCTTCCTGGTGCCCTGGGCGCTGGAGCCGACCGCGATGGTCATCCATGACACCTTCGACAAGGTTGGCAACCCCATCGAACTGTCCCCGCGCAACGTCCTCAAGCGCGTACTCAAGCTCTACGCCGACAAGGGCTGGAGCCCGGTGGTGGCGCCGGAGATGGAGTTCTACCTGACCAAGCGCAGCAGCGACCCGGACTTCCCGCTGGAAGCCCCCGTCGGCCGCTCGGGCCGCCCGGAAAGCGGCCGCCAGAGCTTCTCCATCGATGCCGCCAACGAATTCGACCCGCTGTTCGAGGACGTCTACGACTGGTGCGAACTGCAGGGCCTGGACCTCGATACGCTGATCCACGAGGACGGCCCGGCGCAGATGGAAATCAACTTCCGTCACGGCGACGCGCTGAGCCTGGCCGACCAGATCATCGTGTTCAAGCGCACCATGCGCGAAGCCGCGCTCAAGCATGACGTCAGCGCCACCTTCATGGCCAAGCCGATCACCGACGAGCCCGGCAGCGCCATGCACATTCACCAGAGCGTGCTGGACATCGCCACCGGCAAGAACATCTTCGCCGCTGAAGACGGCTCCATGAGCCAGCTGTTCCTGCACTACATCGGCGGCCTGCAGAAGTACATCCCGAAAGTGCTGCCGATGTTCGCGCCCAACGTGAACTCCTTCCGCCGCTTCCTGCCGGACACCTCCGCGCCGGTGAACGTCGAATGGGGCGAAGAGAACCGCACCGTGGGCCTGCGCGTCCCCGCCGCCCCGCCGATCGCCATGCGCGTGGAAAACCGCCTGCCGGGCGCCGACGCCAACCCCTATCTGGCGCTGGCCGCCAGCCTGCTCTGCGGCTACCTGGGCATGATCGAACAGGTCAACCCCAGCGCGGCTGTCCAGGGCCGCGCGTACGAGCGCCGCAACCTGCGCCTGCCGATCACCATCGAGGACGCGCTGCAGCAGATGGAAGACTGCGCCGTGCTCAAGGAATTCCTCGGCGAGAAATTCGTGCAGGGCTACGTGGCGGTGAAACGCACCGAGCATGAGAACTTCAAGCGGGTGATCAGCTCCTGGGAGCGCGAGTTCCTCCTGCTGAGCGTCTGATCAACCCCACTACTCCATTCACAACAACAATTCGGGAGTCGACATGAGACTGCTGCGCACCCTTGCGCCCTTCGCCCTGGCCACGATGGCCACGGCCGCTCACGCTGAACCGACGGTCAGCATCTACAACTGGACCGACTACATCGCACCGGACACCCTCGCCGGCTTCCAGAAGACCACCGGGATCAAGCCGGTGTACGACGTCTTCGATTCCAACGAGACCCTGGAAGGCAAGCTGCTGGCGGGCCGTTCCGGCTACGACGTAGTGGTGCCGTCCAACCACTTCCTGACCCGCCAGGTGCAGGCCGGCGTGTTCCTCGAACTCGACCGCAGCAAGCTGCCGAACTGGAAGCACCTGGACCCAACGCTGCTCAAGCTGCTGGAACAGAACGACCCGGGCAACAAGCATTCGGTGCCCTACCTGTGGGGCACCAACGGCATCGGCTACAACGTCGCCAAGGTCAAGCAGGTACTGGGCGTCGACAAGATCGATTCGTGGTCGGTGCTGTTCGAGCCGGAGAACATCAAGAAGCTCAGCACGTGCGGCGTGGCCTTCATGGACTCGCCCGACGAGATGATCCCCTCGGTGCTCAACTACCTGGGCCTGGACCCCAACAGCACCAACCCGGCGGACTATCCGAAGGCCGAGGCCAAGCTGGTGGCGGTGCGTCCGTACGTCACCTACTTCCACTCCTCGAAGTACATCTCGGACCTGGCCAACGGCAACATCTGCGTGGCCTTCGGCTACTCCGGCGACGTGTTCCAGGCCGCCGCACGGGCCAAGGAAGCGAAGAACGGCATCGAGATCGCCTACACCATTCCCAAGGAAGGCGCGAACCTGTGGTTCGACCTGATGGCGATCCCCTCGGATGCGGGCCATCCCGAGCAGGCGCTGGCGTTCATCAACTACATCCTCGATCCGAAGGTCATCGCCGGTATCAGCGAGTACGTCGGCTACCCCAGCGCCAACGCTGACGCCAAGACCCTGCTGCCCGAAGAGATGCAGAACAACCCCGAGGTCTACCCGAGCCAGGCCGTGCTCGACAAGCTGTACATCGCCAAGGCGCCGCCGCCCAAGATCATGCGCCTGATGACCCGCAGCTGGAGCAAGATCAAGTTCAACCAATGATGCGAGAAAGTCCCATGAAGCACACCGAGGAGCACGCCGCGTCCTATTACGCCGCGACCGCCCGCGACCGTCAGCAGTACCCTGCCCTCACCGGGGATGTGCGGGCGGACGTCTGCGTGATCGGCGGCGGCTTCACCGGCGTGAACGCAGCCCTGGAGCTGGCCCGGCGTGGCCACTCCGTGGTGCTGCTGGAAGCCCGGCGCATCGGCTGGGGCGCCAGTGGGCGCAATGGCGGGCAGCTGATCCGTGGCATCGGCCATGACGTCAGCGGCTTCGCCAAGTACGTCGGCGAGGAAGGCGTGCAGTATCTGGAGCAGGCAGGTGTCGATTCGGTGGCCCTGGTCGCCGAGCGCATCCGCGAGCTTGCTATCGAGTGCGACCTGCGCTGGGGCTTCTGCGAGCTGGCCAATACCCCGGCGCAATATGCCGCCATGGTCCGTGAGCAGGAGTCGCTGAGCACCTCGGATTACCCGCATGAGACCCGGCTGGTACCGCCGGAACGCATGCGCGAAGTGGTCGCCAGCGACTGCTACGCGGGCGGGCACATCGACATGGGCTCGGGCCACCTGCACCCGCTCGACCTGGTGAAGGGCGAGGCCCGCGCGGCCAAGTCCTTCGGTGCGCAGATATTCGAGCAGAGCCCGGTGCTGCGCATCGAGCACGGTGCGACTGCCGTCGTTCACTGCGCCCAGGGCCGCGTGCTGGCGAACACCCTGGTGCTTGGCTGCAACGCGCACCTGGAGGAACTGGAGCCCAGGCTCACCGGCAAGGTACTGCCCGCCGGTAGCTACGTGGTGGCCACCGAGCCGCTGTCCGCGGAGCTGGCGGCGCAACTGATCCCGCAGAACATGGCGCTGTGCGACCAGAAGGTGGGGTTGGACTACTACCGCCTGACGGCCGACCGTCGCCTGCTGTTCGGCGGCGCCTGCCACTACTCCGGGCGCGACCCGGCGGACATCGGCGCCTACATGCGGCCGAAGGTGTTCAAGGTGTTCCCGCAGCTGCAACAGGTGAAGCTCGACTACCAGTGGGGCGGCATGATCGGCATCACCGCCAATCGCTTCCCACAGGTCGGCCGGCTCAAGGCCCATCCCAATGTGTACTTCGCCCAGGGCTATTCCGGCCACGGGCTGAACGTCACGCACTGGTCGGCCAAACTGCTGGCGGAAGCCATCCATCAGGGCGAGAGCAAGGGGCTGGACCTGTTCAGCGCGGTGCCTCACCTGACCTTCCCCGGCGGCAAGCTGCTGCGCTCGCCACTGCTGGCGTTGGGCATGGCGTGGTATCGGGTACGGGAACTGCTGGGCTGATCGGTGTGAAGCTCTTGTAGGATGGGTGGAGCGGAGCGATACCCATGCCGCGGCGATCGCGATTGATGGGTATCGCTTCGCTCCACGCCATCCTACGGTTCTACGCCAGGCCTGTGCCTATGACTCAGGTCCGACCGCCCTGCTTGGCCGTGGTCTTCGGGTACTCGCCGAACAGCGCGAAATACGACTGGGAAAACCGTCCCAGGTGCCAGAACGACCATTTCATCGCCACCTCGGCCACAGTCATGCCGGATTCGGCGGCAGCCAGCAGGTCGCGGCGCGCGGCGTTCAGGCGGCGGTTGCGCAGCCAGACGATGGGCGGGATGCCGGCGTAATGCAGGAACGACTGCTGCAGCGTGCGTGGTGAGACGCCTGCCTTGGCGGCGAGGTCAGCCATGCCGAACTGCTCGTCGGGGCAGTCGTTTACCACTTCCTTGACCCGCTGCACCACGCGCTTGGCCTGGACGATGGAGCGCGCGCGGCGCTCGCCATCCAGGGGCGCCTCGCACAGCAGCGAGAAACAGTTGGAGACGATGCTCTGCGCCACACCCGGTGCATCCATCGGGTCATCACCCGTCGTCGCACCGGTCAGGAGGTTGCTCAGCGAGGTTGCCACCGACTGGCAGTGGCCCGAGCGCAGCGGCGTCAGCACCAGGTCGGCGAAGGCGTCCGCCGGCTGGCCCCAGTTCGCCGATTCCTTGATCACCACCGCTACCTCGCGGTAGTTCTCCGGGGTGACCCAGGCGTTGCGGGTTTCCCCGTCGAGCAGGTAGAGCGCGTTATCGGACATGTCGAAGCTGAACACCAGCGCACCGGGCGGGGCATGGAATTCCTGCTCCACGCGCAGGTTCATCTGCTCCTCGTAGAGCTCGATCCCCTCGACCTCGGCATGCAGGATGCGCCCGGCGAAGCGCCCGGCGGACATCTGCGTGTACTGCTGTTCCCAACCAGGAATGGCTATTCGCTGCTGATCTACTTCTTGTGCTTCGACAACCCGGATCGCCATACCCAGCCCTGCTGGTTTTTTCAGATGGGGAAGGCTACCAACCGGCGTATACCGCGTGCAAGACGGGTTCAGCTGTCAATGGTCGGGGCAGCGTGCTGCCGCAGGGCCCGGAGCCCTGTGAAAACCGACAAGAAAACGGGGCGCCTGAGCGCCCCGTTATTCTTTCAAGCTTCCTGCAAGAGCCCCTCCCGCCGAGTTTCCAGCGGGAGAGGTCCGCCGATTTACCAGTTGTAACCCACCCCCGCACCGAGGGAGAAGTTGCTCTGGGTATCGACGCTACCACCGACCTTGGTCGTCCATTTGCCGTCGTAGGAGGTGTGCGATACACCCACCGATACGGCCGACTGGCCATTGAAGTTGCCAATACCGGCGGAGGTGGTGCTACCGCCGTTGCTCATCGGTTGCGGCAGGCTGGCGATGGCGATGGCACCGGCGATGCCGGCACTCAGGCGGTCGTCCTGCTCCTTCAGATCATTGCGCAGGTTGTTGAACTGCGAGCTGGTCTGCCCCGCAAGGCTGCCCAGCGCATCCTCCACCTGGCCGACGTTGACGGCGTCGGTACGCTCCACGCCTGCCGCCACGTGGGTGATCTGGCGCTCGTTACCGGCGCTACCGACGGCGACACTGTTGTCGCGCTCGGCCACCGAGTTGGCGCCGACAGCCACCGAGTTCTTGCCTTTGGCCTTGGCGTTGGAGCCCACCGCCGTGCTGCTGGCGCCCGAGGCCTCTGCCCCCGGCGCAATGGCAACAGCATCGGTACCGGTGGCAGTCGGCTTCTGCAGCTTCGCGGTATTGTTCACTGCACCCAGACTGCCGACGCTGTCTTCGACCTTGGTAACCCGGTTGTCGACGTTGGCGATAGTCTCATCGACATTGGCCACGCTCCCAGCGATCCCGTCGACCCGGCTATCGGTGTAGGACTTCGATGCAGCCACTGCCCCATCCAACTGACGCAGGTTGACGGCATCGCCGGCTTCCTGGGCATCAGCCACGTTACTGATGGTGCGGGTCTCGCCAGTTGCCGCATTGCCGACGGATACCGTGCCCACGACATTGTCGTTGCTCGCACCCGAGTACTGCCCGACATACGCCTCGGCCGGTGCACCGCGACCGCCGTCGCTAGCCCCCTGCCCCAGCGCCACGCTGCCGTTGGCCGAGGCTTCGGCACCTTCGCCGAGCGCAACTGCCCCGTCGCCGCTGGCCTTGGCGTTACCGCCAACGGCAATGGCATTGGCACCGCTGGCCACCGAGTCGGCCTGGGTCGACGAGGTGTGGAAGTACTTGATGCCGCCGCCGCTGACCATGTTGTTGACGCTGCTTTCCAGGCCAGTGACGCGGCCATCGATCACAGCAACCTTGTTGTTGGTATCGAACAGCTGCGCACCGTTGACTGCATCGGTGCTGTCCTCGGACAACTGGCCGGCCTTGACGTTGGTCAACTGGACGCTCTTGCCGGTACTCCCGAGGGTCATCTTGTCGTGCGCCGCCGAGTCGTAGACCAGGGCGTCGGACAGCGTGCCGCTCATGCTGGCGAGGGTGGTGTTGATGCCACTGATATCCGTGGTGTTCTGGGTGACACGGCCATCCAGGCCGCTGATCGCCACCGTGTTGCCGGCGATATCAGCGGTGTTCTGGGTGGTACGGGTATTCAGGTCACCGATCGAGGCTGTGTTGCCAGCGATATCCGTAGCGTTCTGCTCGACCCGCTGGTTGGTGCTGAACAGCTGGCCACCGTTCATGGCTTCCTGGCTGTCGGCGGCCACAGTACCGTCGGCCACGTTGATCAGCTTGCGCGCACCGGCAGTGCCAAGGAAGTCGACGGCGGC
>NZ_LZDG02000068.1:0-367 GCF_001672555.2 Pseudomonas sp. AU11447 | reverse complement strand
GCGTAACGATATCGAAGGGCTGGCGGCGCTGTGCTCGAATCACATTCCGGATTATCGGAATCTGATGACCAGCTATAACGCGCTGACTGCCGGCAAGTAATTCTCCCGGCACAACGAAAAGCGGAGCCTCGCATGGGGCTCCGCTTTTTCTTTTGTAGGAGCGAGCTTGCTCGCGAACCTGCTGTGGCACGATGCCTACTCGTAGGAGCGGACTCCGTCCGCGATGTGTCTGCTTCGCGCCTTGGTTTCCTGCGTCGCACCGGCGTGCGCTTGGACTTTTTGTTTCGCCCCCTCGGGCGACCTCCTTTGGCAAACGCCCCAAAGGAGGCAAAGGTCTTGCCCCGGACATCCGGTTTTTCGCTTAGGC